>NZ_CP127407.1:370000-677692 GCF_030291075.1 Stenotrophomonas sp. 57
GGTGTACCAGGCGTTGGTTGTCCTGGGGAAAGGCGGTAGGTTTGGATCTTTGGCAAATCCGGGATCCTTCAAGACCGAGCACCGAGACGAGCCTTTATGGCGAAGTCACTGATACCACGCTTCCAGGAAAAGCTCCTAAGCTTCAGCTTACGCAGACCGTACCGTAAACCGACACAGGTGGGTAGGATGAGAATTCTCAGGCGCTTGAGAGAACTCGGGTGAAGGAACTAGGCAACATGGCACCGTAACTTCGGGAGAAGGTGCACCCTTTTTGGTGGCTCATGCGAGCTATAGCTGAAGAGGGTCGCAGTAACCAGGCCGCTGCGACTGTTTATCAAAAACACAGCACTCTGCAAACACGAAAGTGGACGTATAGGGTGTGACGCCTGCCCGGTGCTGGAAGGTTAATTGATGGGGTCAGCCGCAAGGCGAAGCTCTTGATCGAAGCCCCAGTAAACGGCGGCCGTAACTATAACGGTCCTAAGGTAGCGAAATTCCTTGTCGGGTAAGTTCCGACCTGCACGAATGGCGTAACGACAGCGGCGCTGTCTCCACCCGAGACTCAGTGAAATTGAAATCGCTGTGAAGATGCAGCGTTCCCGTGGCAAGACGGAAAGACCCCGTGAACCTTTACTATAGCTTTACACTGAACGTTGAGTTCGTCTGTGTAGGATAGGTGGGAGGCTATGAAACTGTGGCGCTAGCTGCAGCGGAGCCATCCTTGAAATACCACCCTGTCGTGCTTGACGTTCTAACCTGGGCCCATTATCTGGGTCGGGGACCGTGTATGGTGGGTAGTTTGACTGGGGCGGTCTCCTCCTAAAGAGTAACGGAGGAGCTCGAAGGTACGCTCAGCGCGGTCGGACATCGCGCACTGTGTGCAAAGGCATAAGCGTGCTTGACTGCAAGATCGACGGATCAAGCAGGTAGGAAACTAGGACTTAGTGATCCGGTGGTTCTGTATGGAAGGGCCATCGCTCAACGGATAAAAGGTACTCCGGGGATAACAGGCTGATACCGCCCAAGAGTTCATATCGACGGCGGTGTTTGGCACCTCGATGTCGGCTCATCACATCCTGGGGCTGTAGTCGGTCCCAAGGGTATGGCTGTTCGCCATTTAAAGTGGTACGCGAGCTGGGTTCAGAACGTCGTGAGACAGTTCGGTCCCTATCTGCCATGGGCGTTGGAGATTTGAGAGGGGCTGCTCCTAGTACGAGAGGACCGGAGTGGACGAACCTCTGGTGTTCCGGTTGTCACGCCAGTGGCATTGCCGGGTAGCTATGTTCGGAAGCGATAACCGCTGAAAGCATCTAAGCGGGAAGCGCGCCTCAAGATGAGATCTCCCGGGGCACAAGCCCCCTGAAGGAACCATGTAGACTACGTGGTTGATAGGTCAGGTGTGTAAGTACAGCAATGTATTGAGCTAACTGATACTAATGATCCGTGCGGCTTGACCATATAACCTCAAGTTGCCTTGGCTTTACGACAACGTCGTAAGAGCATCCAAGTGCACGCTACGTCACAAGAACTATGCGAGGCTGGCGCCTTGTCCCATCGGGACGAGTGCGACTCTCCAAAAGCCTCCCTGGTGAAATTAGCGCTGTGGAACCACCCGATCCCATCCCGAACTCGGAAGTGAAACGCAGCTGCGCCGATGGTAGTGTGGCTCAAGCCATGCGAGAGTAGGTCATCGCCAGGGTTTATACCCAAAACCCCGCTGCTCACGCAGCGGGGTTTTTCTTATTAAGTGAAGGCACTGCATTTTCCGGGTTCCTTCCGCCCCAAGGGCAAGATCGCGAAGCTGGCGCTGCAAGCGCTGCTGCAACCGTCTCCCTGGTGAAATTAGCGCTGTGGAACCACCCGATCCCATCCCGAACTCGGAAGTGAAACGCAGCTGCGCCGATGGTAGTGTGGCTCAAGCCATGCGAGAGTAGGTCATCGCCAGGGTTTACACCCAAAACCCCGCTGCTCACGCAGCGGGGTTTTTCTTTGTGCGCGGGAAACGCCGGGCACGTAACCCAGGCGCCTACCAAGGTTGGTAACTCCCCACAGCAGGCACACACCGCGATCGGTGGCCAGATAGACCCACCCATGCGTGGTGGCTCTCGGCGGGGAACCAAGGTGCCAACCAAGGTTGGCACCCACCCATGGTGGAGCGCACAAAAAAAGCGGCGCCCCGTGGGGCGCCGCTCTGCTCTCACCGATGTTCAGTCGAGAATGGCCCGACTTACCTGGCCGGGGCCTTGTCCTTCATCATCGCGTCGCGAGCCGCCTTGAACGGGTTGCCCTCGTACCAGTCCGGCCAACGATCGCCACCGGCCAGTTCCTTGCCGACGCCGTACATCAGCTGCAGGTCTTCCACCGTGCCGTCCAGCTTCCAGGTGGCCGCGTCGAACTCGTCCTTCGGGCTATGGTAGCGGTTGGCGCCGTAGTCCGCCGCGGCCTTGCGGCCCGCTTCCACGCCACCCTCGCGCAGGTCCTCGCCGCCATCGGCGTACAGGGCCGGCACACCGGCCTTGGCGAAGTTGAAGTGATCCGAGCGGAAGTAGAAGCCGCTCTGCACCGAGGTCTCACCGTGCAGGGTACGGCCCTGGGCCGCAGCCAGCGGCTTGAGGATGTCCTCCAGCTCGGAGCTGCCGAAGCCAGTGACGGTCACGTCCTTGGCGCGGCCGGCCACCGACATCGCATCGATGTTGATCACACCGGCGATCTTGTCCAGCGGGAAGGTCGGGTGGGAGACGTAGTACTTGGAACCCAGCAGGCCGGACTCTTCCAGCGTCACGGCCAGGAACACCACCGAACGCTCCGGCTTCGGATCCTGGTGGGCCATGGCTTCGGCCACCTCAAGGATGCCGGCCACGCCGGTCGCGTTGTCGACCGCACCGTTGTAGATGTTGTCGCCGGTCTCACCCTCGTGCTTGCCCAGGTGATCCCAGTGCGCCATGTACAGCACGGCTTCGTCGGCACGCTTGCTGCCCGGCAGCACGCCCACCACGTTGCGCGACTGCTTCTGCGCGATCTGGCTCTTCAGGTCGACGGCCGCGGTGGCCTTCAACGGCACCGGCTTGAAGCCGCGCTTGCTGGCATCCTTGTAAGCCTGTGCCAGGTCCAGGCCGGCACCGGCAAACAGCGCCTTGGCGGCGTCGGCACTCAGCCAGCCCTGTACCGGAATACGGGCTTCCGGGTCATCCTTGGCCGGCAGGTCGTACTGCGGGCCGGCCCAGGAGTTCTTCACCACATCCCAGCCGTAGGACGCGCCCGCGGTGTCGTGCACGATCAGCGCGGCTGCGGCGCCCTTGCGGGCGGCCTCCTCGAACTTGTACGTCCAGCGGCCGTAGTAGGTCATGCGCTTGCCGTCGAACAACGTTGCGTCATCGACATGGAAGCCCGGGTCGTTGACGAACATCACGACGGTCTTGCCCTTCCAATCCTGGCCGGCGTAGTCGTTCCACTTCTGTTCGGGCGCATCGACGCCGTAGCCGACGAACACCAGGTCGCTGGCGTCGACCTTCACCTCGGCCTGGCCGGTACGGGTGCCGACCACCATGTCGGTACCGAACTTCAGCTCGGTGGTCTTGCCGCCCTGGGTGATCTTCAGCACGGTCGATGCGTCGGCCGTGGTTTCGGTCATCGGCACATCCTGGAACCAGCTGTCGCCGTTGCCGGGCTGCAGGCCGATGCGCTGCATCTGGTCGCGGATGTAGTTGACCGTCAGTTCCTCACCCTTGCTGCCCGGGGCGCGGCCTTCGAATTCATCCGAAGCCAGCGTCTTGACCATCTCGGCGAAGTCGCCGGCGTTGATCTCCGGGGAGAACTGGTGAGCGGCCGGCTTCGGGGCAACGGCAGCGGTATCGGCGGCCGGCGCGGTGGCCGGCGTGTCGTCGCCTTTGCAGGCACTGAGCGCGGCCGCGGCGGCCAGGCACAGGAGGAGTTTGCGGGGCATCGTCGATTCCTGGAAAACAAAGGGCGGCCGCACGTCGTGCACGGCCGGTGTCAGCGAGTATCACCGAACCAAGCGGTCCGGTGCGCTCAGTCCGCCGGAGCGGTTTCGGTGTCGAACGGGATCGGCTCGGCGCCGGTCACCGGCCCGATACGGGCGGTGCGATGCACGTACAGCACCACCTCGCGCTCGAACTGCAGCGGACCGTTGACCACCGCATTCGGGCCGATGATCACGCGCGGCTTGCGGCTGGCGGTCAGCGAGACACTGAAGTTCGGCTTGCGCACGTGCACGCCGCCGTTGACCTGGGAACCGATGCCGACGGTGATGTCGCCGTTGACGGTCTCCACGTCCTTGCCGACGCGGCTTTCGACCAGGCCGATACCGCCGTTCACGGTCTCGACGCCGCCTTCGACCTGGCTGCCGCGGTCGCTGAAGATGCTGCCGTTGACGGTGCTGACGCTGCCGCGGGCGATCACCTCACGGCCAAGGCGCACCCCGCCGTTGACCGTTTCGATCTTGCCGGTGCGTGCACGGTCGGCGACCTTGACCCCGCCGTTGACGGTGTCGATGCTGCCGGTCTCGACGCCTTCACCGACACGGATCCCCCCGTTGACGGTGTCCAGCTTGCCGTAGCGCTGGCCAGGTTCGGCACTGATGCTGCCGTTGACCTTGCTGATGTTGTCCTGGGCGCCGGCCGGGGCGGCGACGAGCAGGACGCCCAACAACAGCGGAATGGAAAGAGTTTTCATGGGGCCTCGATGGATGTGCGGCTGGCAGGCCGCGTGCGGAGATGTCACCATTCCCCGGTACCCCCTGCAACTGCCTGAAGTCACTGGAAAGCCCTTGCGCAACAACGCCTTCCCATCACGCCGACGTCACATCGCCGCTGCCCGCGGCGGGCGCTGCCTGCTGTTGGGGCTGGCCATTGCCTTGGCGCTGCCACTGCCGGGTGCCGCGCAGACCACCCGCGAGGCCGAGCGCAAACTGCAGAAGCTGCGCACCGAACTGAAAGGCGTGGCGCAGGAGCGGCGGCAGATTGAAGGCCAGCGCGGCCAGGCGTCGCAGCAGTTGCGCGAGGCCGACGAGAAGGTGGCCCGCACCGGCCGTGCACTTGCGCAGACGGAAGCCGCGCTGCGCGAGCAGGGCCGCGCCCTCGCCGAAGCCGAACAGCGCCGCAACACCCTGCAGACCAACCTGGCCCAGCAGCATCGCGAACTGGCCGGGCTGCTGCGTGCGGCGTATCAGCTGGGCAACCACGCACCGCTGAAGCTGCTGCTGTCGCAGGACACGGTGGCCGACGCCAACCGTGCACTGGCCTACCACCGCTACCTGCAGCGCGAGCGCGCACAGCGCATCACCACGCTGACTGCTGACCTGAAGGAACTGGAAGCGGTGCAGGCGCAGATCGCCGAGCGCAAGCAGAAGCTGCAGGGGACGCAGCAGGACCAGAAGCAGCAGGCAGCCGCACTGGAAGCCGATCGCCGCGATCGCGCAAAGACGGTGGCTTCGCTGGACGAACGCTTCAAGGACCAGCGCGAGAAGGAACAGGCGCTGGGCCAGGATGCCAAGGCACTGGAAACGCTGCTGGCCAACCTGCGTGCCGCCGCGGCCCGGGCTGAAGCCGAGCGCCGCGCCGCAGCGCGCCGCGCCGCGGCCGAGAAGGCCGCCGCGGAAAAGGCCGCACGCCAGGCTGCTGCGGAGGGCCGTCCGCAGCAGCCGCCAACCAAGGTGCCGCCTGCCGTCGCCTCCGCACCGGCCCCCAAGGTCGGTGGCCTGGGCTGGCCGTTGTCGGGCAACCTGCTGGCGCGCTATGGCGGCAAGCTGCCCGATGGCCGCACCAGCAGCGGTGTGCTGATCGGCGCGCCCGCCGGCAGCACCGTTACCGCCGTGGCCGACGGCACCGTGGTGTTCTCCGACTGGATGACCGGCTACGGCATGATCCTGATCGTCGATCACGGCAACGGCTACATGAGCCTGTACGCGCACAACGACACCCTGCTGAAGGACGCCGGCGCGCGGGTCAGCCGTGGCGATGCGGTGGCCAAGGTCGGCAATTCCGGCGGACAGGGCGTTACCGCGCTGTACTTCGAGCTGCGCCGTGGCGGGCAGCCGGTGAACCCCGACAGCTGGCTGCAGCGGCGCTGAATCCAGCGCCTCCGCGTGCAGGGTGGATTCAACGGGAATTTAGCTGTGCTTCGCGCATAATCGGTGCATGTGCCTTGGGCACGATGCCAACGTCGACAGGAGTGATCCATGCGCGCAGCCCGTACCGCCACCCTCTTGCTGGCCCTGTTGCCGGCGCTGTCCTGGGCGCAGCAGACCGCGCCCGCCCCGAGCCAGGAAACCAGCGGGCAGGCAGCGAACAGCGAGGAGGCGGTGACCTCGAAGGTGCCGCTGGAGGAGATCCGCCGCTTCGTGGCCGTGTACAACGCGGTGCGAGCGGCCTATGTCGATCCGGTCGATGACAAGAAGCTGATGCAGTCGGCGGTGCGCGGCCTGCTGCTGGATCTCGATCCGCACAGCACCTACTTCAACAAGGAAGACGCGCAGGCCTTCGACGAACAGGCCAACGGCGCCTACGAAGGCATCGGCGTGGAGCTGCAGCAGCAGCCGGACAACGCCAGCATGAAGGTGATCTCGCCGATCGACGACACGCCGGCGGCCAAGGCCGGCATCCTTGCCGGTGACCTGATCATCGCCATCGACGGCAAGCCGATCAGTGCGATCGATGCCAGCGAGCCGCTGCGCGGCCCGGCCGGCAGCAAGGTGGTGCTGACCATCGTGCGCGATGGCAAGCCGAAGCCGTTCGATGTCAGCCTCACCCGCCAGACCATCCGCGTCACCAGCGTGCGCAGCCGTCTGCTGGAGCCGGGCTATGGCTACATCCGCCTCAGCACCTTCCAGGCCGATACCGGTTCGGACTTCCAGAAGCACGTACAGCAGTTGCAGAAGCAGTCCGGTGGCCAGCTCAAGGGCCTGGTGCTGGACCTGCGCAGCAACCCGGGTGGCCTGCTGACCGCCGCCGTGCAGGTGGCCGACGATCTGCTCGACAAGGGCAACATCGTCAGCACCCGCGGCCGCATCAGCATCAGTGATGCACGCTTCGATGCGACGCCGGGCGACCTGCTGAAGGGCGCACCGGTGGTGGTGCTGGCCGATGCCGGTTCGGCCAGTGCCTCGGAAGTGCTGGCCGGCGCGCTGCGCGACAACAAGCGCGCACGCGTGGTCGGCAGCCGTACCTTCGGCAAGGGTTCGGTGCAGACCGTGCTGCCGCTGGACAACGGCGACTCGGTGAAGCTGACTACCGCGCGCTATTACACGCCCAGCGGCAAGTCGATCCAGGCCACCGGCATCGTGCCGGACGTCGAGTTGAAGCCCGCCCCGACGCCGGCCGACGATGCTCTGCCGGCCAGCCTGAGCGATTACAGCGAAGCGACCTTGCCGGGCCACCTGCGCGGCGATGACGAAGGCACCGAGGGCTACCACGCCGGCGCGGTGCTGCCAGGCGACGGCCCGATCAACGATGCGCTGGCCGAACTGAAGAATCCCGGTTCGGTGGTGGCACGGTTGAAGGCCGAAGCCGCCAAGGCAGATGCGGCCAAGGCCGCGAAGGCCGCGGCGGCAAAGCCGGAAGCAAGGCCGGAAGCGAAGCCGGAAGCAAAGCCGGAAGCAAAGCCGGAAGCAAAGCCGGAAGCAAAGCCGGAAGCAAAGCCGGAAGCAAAGCCGGAAACCAAGCCGGAAGCCAAGCCCATCCCGGCCCCGGCCAAGCCCTGACGGTAGCGCCGGGCCCTGCCCGGCGTAGGCCCGGGGCAGAAGACACAGGCGCTCGCCGGCCAGCGGCCGGCACTACCAGCGGGTCAGAACCCGTGCCGCTTGCGCAGGCGGCGCGCGATCGCGGCGCGCACGTACACGCCGTACACCAGGCCAAATACGAAGCCGCCGATGTGCGCCCACCAGGCCACCATGCCGAAGCTCGGGCCGATGTGGGCGAACACCACCTGCAATGCCGCCCAGACCCCGATCAGCAGATAGGCCGGGGCGCGTACGAACTCCAGGAACAGGCCCAGCGGAATCACCACGCCCAGCCGGGCGCCCGGGAACAGCGCCAGGTAGGCGCCAATCAGCGCCGACACTGCACCGCTGGCACCGATGATGATCTGGTCCGGGCTGCCCATCGTGTAGATCGCCACAAGATTGGATACCGCGCCGCCCACCAGGAACAGCAGCAGCAGGCGCCACGGCCCCAGCACCCGTTCGGCGGGCAGGCCGAAGATCAGCAGGAACACCAGGTTGCCCAGCAGGTGCGACCAGTCCGCGTGCAGGAACAGGGCGGTGAACAGCCGCAGCACGCTGCCGTCCTGCAGGGTCGCCCACCAGTCCAGCGGGTGGGTCAGGCCGGTGGACAGGGCACCCCAGTCCAGCCAGAGGCTGCCACGGGCATCGTCCGGGCGCGAGATCGACCACAGGAACGCCAGCCACAGTGCCGCAAACAGCACGGGCGTGGCCCAGCGCAGGGCCGCCTTCTTGCGGGACGGGAGCGAGACGAACATGCCAATAGCCTAGCGTGCGGCCACTTTCGGTGGGGACGGTCCTGTTCAGCTTTTGAGACGAAAAAACCGCCTGCGCTGTTATTGTTTCATTAACAGCTCTGGGTAATACTCGCATACGGCGTCGTATGTCGGGAGGGGAATCCGGCGCGCTTCGAAGGGCCCACGGGCCGATCGGGCGCAGGCGCACTCAGAGCAACATCACCGCTTACCGGAGAGAGAACTACGATGCAAACCGCTTCCACCATTGCCCGACTGACCCTGCTGGCCGTCGGCGTTGCCGGTGCGCTGGCCGCCGCCGATGCCAATGCTGCCGCCTTCCAGCTGAAGGAAAACAGCGCCAAGGGCCTGGGCCGCGCGTTCGCCGGCTCCACCTCGACCGAAGGTGACGCCTCGGTCATCGCCACCAACCCGGCCTCCATGCGCCTGCTCGACGGCACCCTGATCCAGGGCGACGTCAGCGCCATCAGCTTCGGCGCCAAGTTCCGTGGCCAGGGCAAGTACGCCAACGGCGCTCCGATTTCCGGTGGCAACGGCGGCGATGCCGGCATGATCGCCCCGGTTCCGGCCGCCTACTTCCACCTGCCGTTCGGCGAGAAGGAGAACATGCACTTCGGCGCATCGCTGACCGTGCCGTTCGGCTTCAAGACCGAATACGACCGTGACTGGGTCGGCCGCTACAACGGCGTCAAGACCGAGCTGCAGGCGATCGACCTGGGCGTGGCGTTCTCCTACGACGTCAACCCGTACCTGTCGTTCGGTGCCTCGGTATTCGCCGAGCGCCTGAACGTCGACCTGACCAGCGCCGTTGACGGTGGCAGCGCGATCAATGCCAGCGCCCAGCAGCGTGCTGCAGCCGCTGCGCTGGCCGCTGGCCGCACCCCGGCCCAGGCCGCCGCTGCCGCACAGGCCGCCGGCCGTCAGGCGGCCCAGCTCGGCTTCTCGCCGGGTACCGCCGATGGCTACCTGCGCATCAAGGGCGATGAAGTGTCCGTGGGCTACACCCTGGGCATGACCGTCACCCCGGTGGAAGGCACCAACATCGCCTTCAGCTACCGCTCGAAAGTCGAACACAAGATCACCGACGGCAAGGCCGACTTCACCATGACGCCGGCCGCCGAGCAGTTCCTGCGGACTGCGGCCCCGGGTACCTTCATCGACAGCAACGGCCGCGCGACCATCACCCTGCCGGCCAGCGCCACCGTGGGCTTCACCCACCGCGTGAACGACCAGTGGCAGATCATGGCCGAAGTCACGCGCACGGCGTGGAGCAAGTTCGACCAGGTCACCGTCGACTATGACTCCAACCAGCCGGACAGCGTGCTGCCGTTCCACTACCGCGACACCACCTTCGCGTCGATCGGTACCGAGTACCGCATGAACGAGAAGCTGACCCTGCGCGGCGGTCTCGCCTACGACCAGACCCCGACCACCGACGCCCACCGCGACGTGCGCGTGCCGGACACCACCCGCAAGTGGCTGTCGCTGGGCCTGACCTATGCCGCTTCGGACAAGATGGAATACAGCGTGGGCTACACCCACCTGTTCACCAAGGATCCGAACATCACCTCGACCTCGGCCACCGGCAACACCGTGACCGGCAAGTACAAGGTGAGCGGCGACGTGCTGGCAGCTTCGATGCAGTACAAGTTCTGATCCAGGCCCTGGCCTGAAGCAGCACGAGAGAGCCCCGCGCAAGCGGGGCTTTCTTTTTGTGGCGGCGGCCATCCATGCATGGCGTGCATCTGCTGCGGTGTGGCGGGAGCGAAACCCTTTCCGAAGGAAAGGGCTCTGACCCCAGTGCGCAGGAGTGATCCACGCATGGCGCGCGGATCAACGACAATAGCGCGATGAACCTGTCTGACCCGAACTTCCAGCTGGAGCTGGCCGCCAACATCGCCGTCGCCGGCTCGATCCTGCTGGCGGGCCGCAACAACGTGCACACCTGGTGGCTGGGCGTCGTCGGCTGCGCGCTGTTCGCGGCGGTGTTCGAGCGCTCTCACCTGTATGCAGACATGGTGCTGCAGTTCTTCTTCATCGCCATCAGCGTGCTGGGCTGGTGGCAGTGGCTGCGTGGTAACCACGGCGCGCCGCTGCCGATCACCTCCTTGCGACCACGCGCCTGGGTCTGGCTGGCGCCGCTGGCGGTGGTCGCAACCTTCGGCTACGGCTGGATGCTGACCCGCCTGACCAATGCTTATGCACCGTATATCGATTCGGCGGTGCTGGTGCTGAGCGTGATCGCGCAGATCCTGATGATGCGCCGCAAGCTGGAATCGTGGTGGGTGTGGCTGCTGGTGAATACCGTGGCGGTGCCGCTGTACTACAGCCGAGGACTGCACCTGACCTCGATCCTTTACATCGGTTTCTGGATAAACGCGCTGGTCGCCCTGCGCCACTGGCGCCTCCTGATGCGGACCGAGGCCAGGGCAGCCGATGCCGCTGCCTGAGCGCGTTGCGCGGGGCCTGGTGGTGGGAAAGTTCTGCCCGCTGCACCGCGGCCATGAACACCTGATCGACTTCGCCGCCGCGCACTGCCGGCAGCTGCTGGTGATCGGCTGGTCGCAGCCGGGCTTTGCCGGTTACAGCGCCGCCCGCCGCGAACGTTGGCTGCGGGCGCGCTTTCCGCAGGCGACGGTGGCGGTGCTGGACGATGCCCGCCTGGCCGCGCTCTGCGAACAGCACGGCCTGCCACCGCGCGCGCTGCCACGCGACAGCGACAGCGAGCAGGCGCAGCGCGATTTCACCGCCTGGCTGTGCCTGCACCTGTTTGGTGGGCCGGTGCAGGCGGTGTTCACCGGTGAAGACTACGGCGATGGTTTCGCCGCGGCGCTGGCCGCGCATTTCCACGCACCGGTGCAGCACCAGCGGCTGGAGCGCAGCCGCGATGTCGGCCAGCCCAGCGGTACCCAGCTGCGCGCTGATCCGCATGCGCTTCGGCATGGCCTAGCGCCACAGGTGTATGCGGACTACGTGCAGCGCGTGGCCTTCATCGGTGGCGAATCCACCGGCAAGACCACGCTGGCGCGCGTGCTGGCCGAGCGCATGGACACGACATGGGTAGCGGAATACGGGCGGACGCTGTGGGAGATGCAGGGCGGTGACCTGCGCGAACCGGACCTGCTGCGCATCGCCGAAGAGCAGCCCCGGCGTGAGGATGCGGCGGCGCTGACGGCGCAGCGCTGGCTGTTCTGCGATACCACGCCGCTGGTAACACTGGGTTACAGCGGATGGATGTTCGGTACCGCACCGGAGCCGCTGCGACAGGCAGCGCGACGAAGGTACGACCTGCTGTTCCTGTGCGCGCCGGATATTCCGTTCGACCAGGACGGAACCCGTGTGGGCGAGGCGTTCCGGGCGCAGCAGCATGCGTGGTATCTGCAGCAGTTGCAGGTAGCAGGTGTCGAGTATGTGCTGCTGGAAGGCGATGTGGAGACGCGCATCGCACGCGTGCAGGGCGAGCTGGCGAAGCGGGCGGCCAATCGGTTCAGTGTCGCCCTGCCTCTGTAGCGCCGAGCCCATGCTCGGCTGCGCCAGGAAAGCCGAGCGTGGGCTCGGCTCTACAGGAAGCAAAGCACAAAAAAACCCCGCGTTCGCGGGGTTTTTCGTTCACTGCATGACGTCTGGAATCAGTCGCCCAGGGTCAGCAGCGAGGCGTTGCCACCGGCGGCGGTGGTGTTCACCGTCACCGTCTTTTCGGTGGCGAAGCGCAGCAGGTAGTGCGGGCCGCCGGCCTTCGGGCCGGTGCCGGACAGGCCCTGGCCGCCGAACGGCTGCACGCCGACCACCGCACCGATCTGGTTGCGGTTGACGTAGACGTTGCCGACGTGGACGCCGTTGCTGATGCGATCAACGGTTTCGTCGATGCGCGAATGCACGCCCAAGGTCAGGCCGTAGCCGGTGGCGTTGATCTGGTCGATCACCGCGTCGAGCTGGTCGCCCTTCCAGCGGATGACGTGCAGCACCGGACCGAACACTTCCTTCTGCAGCTGGGCCAGGTCCTTCAATTCATACGCACGCGGTGCGAAGAACGTGCCGTTGGCGGCTTCGGTGGACAGTTCGGCAGCAGCGATCAGGCGCGCTTCGCGGTCCATGCGCGCGGCGTGGTCCTGCAGGATCTTCAGCGCATCGGCGTCGATCACCGGGCCGACGTCGGTGGACAGCAGGCCGGGGTTGCCGACCTTCAGTTCCTTCATCGCACCGGCCAGCATGGTCATCACCTTGTCGGCGATGTCGTCCTGCACGAACAGCACGCGCGCGGCCGAGCAGCGCTGGCCGGCGGAGGTGAAGGCCGAACCGATCGCGTCCTTGACCAGCTGTTCCGGCAGCGCCGAGGAATCGGCGATGAAGGCATTCTGGCCGCCGGTTTCGGCGATCAGCACACCGATGGCGGCATCACGCGCGGCCATCGCGCGGTTGATCGCACGGGCGGTGTCGGTGGAGCCGGTGAAGGCCACGCCGGCCACGCGCGGGTCGGCGGTCAGCGCGGCACCGACGGTGGCACCGTCGCCCGGCAGGAACTGCACCACCTCGGCCGGCACGCCGGCGTCGTGCAGCAGCTTCACGGCGTAGTAGCCGATCAGGTTGGTCTGCTCGGCCGGCTTGGCGATGACGCTGTTGCCGGCGGCCAGTGCGGCGGCCACCTGGCCCAGGAAGATCGCCAGCGGGAAGTTCCACGGGCTGATGCAGACGAACACGCCGCGGCCGTGCAGCTGCAGCTCGTTGGATTCACCGGTCGGGCTGGGCAGCTTCTCGGCGTGGCTGAACTGCTCGCGCGCCTGCTTGGCGTAGTAGCGCAGGAAGTCCACCGCTTCGCGCACTTCGGCGATGCTGTCGGGCAGGCTCTTGCCGGCTTCCTTCACGCACAGCGCCATGAACTCCGGCATGCGCGCTTCCAGCTGGTCGGCGGCGTGCTCGAGGATGGCGGCGCGGCTGGCGGCCGGGGTGCGGTTCCAGGCCGGCTGCGCGGCCACGGCGTTGGCCAGGGCCTTCTGCACGGTGGCAGCATCGGCGGCCAGCCACTGGCCGACCACTTCGCGGGTGTCGGCCGGGTTGGTCACCGGCAGTGTGGCGCCGGCGGGGTTCGCACCCGGCACCAGCGGAGCGGCCTGCCACGGCTTCACTGCAGCGTTGATCTGCTCGGCCAGGGCGCGCAGTTCGTTGTCGTTGGCGAGGTTGGCGCCCATGGAGTTCTTCCTGTCGTGGTTCTGGCTGCGCAGCAGGTCAACCGGCAGCGGGATCTTGGGATGCGGAATCGAAGCGAACGAGGCGACCATCTCGACCGGATCGCGGATCAGGTCGGCGATCGGCACGCGTTCGTCGGTGATGCGGTTGACGAAGCTGGAGTTGGCGCCGTTTTCCAGCAGGCGGCGCACCAGGTAGGGCAGCAGGTCTTCATGCGAACCGACCGGCGCATACACGCGGCACGGCAGGCCCAGGCGGTCGGCCGGCACCACTTCGGCGTACAGGTCGTCGCCCATGCCGTGCAGCTTCTGGTGTTCGTACACGCCACCGTTGGCGATGCTGCGCACCGCCGCGATGGTGTGCGCGTTGTGCGTGGCGAACATCGGGTAGATCGCATCGGCATGCGTGAACAGACGCTTGGCGCAGGCCAGGTAGGAGACGTCGGTGTTCTGCTTGCGGGTGAACACCGGGTAGCCCGGATAGCCTTCGATCTGCGCGCGCTTGATCTCGGCATCCCAGTAGGCGCCCTTGACCAGGCGCACCTGCAGGCGGCGACCGGCGCGGCGCGCCATGTCGGCCAGGTGGTCGATCGTGTACGGGGTGCGCTTCTGGTAGGCCTGCACGACCACGCCGAAGCCATCCCAGCCGGACAGCGAGGCATCGGAGAACACCTGCTCGATGATGTCCAGCGACAGTTCCAGGCGGTCGGACTCTTCGGCGTCGACGGTGCAGCCGATGCCGTAGCTCTTGGCCAGCTGCGCCAGTTCCAGCACGCCCGGCACCAGGTCCTTCAGCACGCGCTCGCGCTTGGCGTGCTCGTAGCGCGGGTACAGCGCCGACAGCTTGATCGAGATGCCCGGCGCGTTGTTGACGTCGCCATCCGGACGGCCGCCGCGTGCCTTGTGGTCACCGCCGATGGCGTGGATCGCACGACGGTAGTCTTCCAGGTAGCGCAGCGCGTCCTTCATGGTCAGCGCGCCTTCGCCCAGCATGTCGAACGAGTAGCGGTAGCTGGCGTTGTCACCCTTGTGCGAGCGCGCCAGCGCTTCGCTGATGGTGCGGCCCATGACGAACTGGTGGCCCATGATCTTCATGGCCTGGCGCACGGCCAGGCGCACCACCGGCTCACCGACGCGGCCGACCAGGCGCTTGAACGCGCTGGGGGCATCGGCGCGGGTGGCGTCGTTCATCTGCACCAGCTTGCCGGTCAGCATCAGGCCCCAGGTGGAGGCGTTGACCAGCACCGAGTCGCTGCCGCCCAGGTGCTTTTCCCAGTCGGCATCGGCCAGCTTGTCGCGGATCAGCTTGTCGGCGGTGTCCTGGTCCGGAATGCGCAGCAGCGCCTCGGCCACGCACATCAGCAGCACGCCTTCCTCGCTGCCCAGGTCGTACTGGCGCATGAAGGCTTCGATGGCGCCCTGGTCCTTGGCACGCACGCGCACGCGGCCGACCAGATCGGCGGCCAGCGCCTGCACCCTGGCCTGTTCCTCGGCGGGCAGGCGGGCCTGCGCCAGCAGCTCGCGCACATGGCTGGCCTCGTCCTTCAACCAGGCATCGGTGATGGCCTGGCGGAACGGGTTGGGGGGCGCCGGCAGTTCCGGCGACAGCAGCGCGCCGGGACGCGGGGCGTCGTGCGCGGCAGGGGAGGAGGAAGGTGCGTTCATGCCGGTCCGGCCAGTGGAAAACTTGGCGATTTTAAACATTTTTGCGGCCTTCGGAAGTGCCGCGCAGATACCTTCATGAAGGGCTGATAGCCCCTAACCGTGGTGGATTTGGCGTGTTCAGCAAACTCGGTCGCATTTGTGCCGAATTCGTCATTCGCGCCGCCGGCCTCATGCTGTGTTGCAGCATCGGAAAAAGTGTGAATGCACCCTTGCTACCGGCGAGAGGGCGGGGCTACCATCGAGACGTTTCCCGCGGCAGGAACGCGGTTGCGACATGATCGAGGTGCTTCCAGCTCCGGATGGGTCAGGTACGCAGCTGCGGCTGCGTCCCCCACGGGCGCTCGATGCCCGGCAGTTCGTCCTGTTGTTCACCGTGTTGTCGGGTGCGATGTGGCTGGTGTCCGCCCTTGGGTGGTTGGCCGGCAATGCATTCGCGCCCCTGTTCGCGCTGCTTTACAGCCTGGTGCTGGCGGCGGCGCTGCGTGCCTTGTGGCGCAGTGGTGAACGACAGGAGGAGATCCGGGTAGTGCCGGCGTACGTGGAGGTCATTCCCGTACCCGGTGGATCGCCGGTGTTCCGGGCCCACCCCCATTGGGTGCGCCTGCTCACCGACGATGAGAGGGTCCGGCTGGCATCCAGCGGCCGGCAGGTGGAGGTGGGGAGTTTCCTCGCGCCGGCCGAACGTCAGACGCTCGCAGAGACACTTGAAAGCTTGCTCGCCGCCAGCGATGGCGGCAACCGACGACGCTAAGGGTCTAGGCAATGAAGCAAAGCAGCAGGTGGGGCACGAAGTGCGTGAACGCGGTGGCCGCAGTGCTGGCGACCGGGGGACTGATGCCGGCGTTGGCCTGGGCCCAGGCGGCCGATCCCAAGCCGTGGCAGCTGAACATGGGCAAGGGGGTGACCCAGACCTCGCGCCTGGCCTGGGAATCGAACAACCTCTCGTTGATCATCTGCACGGTGATCGGCGTCATCGTGTTCGGGGCGATGGCCTACGCCATCTTCAAGTTCCGCAAATCCAAGGGCGCGGTCGCGGCCACCTTCAGCCACAACACCAAGGCCGAGATCATCTGGACGGTGATCCCGGTGATCATCCTGATCGTGATGGCATGGCCGGCCACGGCCAACCTGATCAAGATGTACGACACCCGCGATGCCGAGATGACGGTGAAGGTCACCGGCTACCAGTGGATGTGGAAGTACGAATACCTCGGCGAGAACGTCACCTTCACCAGCCGCCTGGACCGCGAGTCGGATCGGGTGCGGCAGAGCGGCATCGTGCCGACCCGCGAGAGCCATCCGCACTACCTGCTGGACGTCGACAACCGCCTGGTGCTGCCGGTCGATACCAAGGTGCGCTTCGTCATCACTTCAGACGACGTGATCCACGCCTGGTGGGTGCCGGCGCTGGGCTGGAAGCAGGACGCCATCCCCGGTTTCATCAACGAGGCCTGGACCAGCATCGAGCAGCCCGGCGTGTACCGCGGCCAGTGCGCCGAGCTGTGCGGCAAGGACCACGGCTTCATGCCGATCGTGGTCGAGGCGGTGTCCAAGGAGGCGTTCAAGCAGTGGCTGGCGCAGCGCAAGCCGGCGCCGCCGGCCGCGCCCACAACGCCCGCGATACCTGCAGCGCCGGCGGCACCTGCGGGCGAGGCGCCGGCAGCACCCGCGGCTGCCGAAGCCGGCAGCGCACCTGCCACCGCAGCCAGCGGCGCGTGATGTAAAGCCCGCGGCCGCTCGCGACCGTGGTGACAACCGATTCTGAGAGGTGTTTTGCAATGGCGCACTCGGCAGTTGGGCACGACGATCACCATCACCACCAGAGCTTCTTCGAGCGTTGGTTCTTTTCGACCAATCACAAGGACATCGGCACGCTGTACCTGGGTTTCAGCTTCATCATGTTCATCATCGGTGCGGCGATGAGCGTGGTGATCCGCGCCGAGCTGGCGCAGCCGGGCCTGCAGTTCGTCAAGCCCGAGTTCTTCAACCAGATGACCACCGTGCATGCGCTGGTGATGATCTTCGGCGGCGTGATGCCGGCCTTCGTCGGCCTGGCCAACTGGATGATCCCGCTGCAGATCGGTGCGCCGGACATGGCCCTGCCGCGCATGAACAACTGGTCGTTCTGGTTGCTGCCGGTAGCCTTCAGCCTGCTGCTGCTGACGCTGTTCCTGCCCGGTGGCGCACCGGCCGGTGGCTGGACGCTGTACCCGCCGCTGTCGCTGCAGGGCGGCTACAACGTCGCCTTCAGCGTGTTCGCCATCCATGTGGCAGGCATCAGTTCGATCATGGGCGCGATCAACATCATCGCCACCGTGCTGAACATGCGCGCGCCGGGCATCGACCTGCTGAAGATGCCGATCTTCTGCTGGGCCTGGCTGATCACAGCGTTCCTGCTGATTGCGGTGATGCCGGTGCTGGCCGGTGCGGTGACCATGCTGCTGACCGACAAGTTCTTCGGCACCAGCTTCTTCAATGCCGCCGGTGGCGGTGACCCGGTGATGTACCAGCACATCTTCTGGTTCTTCGGGCACCCCGAGGTCTACATCATGATCCTGCCCGCCTTCGGCGTGGTCAGCGAGATCATCCCGACCTTCAGCCGCAAGCCGCTGTTCGGCTACCAGGCGATGGTGTACGCCACTGCCGCGATCGCGTTCCTGTCGTTCATCGTCTGGGCCCACCACATGTTCACCGTGGGCATGCCGCTGGGTGGCGAGATCTACTTCATGTTCGCCACGATGCTGATCTCGATCCCGACCGGCGTGAAGGTGTTCAACTGGGTCAGCACCATGTGGCGCGGCTCGCTCACCTTCGAAGCGCCGATGCTGTGGTCGGTGGCCTTCGTCATCCTGTTCACCATCGGTGGCTTCTCCGGCCTGATGCTGGCGATCGTGGCCGCCGACTTCCAGTACCACGACACCTATTTCGTGGTCGCCCACTTCCACTACGTGCTGGTGACCGGTGCGGTGTTCGCGCTGATCGCCGCGGTGTACTACTGGTGGCCAAAGTGGACCGGGCGCATGTACAGCGAGAAGTGGGCCAAGGTGCACTTCTGGTGGTCGATCGTGTTCGTCAACCTGCTGTTCTTCCCGCAGCACTTCCTCGGCCTAGCCGGCATGCCGCGCCGCATTCCCGATTACAGCGTGGCGTTTGCCGACTGGAACCTGATCAGCTCGATCGGTGCGTTCGGCATGTTCGTCACGCCGTTCATGATGGCCGCGATCCTGCTGTCCTCGCTGCGCAACGGCGAGAAGGCCGAGGCGCGCAGCTGGGAAGGTGCGCGTGGCCTGGAATGGACGCTGCCGTCGCCGGCACCGGCGCATACCTTCACCACGCCGCCGACCATCCGCCCGGGGGATCTGGCGCATGACGACATCACGCATTGAGGTGGGGCATGCATAACGAGAGCCCACTTGCCCCGTGTAGAGCCGAGCCATGCTCGGCTGACGCCTTGAGTAGAGTCGAGCCATGCCCGACTGACGACACGCAGCCGAGCATGGCTCGGCTCTACAACAGCCCGGGCGAGGCCCCGGAAAACGGCATCGAACAGCAACGCCTGCGCGCCAGGCGCACCGCCCTCTGGGTCGGCGTCATCGCGGTGCTGGTCTACGTCGGCTTCATCCTCAGTGGGGTGATCGGCCGATGAGCGACGCACCGGCCACCGGGACCTCACGCAGTGCCGGGCTGCCGCGCCTGATCGGCGTGGCGGTGGCGGTGTTCCTGCTGACGTTCTCGCTGGTGCCGCTGTATCGCATCGCCTGCGAGAAGGTATTCGGCGTGCGCCTGGAGCGCGGCCCCGGCAGCGAAGCCAGTGCCGGTGCCACGGCCGGCAAGCGCACCGTACGGGTGGAGTTCGATGGCGGCGTCAATTCGCGCCTGCCGTGGTCGTTCCACCCCGAACAGCTGACCATGGACGTGGTGCCGGGCGAGCTCAACGAGGCCCTGTACTTCGCCCGCAACGACAGCCAGCAGGCAGTGGTCGGCAGTGCGGTGCCATCGGTGGCACCGGCGCGCGCGTCGGGTTTCTTCAGCAAGACCGAATGTTTCTGTTTCACCGCGCAGACGCTGCAGGCCGGCGAGAAGCGCGACATGCCGGTGCGCTTCATCGTCGATCCGGACCTGCCGCCGGAAATCAGGACGATCACCTTGTCCTACACCTTCTACCGCAACGACGCACTCTCGGACCGGTTGGCCCCTGCGGCTACCTCCGAAGGCGCGCACGCCGCACCCTGACCCGGATACCGACATGGCCCAGACACCGACCGACGCCAACGTGTACTTCGTCCCGGCCCAGAGCAAATGGCCGTTCGTGGGTTCCATCGCGATGATGGTGACCATGGTGGGCGTGGCCAGCTGGCTCAACGACGCCAGCTGGGGACGCTGGACGTTCTACGTCGGCATCGCGATGCTGGTGCTGACCCTGTTCTGGTGGTTCAGCGACGTGGTGCGCGAATCACAGGCCGGCAACTACAACCACCAGGTCGATGGCTCGTTCCGGATGGGGATGATCTGGTTCATCTTCTCCGAGGTGATGTTCTTCGGCGCCTTCTTCGGCGCGCTGTTCTACACCCGCAACCTGGGCCTGTCCTGGCTCAGCGGCGAAGGCCGCGGGGTGATGACCAACGAGCTGCTCTGGCAGGGCTATTCCGCCGGCTGGCCGACCAACGGCCCGGCAGCGATCGGTGGTGCGTTCCAGACCATCCCGGCCTGGGGCCTGCCGCTGATCAACACGCTGATCCTGCTCACCTCCGGCGTGACCCTGACCATCGCCCATCACGCGCTGAAGGCCGGCAACCGCCGCCAGCTGCTGATCTGGCTGGGCCTGACCGTGGTGCTCGGCCTCGGCTTCCTGACCCTGCAGGCGGAGGAGTACATCCACGCCTACAAGGAACTGAACCTGACGCTCGGCTCGGGCATCTATGGTTCGACGTTCTTCATGCTGACCGGCTTCCACGGCGCGCACGTGCTGCTGGGCACGATCATGCTGATCGTGATGTGGCTGCGTTCGGCCAAGGGACACTTCACCCGCGACAACCATTTCGGTTTCGAAGCCGCCGCGTGGTACTGGCACTTCGTCGACGTGGTGTGGCTGATGCTCTTCATGTTCGTCTACGTGCTTTGACCGCGCACGCATCGGTGGCCTCAGCCGCCGATGCCGTGCGGTTTGATCCAGCCCATGTAGATGCTCACGATCACCAGTACGATCAAGGCCACCGACACCGCGATGCGGCGTGTCAGTGCGTTGACCGTGCGCTTGGTCTGGCCGCGGTCGACCAGCAGGTAATACAGGCCGGCGCCCAGATTCCAGACGATGACGATCAGAAACGCGATTACCAGCAGGGTCTTCAGCGAATCACTCATGCGCGGCTCGAGGGCAGGGTGGATGTGCCTATCTGACCGCGTTTGCGCGGACTTGTCATGATGCGCCAGCACACGCGCGTGCTCGGATGGCTGCTGGCGGTGCTGGCAATGGCCGGTTTCACCGCATTGGGGCTGTGGCAGCTGCAGCGCATGCATGCCAAACAGGCAATGTTGGATGCACAGGGTCCAGCCGCAGCGCAGGTACTGTCGTTGGCGCAGGCGCTGGCAGCGCCCGGTGCGTTGCATGGCGTGGCCGACCACGGTCGCTTCCTTCCCGGCGTGGTGCTGCTGGACAACCAGACCCGGCACGGCCGTGCCGGAGTGAAGATCTACCGCCCGTTCCGCAGTGACGACGGCAGTGTGTTGCTGGTCGATCTGGGATGGCGCGCACTGCCGCCGGATCGCACCCTGCCGGAGCTGCCGGCCCCCCCCTCGCCGGTGGCGGTGCGTGGGTTGCTGGCGCCACCGCCGGCCGCCGGATTGGCACTCGGCCCCGCATTCTCCGCCACGGGGGAAGCGGGTCGCTGGCTGGCCAGCCGCTTGCCAGCCGAAGGCCTGGCAAGCGCGCTGGGGGTGCAGTTGCTTCCCGATCGTGTACTGCGCCTGGACCCTGCACTGCCCTTCGGTGACGAGCGCGATCTGGACCTGCTGCCGAACACCTTGCCGCCGCAGCGTCACCTGGGCTACGCCGTGCAGTGGTTCGGCCTGGCCCTGACCGTGCTGGTGGTGGCGCTGGTGCTGGAATGGCGCAGGAGGCGCGCCGTGGCCCGACCGGCATCCCGTACCCAACCATGAGAAAATGCCCCGCATGAACACTGCTACGTCCCCGCAGGCGCGCGGCTCCGGCCGCCGGACCCTGGTGCTGCTGTTTGCCGTGTTCTTCGGAGCGATGGCACTGGCTGCCGTGCTGCGCTTCTCCGGCTGGCAGCCGACCGGGCACCGTAATGCCGGCCAACTGCTGCAGCCGCCGGTGGACCTGCGCCAGAAGAGCCCGACCCTGGCCACTGGCCAGGCCTACCCGTGGAACCCCGAGGCCCGGACCTGGCGCCTGCTGGTGGCACCGGCTGGTGCCTGCGACGCGCAGTGCGTCACTTTGTCGCAGGGACTGGGCAAGGTGTGGCAGCTGTTCGGCCATAACGCCGATAATGTCGAGATCCTGTGGCTGGGTACGCCACCGGCGTCGATCGCCTCGCTGCCCGCGCTGCGGCCGCTGGCTCCGTCGCCAGCCCTGCGCGCGGCGTTGCCGGGCGTTGATGATCCGGCGGGACTGCCGGTCTACGTGATCGATCCGAACGGCTTCGTGATCATGCGCCATGCCCCCGGCAGTGACCTGGGGGGCCTGCGCAAGGACATGGCCACGTTGCTGAAACTGAAGTGAGTCCCGTTTGATGAGCCTTTCCGCGCGTCCGGCGCTGCACCGCAATTTCCACCGCCTGGCGTGGTTCGCCATGATCATGACCGCGAGCACGATCATGTTCGGCGCGTTCGTGCGCCTGTCCGACGCCGGCCTGAGCTGCCCGGACTGGCCCACCTGCTATGGCCAGGCCACCTGGCCGCAGCACGTGGAAGAAACCATTGGCCACCCGGCGGCGGAAATCCGCCCGCTGGAAACGCACAAGGCCTGGCGAGAGCAGGTGCACCGCTTCCTGGCCGGCGCGCTGGGCATCGAGATCCTGACCCTGGCGCTGCTGGCCACGCGCAAGCGGCGATTCGGAAGCACGGCGGTAGTGACCGCCTGCGTACTGGTGGCCGCCGGCATACCGCTGTACATGATGGGCTGGCATGGCACCGCCAGCGCCCTGGCGCTGATAGGCGAGGCGATCCTGCTGATCGCCGCGCTGCGCTGGAGCAACATCGATCTGGCGCGCGCTGCCCTGCTGACCCTGGCGGTGGTGATCTTCCAGGCCCTGCTGGGCATGTGGACGGTGACCCTGCTGCTCAAACCCATCGTGGTGATGGGCCACCTGCTGGGCGGCATGCTGATGTTCGCGCTGCTGGTGTGGATGGCCTGGCGCGCCACGCACATGCCGATCACCCTGGCCGAAGCGCCGAAGCTGAAGTGGCTGCTGCGCATCGGCGTGGCGGTGCTGGTCACCCAGATTGCGCTGGGGGGCTGGGTCAGCGCCAACTACGCCGCACTCGCCTGCGGCGGTGGCAGCGCCTCGCTGGACAACTTCCCGCGTTGCGCCAACCAATGGTGGCCGCAGCACAACTTCGTCGAAGGCTTCACCCTGTGGCGTGGCATCGGCGTGGATTACGAAGGCGGCGTGCTGGATGGCGCCTCGCGCATCGCCATCCAGATGGCGCACCGCCTGTTCGCGGTAGTGGTGGCCGTCTACCTGCTGTGGCTGGGCGTGCGCCTGTTCCGGTTGCCGAGCATGCGTGGCTGGGCCAGCGCGCTGATCGCGCTGCTGGTGCTGCAGGTCACCCTCGGCATCCTCAATGTGAAGCTGGCGCTGCCGCTGGAAGTGGCGGTGGCCCACAACGGCGTGGCCGTTGCCCTGTTGTTCGTACTGGTCAGCCTGCTGGCCCGCCTGCGTGCCCCGGACTGATTCCATGTTTTCCAATTACCGCCAGTACTGGGACCTGACCAAGCCCAAGGTCGTTGCGCTCATTGTCTTTACCGCCCTGGTCGGCATGGTCCTGGCCATCCCCGGCGTGCCCAGCTGGGAGCAGGTGCGCGCAGGCGTGCTCGGCTTCCTCGGTATCTGGCTGGCCGCTTCGGCCGCCGCCGCGATCAACCAGCTGCTGGATGCGCACATCGATGCGCAGATGGCCCGCACCTCGTGGCGCCCGCTGGTGGTGGGCAAGGTCAAGCCGTGGCAGGTGCTGGTGTTCGCCGGCGTGCTGATCGTGCTGTCGATGACCCTCCTGGTGCTGTGGGTGAACCTGATCACCGCGGTGCTGACCTTCGCCTCGCTGATCGGCTACGCGGTGATCTACACCGTGTACCTGAAGCGTGCGACCTCGCAGAACATCGTCATCGGTGGCCTGGCCGGCGCGATGCCGCCGATGCTGGGCTGGGCCGCGGTGACTGGCATGCAGGGCTCGTCGGACTGGGCGTACTCGTCGCTGCTGGTGCTGATCATCTTCATCTGGACGCCGCCGCACTTCTGGGCGCTGGCGATCTTCCGCCGCGAGGACTACGCCAAGGCCGAAATCCCGATGCTGCCGGTGACCCACGGCGTGGTGCACACCCGCAAGCAGATCATGGTGTATTCGGTGGTGCTGGCCCTGGTCTGCCTGCTGCCGTACCTGGTGGGCATGAGCGGCGCGTTCTACCTGGGCGGCGCGATCGTGCTCAACGCTGTGTTCCTCTGGTACGCCTGGCGCATGCTGAACCCGCCGGATGAACTGTTCTCGATGAAGATGTTCTATTACTCCATCGTGTACCTGATGGCGTTGTTCGCCTTCCTGCTGGTGGACCACTGGATCCTGCCCTGGTTGTAAAGCGCCACCTGTAGAGCCGAGCCCATGCTCGGCTGAGGGGTGGTTGGAAGAGCGGCCGAGCGTGGGCTCGGCTCTATACTTGATCTCCTCCAACGGCGTCGCCATTGCTGTTCCTGACCCCAAGGAAAGGAGCGAGCACGGATGCATTCGATTTTCCGCTGGACCACCGCGCTGCTGCTGGTGCTGGGCATGGCCTTCACTGCGCATGCCGCCGACGACACCGTCGCGCAGATCCGCCAGCACGCCGGTGATCACCGCCTGCTGGTACTGGGCGAATTCCACGGTACCCGCGAGACACCGCTACTGGTTCGGGAACTGATGGAGGCATACGCAGCCGATGGCACTCCGGTGCGGTTGGCATTGGAGCTGCCGACTGACGAAAACGCCGCGCTGGCGACCTATCTGGCGTCTTCCGGCACTGCCAAGGCGCGCGCTGCATTGCGTGGCACGCCGTACTGGAGCGTCCGCAGCCGCATGCATGACGGCCGTCGCAGCAAGGACATGCTCGACCTGATCGAAGCGGCGCGCGCGCTGCGTAGCCGGGGGCGCGACGTGCAGGTATTCGGTTTTGATCGCGTGCTACCTGCCGAAACGGCGGGTAGTGGGGCTCGCGACCGGGCGATGGCCGAAGAGGTCCGCGTGCGCGCAAAGGCATTGCCGAACAACGCACGGCTGCTGGTGCTGACCGGCAATGTGCATGGCATGCGTACGCAGCCGAAGATGATTGCATACCCCCCGATGACGGCATTGCTGAACGATCTGGAGCTCTACAACGTGCGTATCGAGGCGCGTGGCGGGGAGGGTTGGGGCTGTGCCGCCCCTGGACGTTGCGAGGCGCGCCAGTTGCCGGGTCATGCCGGGACATCGCCCAAGGTGGATACCGGTGCTGACCGCAGTTACGACCTGAGGGTATGGCTGCCGCGATTCAGCGTGGCGCGGCTGCTGGACGGCGATTCGGTCTGCTGATCATCCACGCGTGACGTGGATTCAACTGCGCCGTTCAACCGCCAGCCGAGCGTGGGCTCGGCTCTACAGTAGATCCACGCCATGCGTGGATGCTCTCCCCGTCGGGTCAGGGCTTGCGCCTGGCGTAGCGCTGCGCGATCACACCGCAGACGATCAGCTGGATCTGGTGATAGATCATCACCGGCAGCACAATCGCACCCAGGCTGCCACCGGCGAATAACACTTTGGCGATCGGCACACCCGTGGCCAGGCTCTTCTTCGAGCCGCAGAACACGATGGCGATCTCGTCCTCGCGGTTGAAGCGCAGGCGGCGGGCGATGAAGGTGATCAGCGGCATGGCGATACCCAGCAGCACTGCGGCCACCACTGCCACGGCCAGCAACGAGAGCAGCGGCGTCTTGCTCCACAGCCCTTCGGTCACTGCCTCGCCGAACGCCGAGTACACCACCAGCAGGATGGTGGCCTGGTCGGTGTAGCGCAGCAGCGCGCGCTGCCGTTCCACCCAGCCGGCAATCCACGGCCGCAGCAGGTGGCCGGCCACGAACGGGACCAGCAGCTGCAGCATGATGCCGCCGATGGCATGCAGCGGGTCGTGCACGCCGCCGGAGGTGCCGGCCAGCGCAGTCAGCAGCAGCGGGGTCAGGAATACGCCGAGGATGCTCGACAACGAGGCACTGCACACCGCTGCAGGCACATTGCCGCGGGCCATCGAGGTGAACGCGATGGACGACTGCACGGTGGACGGCAACGTACACAGGAACAGCACGCCCAGGTACAGCTCCGGCGTCAGCAGCCAGCCCGACAGCGGCTTGAACAGCAGGCCCAGCAGCGGGAACAGGATGAAGGTGCAGGCCAGGATGGTCAGGTGCAGGCGCCAGTGCAGCATGCCGCCGATGATCGATTCGCGCGGCAGGCGCGCGCCATGCAGGAAGAACAGCGCGGCGATGGCCACGGTGGTGACATCGTCCAGCACGATGGCGGCTGCGCCCTTCATCGGCAGCAGCGAAGCCAGGCCAACAGTGCACAGCAGGGCGAGCGTGAAGTTGTCGGGTCGCAGGCGCGACCACCAGCGGGTCATGGTGGACAGGATCCTTGAGCGGTGGGGGATCAGGGCGAAGCGGCTGGCGTGGCCAGGCGCTGGCGGGTGGCGGCTCCCAGCGACTTCAGGCCGGCACGCTGGCCCAGCTGAAGGGCCTGTTCCGGGCTGGCATGTTCGTAGCGTGCATTGACCAGCCCGAGCACGGCACCGGCGCGGTTGCCGGAGGCACAGTGCAGCAGCACCGGCCCTTGGCTCTGCTGCAGGGTCTGATGCACGGCGCGCACATTGGGCGCATCCAGCCCCTCGGCGCCGGCCACCGGAATGCGTACATAGCGCAGGCCCAGCGATTCGGCCACCTGGGTTTCATCGAAACCGTGGTCCTCGTCGGACTGGCGCAGGTCGATCACCGTGCGCACACCCTGTGCAGCCAGTTCGCGCAGTTGTGCGGCACTGGGCTGGCCGCCGGCATACAGGCCCGGACGGACTTCATTGAGCGGGCCATCTGCGGCCAGGGCCGCCAGCGGCAGGCAGAGCGACAACAACAGCAGGCAGGTCAGGCGCAGCAGCATGGTCCTCTCCGTGAAAGCGTTCTGCCCCTCTACAGGCGCAGCCCGGCGCGGGCCTTCAGCAGCTCGCGCAGTTCGTACTTGTCAGTATCGTCCAGACCCTGCTGGCGCTGCTTTGCCAGCAGTTCGTCCAGACGTTGCACCAGCAGTTGTTTTTCCAGCTGGGCCACCGCGTCGTGCAGTTCCTGGGTCCAGCTGGCCTCGGTGCCGGGCAGCGTCTGTGCCGCCAGCGTATGCAGCGAGGACTGTTCCTCGCGGCCGTCGAAGTGTTCCAGCAGGGCACCGGTGCTGATGTCCGGGCGCTGTTCGACCAGTCCCAGCAGCTCCAGCAGCAGCTCCACGCCGGGCAGGCGCAGGCCCTGGAAGTGATGCTTGCCGCCCAGGGTCAGCGCCAGCGACGGCTGCTGCAGCAGCACGGCGATCGCGCCGCGCACCAGGCTGCGCCTGGCCACTGGCTGGATCGTGCGCGAGGGCTGGCGTTGTGGCTGCGGTGTGCGCGTGGCGGCAGCGTTGCCACCCCCCAGGCCGGTCAGCTGCCCCAGCTGCTGCTTCATCAGATCGCCGAAGGCGCCGTCGGGAATCTGCGCCAGCATCGGCTTTGCGCGTTCGGCCAGGCGCGCCTTGCCGTCCAGCGTCCCCAGGTTGATCTCGCGGGTCAGTTCGTCGAAGAAGAACTGCGACAGCGGCGTGGCCTGCTTCAAGCGTTCGTTGAAGGCCTCGGCGCCTTCCTTGCGCACGATGGTGTCCGGGTCCTCGCCATCGGGCAGGAACAGGAAGAAGGCCTGGCGGCCATCCTTCATGCGCGGCAGCACCGACTCCAGCGCCTTCCAGCCGGCGCGGCGGCCGGCGGCGTCGCCGTCGAAGCAGAAGAACACATCCGGCGCGTTGCGGAACAACAGCTCGGCATGGTCCGGCGTGGTCGCGGTGCCCAGCGTGGCCACCGCCTGGGTGACGCCGAACTGGAACAGCGAGACCACGTCCATGTAGCCCTCGACCACGATCAAGCGCTCGATCTTCTGGTTGGCCTGGCGCACCTGCCACAGGCCGTACAGTTCGCGGCCCTTGTGGAACAGCGCGGTCTCGGGCGAGTTGAGGTACTTGGGGCCGTCGTCCTTCTCGAACACGCGGCCACCGAAGGCGATCACCCGGCCCCGGCGATCGAAGATCGGGAACATCACCCGGTCGCGGAACTTGTCGTAGACGTGGCCGCGGTCGTTCTTGGAGAACAGGCCGGCGCGGTCGAGCAGCTTCATGCGCCGCTCGTCCTTGCCCAGCGCATCGCGCAGCCCGCTGTAGCCATCGGGCGCATAGCCGATCTGGAAGCGTGCGCGGTTCTCTTCGTCCACGCCGCGGCCGTCGAGGTAGCTGCGCGCCTTCTCGCTGCCTTCCAGGTTCTTCTGGAAGAACTTGGCAGCGGCGTCCAGAGCGGAGTACAGCTCGCGGCTGTCGTCCTGCTGCTGCGGGCTGCGCGGGTTCTCGTTGCGCGGTACTTCCATGCCGGCGCGCTTGGCCAGCTCATCCACCGCGTCGAGGAACTCGAGGCGGTCGTAGTTCATCAGGAAGCTGATCGCGGTGCCGTGCGCGCCGCAGCCGAAGCAGTGATAGAACTGTTTGGTGGGCGAGACCGTGAACGAGGCCGAGCGCTCGTCATGGAACGGGCAGCGCGCTGCGTACTCCTTGCCCTGGCGCTTCAACGGCACGCGGCTGCCCACCACCTCGACAATGTCGGTGCGGGCGAGCAGGTCGTCGATGAAAGCGTCGGGGATACGGGCCATGGGCAACAGGGCAGGGCGCGGTGCAGGACCACGCGACGGAACCGGGGGCGGTCGGCCTAGTTTACCCCCTGTCGGGCACCTGGCTGGCGGTTGCCGGATCAATGCCGGCTGCGGCCAGGTGATGACGTGCGCGCAGGCGTTCATCGATCACAGCCGTCATCAGTGCGCCAACGAAGAAGACCACGGTGGCGTAGTAGATCCAGACCAGCGAGATCACCAGCGCGCCCATCGAGCCGTAGGCACTGCCGGGTGCCACGGTGGCGATGTAGACGCCGATGCCGTAGCGGCCCAGTGCGAACAGTGCCGAGGTGATCACGCCGCCGATGAAGGCCTGGCGCCACGCCACGCGACGGTCGGGCAGATAGTGGTACATGAAGGCGAAGCCGACTGCGTAAAGCAGCAGGCTCGTGACGTACCCCAGCGCGGGCAGGATCGAAGGCAGTTGCGCGAAGGCCACCTGCAGCACCGTGGTGGCGGTCATCGACAGGATCAACAGGAAGCCCAGCGCCAGCACCACGCCGAACGAGAACACGCGCTTGCGCAGCCAGGCCTTGACGCCTTCCAGGCGCTCGCCGCTGGTGCGGAAGATCAGGTTCAGTGCGTTCTGCAGCTGGGCGAACACGGCGGTGGCACCCACGAACAGCAGCAGCGTGCTCCACACACCCGCCAGCGACCCGACATCCGGCTGGTTGTCGGCGTTCTTCAGAACGGTTTCGGCCACGGTAGCCGCGCTGCTGCCGGCCACCGAGCTGATCTGGTCGATCAGCGCCTGCTGGGCCGGGGGGTACAGTGAGGCGGTCAGCCACAGCAGCAGGACCAGCAACGGTGCCATCGACAGCAGGGCGTAGAAGGAGACGGAAGCTGCCTGGGTCAGCACGTCGACGTCGATGAAGCGCTTGGCCACCGCCATCGGGAAGCTGTCCTGCAGGCGCTTGATGTACTTGTGCAGTGACACGGGAACGTTGGGCTCGGGTTCGACCATGTGTGCGGTTGTAGCAGGCGACCGACGAAGGTGCGGTGAAACAGGGGCGCTGATGGGGTCAGAGCCCTTCCGCGATGCGAAAGGGATCCGACCCCGGCAATGGCTTATGCCAGCAGCTGCTTGACCAGCTTGGACACCAGGCCCATGTCGGCCTGGCCGGCGAGCTTGGGCTTCAGCGCGCCCATCAGCTTGCCCATGTCGGCCGGGCCGGAAGCACCGGTTTCGGCGATGGCGGCCTGGATGGCGGCCACGATCTCGGCTTCGCCCATCTTGGCCGGCAGGTAGGCTTCGATGACCACGATCTCGGCGCGCTCGATCTCGGCCAGGTCTTCACGGTTGGCGGCTTCGAACTGGCTGACCGAGTCCTTGCGCTGCTTGACCATCTTGTCGAGCACGGCGATCACGGCGGTGTCGTCCAGCTCGATGCGCTCGTCCACTTCGCGCTGCTTGATGGCAGCGTTGATCAGGCGGATCACGCCCAGCTTGTGCTTCTCGCCCGCCTTCATGGCGGCCTTCATGTCGTCGGTGAGCTGCTGCTTCATGCTCATGAGGAACCTCGTGGTGGTAGGTGGGGCGGGGCGGATGCCCGAACCCGGAAACGCAAAAAGCCGGCGACGCTCGCGCGTGCCGGCTTCGGCTCCATCGCGACAGGCAGGCCCGTCGCAATGAAGATGCGTCCGATCAGTACAGGCGCTGACGCTTGGTGACGTCGCGCGACGAGCGGCGCAGCTGACGCTTCACAGCAGCGGCGGCCTTGCGCTTGCGCTCCTGGGTCGGCTTTTCGTAGAACTCGCGCTTGCGGGTTTCGGCCAGCACACCGGCCTTTTCGCAAGTGCGCTTGAAGCGGCGAAGAGCAAACTCGAAGGGCTCGTTCTCGCGGACTTTGACGCTGGGCATGGAATCTCCGGGACACAGTAGAACCGGGTCACGCCCGGCGAGCCGCACATTATAGCGGCGAATAGACAAACTGCAAGCGGCCAACCCTGAATACGGGCCGGAAGTTCGAAAGCAGTGAGATCTGCACATCCCCCGAGGGGGCGGCAGGGGCGTCATAATAGCAGGCATGCGAGTCCTTGGCATCGAATCTTCCTGTGATGAGACCGGCGTGGCGGTGTATGACACCGACGTGGCCGGCAGCGCGGCCCTGCGCGCCCATGCGGTCTACAGCCAGATCGCCCTGCATGCCGAGTACGGCGGTGTAGTGCCCGAGCTGGCCAGCCGCGACCACGTCCGCAAGCTGCTGCCGCTGGTGCGCCAGACCCTGGCCGACGCCGGCCTTGGCGTAGGCGATATCGACGGGGTGGCCTATACGGCCGGTCCCGGCCTGGTCGGTGCGCTGCTGGTGGGCGCCGGCGTGGCCCGCTCGCTGGCCTGGGCGCTGGAGGTGCCGGCGGTGGGCGTACACCATATGGAAGGCCACCTGCTGGCCCCGCTGATGGAGGACGACCCGCCGGAAGCGCCGTTCGTGGCGCTGCTGGTGTCCGGCGGCCATACCCAGCTGGTGGCGGTGGACGCCATCGGCCAGTACCGCCTGCTGGGCGAGACCCTGGACGATGCGGCCGGCGAGGCCTTCGACAAGACCGCCAAGCTGATGGGCCTCCCATACCCGGGTGGCCCCCAGCTGGCCAGGCTGGCCGAGCAGGGCACGCCGGGCGCGTACCGCTTCGCGCGGCCGATGACCGACCGCCCGGGGCTGGATTTCAGTTTCTCCGGCCTGAAGACCCAGGTCCTGATGGCCTGGCGCGACAGCGACCAGAGCGAGCAGACCCGCGCCGACATCGCCCGTGGCTTTGAAGATGCGGTGGTCGAGACCCTGTCGATCAAGTGCGAGCGCGCGCTTGAAGCGGCCGGCACCAACGTGATCGTGGTGGCCGGCGGCGTGGGCGCGAACAAGCGCCTGCGCGCCCGCCTGCAGCAGATGGCCGAGCGCCTGGGCGGCCGCGCCTGCTTCCCGCGACCGGCACTGTGCACCGACAACGGCGCGATGATCGCCTTCGCCGGCGCCCTGCGCCTGCAGGCCGGCCAGCACAGCCCGCCGAAGGTGGACGTGACCCCGCGCTGGGACATGGCGACCCTGCCAGCGGTGTGAACCAGCGGCGCCGGGCCACGCCCGGCGGACGTATTACCGATGCCCTGCCAACGGCGACGCCGCCAGCACGGTCGTCGCCCGCTCATGGCGCTGCAGCCAGCCCAGGGTGTGCGGGCTGCGGGCGTGGATCAGCCGCCCGATCGCGGCCAGGTCGGCGCCGATGTCGCGCTCGAGGATGGGCTCGTGATGGGCGATGCGGTTGCGCAGGTGGCGGATGCGGCCAATATCCGCGTGGATGGCTTTCCGGATGACACTGGGGTGGGCGCAAGGCGCATGGCGCAGGACTCCGCTGAGTGCCGGTATCCACAGCGTGGAATCGAAGCGACATGTGAATAGCTGCTGCCAGAACACCATAGGCAGGTTGGCGACGATTTCAGGTGTATCGCTTACGCGACTGGCAAGTTGTTCCAGTGCCGTGCGTGGAGAAGTACTGGACGAAGTTGGCAGCCTGCGTCTAAAGGCATCATTCCAGGGCCAACGTGGACCGTGCTGCCGAACAAGAACCATTGCCGCGGCGTTGCGGGTGACCACCTCGCACAGATGGACCGGCATCATCAGTGCACCGCACAGCCGCATGTTCCAGAGGTAGAGGGATTCGGCTGTGACGTCGGGGCCGCAGGTCGATGCGATTCTCTCGTAAGTGGACAGACGCTCCGCTGACAACGCGCGCCGCAGTGCATCGTATGAAGCCATCGTGATGTGCGGTGGTGAAGAATGGATCGATGTTGGCCAGTCAGGCGGGCAACAACCATAAGGGAACGTCGTTGTCCGTGCGGCCGATTCTCTGTGTTTCGCCTCGGACGAATACCTGAGCTTGCCTGTCGGAATTGGCCTTGACCGACGATCTGGTCCTTGCCTACTCTGCGTGCCTGCGCCACCGGGACTCGCGGCTGTTCAGCAGCTCCCCCCGGGGACAAACGGTAGTACCAAAGGGCCCTGCTAGCGGGGCCCTTTGTTTTTTCCGTCACCAGCAATTGCCGCAATCGCCTCTCACATCGAGCAGGACCGATGGGATACCTTCGCCAGCGTGTGCTCCGGGACTCGCGGCTGGATTCCAGCTTCCCCTGGGGACATTGAGAGGTACCAAAGGGCCCCGCTAGCAGGGCCCTTTGTCTTTTCCGGGCCCGCGCCACGTGGGACGCCTACCGCCCGTTCCGGGCAGGCTCACCGCCGTGCCGTTACCATGGTCGCCTGTATTGGCGCTGGTAACCGCAATGGACAAGGTTTTCATCGAGGGGCTGACGATCGACGCCCTGATCGGTATCTACGATTGGGAGCGACGGATCCGCCAGGACCTGGTGTTCGACCTGGAAATGGGCTTCGACAACCGTCGCCCCGCGGCCACCGACGACATCGCCCACACCTTGAACTACAAGGCGGTGAGCAAGCGCCTGGAGCAGTTCGTGCGCGAGTCGGAGTTCGGCCTGGTCGAGACCCTGGCCGAGCGCTGCGCCCAGATCGTACTGACCGAATTCGACGTGAAGTGGCTGCGCCTGAAGCTGAGCAAGCCCGGTGCGGTGCGCGGCGCGCGCGCGGTGGGCGTGATCATCGAGCGCACGCGCGACTGACCCGGTAAACCCGGCCGCAGGTCGGCAACCTCATCAGCAATAAAACAAGGAGACAACGGATGGTAGACGCGGTGGTGGCGGTACAGTGGCTGGAAAAGCTGCAGAACACACTGGAACCCTATCCTGGCGCCTACCTGGCGTTGATGATCTCGGCGCTGCTGATCGCCGCCGGCCTGGCCAATTGGGTGACCAAGCGCATCCTGCTGCGGGGTCTGCGACGCCTGCTCAGCCGCCTGCCGGGCGCTGACACCGGCCGTGGCAGCCACCTCATGCGGGTGATCTCGCGGCTGTCCAATGTGGTGCCCAGCCAGGTGATCGCTTCCGGCATCCGCATCGTGCCCGATCTGCCGCCGGGGCTGGTGAGCTTCATCATCGGCGCCTGCCAGGCGTGGGCGATCCTGACCGTGGTGCTGGCCATCTCGCATGCGCTGGATGCGGCCAACGATCTCTACGAACGTCGCCCCGAAGCACGCAACAAGCCGATCAAGGGCTACCTGCAGGTCGCCAAGATCGTCATCTTCGTGATCGCCGGCCTGTCGATTGTCGCCACCCTGGCCGGTGTCGACCTGCGCTATCTGGTTACCGGCCTCGGCGCCGCCACCGCAGTGCTGATGCTGATCTTCCAGGACACCATCCTGTCGCTGGTAGCCAGCGTGCAGATCAGCGGCGATGGTCGCGTGCGCATCGGTGACTGGATCGAGATGCCCAGCCAGAACGCCGATGGTGATGTGATCGACATCGCCCTGCACACCATCACCGTGCAGAACTTCGACAAGACCATCACCACCATCCCGACCAAGAAGCTGGTGACGGAGTCGTTCAAGAACTGGCGCGGCATGCAGGAAGCCGGTGGCCGCCGCATCAAGCGCGCGCTGTACCTGGACCAGCACAGCGTCGGCTTCCTGGACGAGGGCGACCTGGCCTTCCTCGGCCAGTTCGCGCTGCTGCGCGACTACCTGCGTGAGAAGGAACAGGAGCTGGGGCAGTGGAACGGGCGCCTGCGCGAGCAGGGCGTGGCCGAGGTCAACAGCCGCCGCGTGACCAACCTGGGCACCTTCCGCGCCTACGTGGAGCGCTACCTGCGCAGCCATCCGGGCATCCATACCGACATGACCCTGCTGGTGCGGCAGCTGCAGCCGACCACCGAGGGCCTGCCGCTGGAGCTGTACTGCTTCACCCGCAGCACCGCCTGGGGCGAGTACGAGGCGGTGCAGTCGGACATCTTCGACCACCTGCTGGCGATCCTGCCGGCCTTCGGCCTGCGCGTGTTCCAGGCCTCCAGCGACGCCATGTTGATGGCCGGGCAGCGCCGGCTGGCCGGCTCGGAGTAAGCTGCGATGCTTCCAGCCGGACCGTACGGATCCGGCTGGAGCCTGAAACTGAATGACGAAACCTCTCGCCAAATGGCTCGGGATCGCTAGAATGCCGGGCTTGTAAACGTTTTCATCAAGGACTGCTGGTGGCCTCCGATCGCATCGAATCCCTCATTGCCCAGATGACCGTCGAGGAAAAGGTCGGCCAGCTGGGTGTCTTCGCGGACATGGTCCGCCCGTTCGCCCCGGACGTGAACCCGGAAGCCAACGTGCGCAATGCCGACCAGGTGCTGCAGCAGGTGCGCGAGGGCATGGTCGGCTCGCTGTTCAATGGCGTCGGCGCCGAACTGGGCCGCCGCATCCAGCAGGTCGCCACCGAGGAGAGCCGCCTGGGCATCCCGGTGATCCTGGCGGCCGACGTCATCCACGGCATGCGTACCGTGTTCCCGATTCCGCTGGGCGAGGCCGCCAGCTTCGAGCCGGACCTGGCCGAGCGCACTGCGCGCGCCACCGCCATCGAGGCCACCGCCGCCGGCCTGCACTGGACCTACGCACCGGCCGTGGACATCGCCCGCGACCAGCGCTGGGGCCGGGGTGCCGAAGGCGCCGGTGAGGACGTGGTCCTGGGCTGCGCGTTCGCCGCCGCCCGCGTGCGCGGCTTCCAGGGCGGCGATCTGCGTGCCGCCGATTCGCTGCTGGCCACGCCGAAGCACTTCGCCGCCTATGGCGCGGTGATGGCCGGCATGGAATACAACATGGTGGACATCTCGCCGCAGACCCTGCGCGACGTGCACCTGCCGCCGTTCAAGGCCGCCTTCGACGCCGGCGCGATCACCGTGATGTCCTCGTTCAACGACATCAACGGCGTGCCGGCCAGCGCCAATGCCGAACTACTGACCGACATCCTGCGCGGTGAGTGGAAGTTCCCGGGCGTAGTGATCTCCGATTACACCGCCGACATGGAACTGGTCGCCCACGGCTATGCCGCCGACGACCGCGATGCCACCGCCAAGGCGTTCACCGCCGGCCTGGACCTGAGCATGCAGAGCGGCTTCTACGCCGAGCACCTGCCGGGCCTGGTCGAGAGCGGCGAGGTGCCGATGGCGGTGCTGGATGAAGGCGTGCGCCGCATCCTGTGGCTGAAGGAAACCATCGGCCTGTTCGACGACCCGTACCGTTCGCTGGACCCGGCGCGCGAAGCCGATACCTCGCACATCGCCGCGCATGACGAACTGTCGCGCGATGCCGCGCGCCGCTCGATCGTGCTGCTGAACAACCGCGACAACGTGCTGCCGCTGCAGAAGACCGGGCAGAAGATCGCCCTGATCGGCCCCTTCGTGCAGGACCGCGAGAACATCGAAGGCTGCTGGACGCTGTTCGGTGACAAGCAGCGCTATGTGGACCTGGAAACCGGCGTGCGCGCCGCCATCGGCGATGCCTCGCTGCTGGAGATCGTGCCCGGCTGTGATCTGGAAACCGCGATTCCGGGCGGCACCGAAGCGGCCGTTGCCGCCGCGCTGCGTGCCGACGTGGTGGTGCTGGCACTGGGCGAACCGCAGCGTTACAGCGGCGAAGCGCAGTCGCGCGTGGAGATCACTCTGCCGCCGGCACAGCAGGCGCTGGCCGAAGCGGTGGCGATGACCGGCAAACCGCTGGTGGTGCTGCTGCGCAATGGCCGCGCGCTGGCGCTGCAGGGCGCGGTGCGCAACGCGCACGCCGTGGCGGTCACCTGGTACCTGGGCACGCAGACCGGCCATGCCGTGGCCGATGTGCTGTTCGGTGATTACAGCCCGTCCGCGCGCCTGCCGGTCAGCTTCCCGCAGGTGTCCGGCCAGCAGCCGTATTTCTACAACCACCCGCGTACCGGCCGCCCGGAACTGCCGACCATGTCGGAGTTCAAGGCGCGCTGGCGCGAGATCCCGAACGAACCGCTGTACCCGTTCGGCCATGGCATCGGCTACACCACCTTCGCTTACGGCGTGCCGCAGCTGAGCACGGCACAGCTCGGCTGGGACGACACCCTGACCATCACCACCGTGCTGACCAATACCGGCCGCGTGGCCGGCGAGGAAGTGGTGCAGCTGTACATCCACGACCGCGTGGCCAGCCGCGTGCGCCCGGTGCGCGAACTGAAGGACTTCCGCAAGGTGGCACTGCAGCCGGGCGAGTCGGCCGAAGTGGTGTTCACCCTGACCCGTGAGCAGCTGGCGTTCGCCGGCCGCGACGGCGTGCTGCGTGCGGAACCGGGTCAGTTTGACCTGTGGGTCTGCGCCTCGTCGGCGGCCGGCGAAGCCGTGCAGTTCGAGCTGCTGAAGGGTTGATCGCGGAATGGCAGTGCCGGGCCATGCCCGGCGTTGCTGCGCTCACATTGCACGAACACGCCGGGCGTGCCCGGGCGCTACCATCGGGCTCCCTGTTTCGATGGAGTGCGCGCATGCGCCGGATGGCTTGTCTGATTCCCGCCCTGTTGCTGGCGGCCTGTTCGCAGCCGGCGGCACCACCGTCCGAGCCTGTCGCGGATGCACCGCCGCCGATGGAGGCCAGCGCCCCGGCAACGCCCGCAGCACCCACCGCTGAGCCCGCCGCCGCTGCCCCGGCCGCACCCGAAGCGGATGCGCCCGCGGAAGACGCACGGGCACGCATCGAAACCCTGCTTGGTGATGCGGCGCAGTACGAAAAGGTGTTCAACGCGTTCAAGACCGCCGTGGTCGGTGGTGATCGTGCTGCCGTGGTGGAGGAAGTGCGCTTCCCGCTGAACATCGCGGATGGAAAGAAGATCACCGGCCCGGGCGAGTTCCAGCGCAACTACGAGAAGATCATCACACCGGCGGTGGTCAAGGCGGTGTCCGAACAGGACTTCGGCAAGGTCTTCGTCAACCAGCAGGGCGTGATGATCGGCGATGGACAGGTGTGGTTGAACGGGCAGTGCCTGGACCAGGCCTGCACGAAGACCGAGGTGAAGGTCATCACCATCCAGTAAACGGAAGCGGCCCCGCATGCGGGGCCGTTGCAGAAGGGTAGTGCCGGCCGCTGGCCGGCAGCCGCAGGATGCCGGGAGAATTCAGGGGGCCGGCCAGCGGCCGGCGCTGCCTCAGGCCTTCGGCGTCAGCTTCAACAGGCGCGCCTTGCTGCCGTCTTCCAGCAGCCACAGGGCGCCATCCGGGCCCTGTTCCACTTCGCGGATACGCTCGCCCATGTTGAAGCGTTCGGCCTCGCGCGCGCTGTCGCCGTCGAAGGCCACACGCACCAGCGAGGTCGACGACAGGCCACCGATGAAGCCGCTGCCCTTCCACTGTGGGAACAGGCTGCCGCTGTAGATCACGAAGCCGGCCGGCGAGATCACCGGCGTCCAGGTCACCTTCGGCGCAGCAAATTCAGGGCGGGTGCTGTGGTCGGGGATCGGGCGACCGTCGTAGTGGTCGCCATTGGAAACGACCGGGTAACCGTAGTTGGCGCCGCGCACGATCAGGTTCAGTTCGTCGCCGCCGGCCGGGCCCATCTCATGTGCCCACAGCTTGCCGTTGGCGTCGAAGGCCATGCCCAGAATATTGCGGTGGCCCAGCGACCACACCTGCGCGGCAACGCCGCCCTGCGAGGCGAACGGGTTGTCGGCGGGCAGGCTGCCATCGTCGTTGAGGCGGATGATCTTGCCGAGGTTGCCGCCCATGTCCTGGGCCGGATCGAACTTCTGCCGCTCGCTGGAGCTGATCCACAGCTTGCCGTCCGGGCCGAAGGCGAGGCGGTGGCCGTAGTGCCCCTGGCCGCTGACCTTGGGAGTCTGCCGCCAGATCACCTTCAGGTCCTTCAGCTGGCCAGCCCCGTTCGCGTCCAGCGCCAGCGTGGCGCGGGCCACGGCCGCACCGCGGGTATCCAGCGTGCCTTCCTCGGCATAGCTGAGGTAAACGACGTGATTCCGGGCAAAGTCGGGATGCAGGATGATGTCGCCCAAGCCACCCTGGCCACCGTAGGCGACCTTCGGAACGCCGGTGATCTCATGCTCCTGGCCGCTGGCCAGATCCAGGTGCTGCAGCTTGCCGCGCTTCTCGGTGACCAGCAGGCTGCCGTCAGGCAGGAAGGTCATCGCCCACGGCTGGTCAAAACGGCTGACTTCGGTGGCGGTGAACGGACGCTGGTCGGCGGCGGAGGCGGCTGCGGGCGCGCTGGTCTGGGCGCCGTTGGCGCCAGGGTCGGCGGCATTGCAGGCAGAGGCGGCGAGGATCGGCACCAGGACGAGGGCGAGCAGCAGGGGTGTGCGGGTCATGGGTATCTCCAGGGCGGGGATGCGGATGGCCGGGCTGTCCCTTGTATACCACTGGAGGCGTGACCGTCGTGGCCCGAAGGTCCTGCTCCCCCCTGTGCGACGGCGGCGGGATCGTCTAGGGTGGGCACGCCCGGGCAAAGCGTGCCCGACTGCCTGCCAAGGATCTGCAATGAACACTGCCATGCCCCACAAGCCGTCCACCGCCTTCATCGCCGCCTCGTGGGTGGCCCTGCTGCTGGGCGCGGCGGCCTACCTGATCGGCCTGTTCAACGCCGCCACGATGGCGCTCAATGAAAAGGGCTACTACCTGACCCTGCTGCTGTTCGGCCTGTTCGCGGCGGTGTCGCTGCAGAAGAGTGTGCGTGACCGCGTTGAGGGTATCCCAGTGAGCGCGCTGTACTACGCGTTGTGCTGGTTCGCGCTGCTCTCGGCGCTGATGCTGCTGCTGGTTGGGCTGTGGAATGCCACGCTGGCATCGAGCGAGAAAGGCTTCTACGGCATGGCCTACGCGCTGTCGCTGTTCGGTGCGGTGGCGGTGCAGAAGAACACCCGCGACCTCATCGCTGCAGGTGCTGGTGAGAGCACGCGCAGCCCGGTCGTGCCACCGTTGCCGGAACAGGAGTGAATCCGTAGAGCCGAGCCCACGCTCGGCTCTCGCAGGATTTCTGTAGCGTCGCGCCATGCTCGACTCTCAGCCGAGCATGGGCTCGGCTCTACAGAAGCATGGCGTTACCGCTTCAACCGCGGGTCCGCCAGCTGTGCATCCTCCCAGCCACGGCGCACAGCGCCGCGCGCCTGCGCCCATTCCAGCCGGCTGCGGCCGCGTTCACTGGCCCAGCGCGATTCCAGCTCTGCTTCGACCTGTTCGTAGGCGCGGATCATGTCCTGTGCACGCGCGGCGTGGCCGATGCGGTAGGCAGGCTCGTAGTCCTCGAAGAACAGCTGGTCGTCGTAGTACGGCTCGGCCGTGTAGCGTTCGCGCCAGTAGTTGCTGACCGCATCGCGCGGCGTGCTGTCGTCCGGTACGCGGCCGGGAATCTGGTACTCAGCCATGGAAGGGCTCCGTTGTTGACGAAGCCTGATCGTGCCTGCGTGGTGGTTAACGGCCCGGTCCGGCAGCGTGATCACCAGATCAATCCGCCGGGCATGGCCCGGTGCGACCGGTCACCCGGCGTCGGCATCCTTGCGCGGCAGCTTGTAGATCACCGCGCCGATGCCAAACGCCACCAGCGCCGCGGCGATGTTCTGCCAGCTGGCACTGGCGAACAGCGCCAGGCACAGCAGCAGCGCCAGCACCGGAATCAGCGGGCCACCGGGCAGCTTCAGCGCGCCTGGCCGGTCCGCGAAGCGCTTGGCCAGCACCAGCACCGCAGCCGCGGTGCCGATGTAGGCGAACAACCGCGTGGTCATCGACAGCAGCGCCAGCTGCACGAACGAACCGGACAGCGCCAGTCCGAGTGCGATCAAACCCTGGCACAGGATCGATGCGGCCGGCGTGTGGAAGCGTGGATGCACCTGCGCCAGGATCTTCGGGCCATAGCCATCACGGGCCAGTGCGAACAGGAAGCGCGGGCCCATCATCATCGTGTTGCTGTTGGTGCCGAGGATGGAGATGGTCGCGCCGACGGTGAGGATCAGCGCCAGCGCCTCGCCACCGAAACCAGCGGCGGCATCGGCCAGGGGCGTGGCCGAACTGGCCAGGCCCGCCAGCGTGCCCTGCGCCACCACCTGCACCGCGCCGTAGATGACGGTGACGGTGATGATCATGGTGATCAGCGCGAATGGGATATCGCGGCGCGGATTGCGGTACTCGCCCGCCGCAGCGGGGATGTTTTCGAAACCGGCGTAGGCGTACAGCAGCAGGAGCGCGGCCTCGCCCATGCGTTGCAGGTCATGCGGGTCCGGGCGCTGGCCGGAGAACGCCAGCTGTGGGTCGATATAGAACGCACCGATGGCCACGAACAGCAGCAGGGGCAGCATCTTGCCGATCACCAGCACCACGCCGGTCCGCGCGGCCGAGCGCACGCCGATGATGTTGACGCCGGTCAGGAAGCCCAGCGACACCACGATGATCGCGATGCGCCCCATGCCGGCACCGGCCCATGGCCAGAACCGCGCGACCGCATCGGCCAGCGCATTGCTCAATGCGGCCGCCGAGCTGATGCGGGTCAGCCAGATCATCCAGCCGATCTCGAATCCGGCGAAGCGCCCGAACGCTTCGCGCGCATACAGGTAGCTGCCGCCGGGTTCATCGAAGTAGCTGGCGGCCTGGGCGTAGCACAGCACCAGCAGCGCGACGACGATGCCGGCGGCGACCACGCCCCACAGGCTGAAGGGGCCGAGCAGGGCGACGGTGGCGGCCGGCAGCAGGTAGATGCCGCTGCCTATCACATCGTTGATTGACAGGCCGACGATCTGCCAGCGGCTGACCGCGCGTTGCAGCTGCGGTTCGTCCTGCGCGCTCAACGGGCGTCTCCGCTGAGTGCGGGCAGCTGCCACTGGGCCTGCAGGCGTGTGTATTCGGCGCGCGGCAGCAGCACGAAGCGCGGCGCCTCCTGCGGGCGCAACCAGTCCAGCAGGGCCCGCATGCGTGCCTGCGGCATAGCGGTGCAGCCGGCCGTGGCCTCGCCGGGCTGGCGCCACAGATGGGCGAAGATGCAGCTGCCCTTGCCCGGCTGGTTGTCCGGATTGTGGGCGATCACGAAGCCTTCCTGGTAGCGCACGTCGCCCTTGTTGTGCAGGTCCAGCCGCATGGGCTCGGTGGAGCCCTTGATCGCCGCACTGCCGACTTTCCTTTCATCGACGATGCGGTTGTAGAACGGCGAGCCGGGTACGTCCATGCAGTAGCTGCTTTCAAGCATCGGCTGGTAGGCCATGGCCGTGCCTGGGCGTGTGACGGCATAGCCGAACGCGCTGCCGAGCGCGAACACGCCCGCCGGGCTGCGGCCATCGCCTTCCTGCTTCTGCGGGCCATCGGCCTGCGCCGGGTGCAGGCCCAGGCCCCAGGCACTGCCAGTGCGGCCAAGTGCCACCGGGAACGCCTCTCCATGCGCATGCCAGCCCTTGCCATCGCGCACATAGGCCTGCAGCTGGCCCTGGGTGCTGTCCCAGCCTTCGCTGGTGACCACGATCAGCTGGCGCGCACCCTCCAGCGGCGCGGCGTGGACGGACACCGCTGCAGCAAGCAGCAGCGCAGCGGTAGCGCGACGGACCAGCGATTTCATCAACAGGTGCTCCGGTCAGGAATCCAGCAGGTGATCGATCCGCTCCAGGTTCACCGCCAGCTGCTGCTGGCGGTCCGGATTGGTGTGGCAAAGCAGCACGAACAGGAAATCGAGCAGGGCATGCATGGCGCTACGGTACAGCAGCTGCGCGACCTGCGGCGTGCGATCGTGCGCGCACACCCCCAGTGCTGCGTCAGCATGCGCGCGCAGCGGGTTGGCGGTGTGGCGGGTGATGGAAATCACCTTGCCACCCATGTCCTGGAACTGCCGCGACAGCTGCGAAAGCTGCGGCAGGTTGCCGAATTCGGAGAACACCAGCAGTGCATCGCCGGGGCGTGCGGCCGACAGGTTGGCCAGCATCAGGATCGGGTCGGTATGCGGTACCACCAGCAGGCCGAGCAGCGACAGCCGCATGGCGAACTCGCGGGCATACAGGCCGTCGTCACCCAGGCCGTACACGAACAGCTTGGGCGCGCCGTCGAGCAGCTGCACGATGCGCTCGATTTCCTCGCGTGGGTTGGCCTGGCGGGTTTCCTCCTCGGCCTGCGCCTTGCTGCGGCGCAGGGCGTCGCCCAGGCGCAGGTAGTCATCGCCACTGTCGGGTTCGCTGGGGGCCTGTTGTGGATCGGCACCGGCGCGAGCCACGTCCTGGCCGATCGAGTACTTCAGGTCCGGGTAGCCCTTGAAGCCGAGCTTCTGGCTGAACTTCACCACGCTGGACTGGCTGATGCCGAGCGCACTGGCCAGTTGCTGGGACGAGTAGTCGCGCAGCAGGTGGGCGTTGTCGAGGATGAAGTCGGCGATGCGTCGCTCGATGGCCGACATCTGCCCGCGCTCGGAACGGATCTTCAGCAGGGGCGGCATGCGGGGTGTCCGGGGGTCTGCAAAGGCGTTGCGGTTGGCCGCATAAAGCGAATTATGGGGTGGGTCGGGGGGTGGGGAGTGCGGGGACGCCGCAAGTACGTCCGTGTAGGCTTGGCCGCCGCATCCATGCGGCGGACACCCCCGCAAGCCCCCCCCCCCCCCCCCCGACCCTGGACACATCGCGCGCGTGCCAGCCGCGAAGGGATTACGGGGTAGGGCAAAAACAAGCGCTTCCACGCGTGGCGTGGATCTACTGGGTGCAGCTGTTGCATTGGACGTTGAGTCCGCCTTGTAGCGAGCCGAGCACCGCAGGTCCGGCGAGGGCGAAGAGGCGCGGGTGTCTGAGCGCAGCGAGTTCCCGCGCCGTCCCTCGACGGGCCGAGGAGCGCAGGGAACCGGTGCGTAGCACCGGCTCGCGGCCGGCGGAGCGTTTCTTTTGGTTACTTTTCTTTTCGCGAAAAGAAAAGTAACGCGCGACCCAGCGTCAGTGGCAGGCAACGTCAGCCGCAAGGCAGAGATCAACCCAGCATCTCCAGCCCACGCACTTCGGTGATGCCCAAGCCCGGCACGTCGCTGATACTGATCTCCGACTCGTTGAAATGCACGCCCCCGCTGACCGGGTCGAACTGGCCCAGCGACGGGCCGTCCAGGTCGACCTTGGTGATCACATCGCTCTTGGCCACCGCCAGGTGCACGGCGGCGGCCACGCTGATGCTCGATTCGATCATGCAGCCGATCATGCACGGCACGCCGTAGATGCCGGCGATGTCGGCGATGCGGATCGCGTTGGACAGGCCGCCGGTCTTCATCAGCTTGATGTTGATGATGTCGGCCGCGCGCTGCTGGATCAGGTCCATCACCTGGCTGGGGCTGAACACGCTTTCATCGGCCATCACCGGTGTGTTGACGCGATCGGTGACGTACTTCAGGCCGCTGATGTCGGCCGCCTTGACCGGTTGCTCCAGCAGTTCCAGCACCACGCCGGCCTCTTCCAGCGTGCGCATGGCATGCACCGCCTGCTTGGCGGTCCAGCCCTGGTTGGCGTCCAGGCGCAGCAGGGCGCGGCCTTCGACGGCGGCATGGATCGCCTTGACCCGTTCGATGTCCAGGCCGATGTCCTTGCCCACCTTGATCTTCAGCGATTCGAAACCGCGCTCGATGGCCGACAGCGAATCGGCCACCATCTTGTCGATGTAGTCCACGCTGATGGTGATGTCGGTGGTGATCACCGGGTCGCCGCCACCGAGCATCTGGTACAGCGGTGCACCGTGCAGCTGCGCCCACAGGTCGTACAGCGCGATCTCCACCGCGGCCTTGGCGCTGGTGTTGCGCTCCATCGCGGTCTGCACCAGCCCGCACAGGCGGTTGATGTTGGCCACGTCCTGGCCGATCAGGCGCGGCGCGATGAAGTGGCGGATCGCTTCGATGATCGAGCCGTGCGTATCACCGGTGATCACCGCAGTGGCGGGGGCTTCGCCGTAGCCGGTGTGGCCGGTGTCGGTGCGGATCAGCACCACCACGTCCTCCACGGTCTCCACCGTGCGCAGGGCGGTCTTGAACGGCGTTTTCAGCGGCACGCGCAGCATGCCCAGTTCGATGGCGGTGATCTTCATTCAGGAGTCTTGGCCCGCAGGCGCTGGATGTTGGTGATGCGGTCGATGTAGCGGACGGTATCGCTGGCCATCATCGGCTCCAGCGGGGTGACCGAAACACCATTGAGGTGGGCCTGTACGCGCTTGCCGTCGGCACCGAACCAGCTGCCGCCCGCCGTATCATGGATGACCCAGGTGCGGCCGTCGACGTGGCCGATGGCCATCATCACGTGCCCGGGAATGTAGACCAGGTCGCCCACCTGCAGATCGGTGACCGCACGGTCGCGCGCGGCCTTGCCGACCTTCCCGGTGAAGGGCAGGCGGTCCAGTGCCGGGCTGATCGCCTGTGCGCTGGTATTGCGCGGCAGCAGCACGCCGAAGCTGCGGTAGATCTCGGAAACGAACCCGCTGCAGTCGCGGGTGTCGTAGTCGTGGCCCCAGCCATAGCGTTCGCCCAGGAACTTGAAGGCCTGCTGCAGCAGCAGGCGCGGGGTGAGCGGCAGGTAGTCGGCGGCGGTGTCCTGCGAGCGCGGCAGCAGCGCCGGCACCAGTTTCAGGCGGCCATCGGTTTCGCGCACCGGCAGCTGCACCACCCACGAGGCATGCGCCTGCTGGCCGTTCACCGGTTCGGCGGCGGGCCAGTCGGCCAGCACCGGCAGGCGCACGCCCATGTCCAGCTGCAGGCGCGAGACGCGCGGTTCCTCCGGGGTGTAGGCGGTCTGCGCCGTGGCACCGGTGATGATGCGGTACGGTCCCTTCGCGCCGTAGCCGAGCACCGTGGCCTTGTCGCCGCTGGCGATGGCGTCGGCTTCGATCCACGCGCTGTAGCGCTCGCTGTGCACGAACAGCCAACGGCCGTCGGCACTGCGGTGGACCACGGCGACCTTGTCGCCGGGGAACAGTGCCGATTCCTGGAAGCGGTCGATGTCGGTGTCGCCGGCCGTGCTGAAGACGCGTTCGCGGGTGGGGAAGGTGCGCAGCGCCGCGCGTTTCACCACCAGGCCGAAGGCTGGTGACACCTGGGAAGGAATCGCATCGAGGCCGAGGTTGGCTTCGATGCCACTGCGCAGCGCGGGGGCGATGGCCTGGCCCTTCTCGTTGAACAGTACACGCTCGGGCCAGCGCGACAATGCGCTGATGCTGGCGCGTACCTGCGCGGCATCGAGCTGTGCGGGCAGTGCGGCGATGTCCTGGATGTGGCTGTCCTGCGCCCGCATCCGCGCGTTCTGCGCGTCGATCTGCGCGCGGTCGAGGATCGGCGCGTCAGCGTTGTCCAGGCGCGCGGCCCAGTACTGCGGGGTCAGGTAGGCCTCGTGCAGGCCAACCACATAGGGCAGCGGCGCGCCGGGGTCAGGTGGCGGTGCAGCCTGTGCGAAAGCCGGTGCGGCCAGCACGCACAGGGCCAGGGTCAACCGGCGCGGCCACTGCCGGTCCGGTGCGCGGAAAGCCAGGATCATGCGCTGCATACCCTCCTCGAATGCCAGCTGGAATATTTATTCCTTTCTCTGGCGAAAGCAAGAATAAATTATTGACCGGTCCCGCAGCCCGTGTTACACAGCCATTACCACCCGCGCTGGGGAAGTGTCGCTGTGGATCCTGCCGTTCGCAAACCGCGTTTGCCTGCTGCTGCCGGCCTGTGTGCCGCGCTGCTGCTGTGGGCATGGTCGGCGGGAGCGGAGCCGCCGCCGTCGGCCACCCAGTTTGCACGTGTCGTGCAGATGATCGACGCGGGACGGTTCTTTGAAGCGCACAGCGAACTGAACACCTGGTCGGCCGCCGACGCGGCGGAGCCTGGCGTCAGTGTCGACGACATCGCGTTCCAGGAAGAACGCATGCGCCGCATCCGCCTGGATTTTTCCCTCGACGAAACCGCCGCCAGGTCCGCCGTGCGCCGCTGGATTCCCGACCTCACCGACGAGGAATTCGCACGCTGGGACCGGCTCGGCCTGATCGAACACCTCGATATCGATGGCACGCGCTGGTACTTCAAGCGCGCACCATCGAACCTGTTCCTGCTCAGCGACGAAGCGCGTGCACGCCGCCGCGCAGATGCGCCGATGCCGGCGCCGGGCCCGAACGAAGTGCTCAACGAACACCACAGGCGGGTGCTCGCTGCGGCAGCGCAGAGCGGGCAGGCCTCGGTGCTGCCACAGCGCATCGAATTCACCCAATCGCTGACGGTGAAGGCCGATGCGGTGCCGGCCGGCGAAACCGTGCGCGCGTGGATTCCGTACCCACGCGAAATGCCGGGGCAGCAGGAACAGGTGCAGTGGTTGGGCAGCACCCCGGGCAAGTCGCGGGTGGCACCCGCCAGTACCCTGCAGCGCACCGCCTACCTGGAGGCCAAGGCCGTGGCCGGGCAGCCGACCCGCTTCGAGATCCGCTATGCGGTCACGCTCTTTGCCCGGCACACCGCGATCGATCCCGCCAAGGTGCAGGCCACACCGAACGATCCCGCATTGAAGCCCTTCCTGGCCGAACAGCTGCCGCATGTGCGCTTCACGCCGGCATTGAAGCTGTTCTCCGACCAGGTGCTGCAGGGCGAGACGCGCCCGCATGAAGTGGTACGCAAGCTGTTTACTGCGGTCGACCGCATTCCCTGGGCCGGAGCGCGCGAATATTCCACGATCAGCAACATCAGCGACTACGCGCTGCGTGCCGGCCATGCCGACTGCGGCCAGCAGACCCTGCTGCTGATCACGCTGCTGCGCCTGAACGGCATTCCCGCGCGCTGGCAGTCGGGCATGGTGTTCTCCGACGACGGCAGCGGCTACAACAACCTGCATGATTGGGGGCAGGTCTACCTGGCGCCGTACGGCTGGCTGCCAATGGACGTGACCACCGGCGCGCTGGCCAGCGATGTGCCGGCAATGCGCGATTTCTACATGGGGGGCCTCGATGGCTACCGTATCGCCTTCAACGACGATTTCGGCCAGCCCTTGGTGCCGGCCAAACAGCACTTCCGCTCGGAAACGGTCGACTCGCAGCGCGGCGAGGCCGAGTGGGCAGGCGGCAACCTGTACTTCGACCAATGGAGCTACGACTTCCAGTGGCGGGTACTGCCAGCCGGGCAACGCTAGCGCGACATATCGCAACTCACACCATTCAATTCTTGCAGGAGAGAGCAGGGGATGAAGGCTTACAGCATCAAGCGGGCGGCGTTGTGCGTCGCCCTGGGGGCGTGTCTGGGCGCAGTGCTGCCAGGCATTGCGATGGCACAGAACGTGAGCGGCGCGGTGGCCGGCCGTGCAACCGCCGGTGACCAGGTGACCGTGGTCAGCAGCAGCACGGGCCTGACCCGTACCGTCACCGTTGGTGCCGATGGCAGCTACCGCCTCGGCCAGTTGCCGGTGGGTGACTATCAGCTGCAGCTCAGCCGCGATGGCCAGAAGCTGGGCGATCAGGTGCCGGTGAGCGTTGCCGTCGGCGGCACCACCACGGTCAACCTGGCCAGCGGCGGCGGTGTCACCAACCTGGATGCACTGCAGGTGGTTGGCACCCGCGTGATCAACCGCGTGGATGTCTACTCCACCGAAACCTCGTTCAACATCAACCGCCAGGAGATCTCGCGGTTGCCGGTGGCGCAGGACCTGACTGCGGTCGCGCTGATGGCGCCGGGCGTGGTCGGTGGAAACTCGTCATTCGGTGGCCTGTCGTTCGCCGGTTCATCGGTGGCCGAGAATGCGGTCTTCATCAACGGTCTGAATGTCACCGACATGTACACCCGTCGTGGCTTCAGCACCGCGCCGTTTGCCTTCTTCAACGAGTTCCAGGTCAAGACCGGTGGATACTCAGTCGAGTTTGGCCGCTCCACCGGCGGCGTGATCAATGCCGTGACCCGTTCGGGCAGCAACGAATTCGAGGGCGGCGTTGAAGTCACCGCCGAGCCCAGTGCGTGGCGCGCCAGTGGCGGCGATCATTTCCACCGTGACGGTACTCCGCATTCCTACGGCAGCCGCGACAACAACTCCTTCCTGAAGACCAATGTCTGGGGCTCGGGGCCGATCATCAAGGACAAGCTGTTCCTGTTCGCGATGTACGAGGACCGCAGTGATAAGGGCCACAACACCTCGTCCGATGGCAGTACCTGGTTCAAGAACGATTCCGGCAACGGCTTCTGGGGCACCAAGCTGGACTGGAACATCAACGACAACCACAGCCTGGCACTGCTGGCGTTCTCCGACGAGGGCGACGTCACCAATGCGTCGTACGGCTACAACTGGAAGGCCGACCAGCTCGGTGCCTGGGGCGGCGATTCGGTTACCGAGACTGGCGGCCGCAACTGGTCGGCCACCTACACCGGCCACTTCGGCCAGAACTTCACCGCCCGCGCCATGGTGGGCCAGAACAACCAGCGTGCGTTCACCAGTTCATCGCTGGATCAGGCCTGCAGCCCGGTGTTCACCGACAGTACCTACGGCCCGCGGCTGGGCAAGCTGCAGGGCCTGCGTGCCGGCTGCCATCCGACCGGTGCGGCCGTGGCCGAGCGTGACGACACCCGCGACGTGGCGCGCCTGGACTTCGAATGGCAGCTGGGCGACCACCTGCTGCGCTTCGGTGTCGATCGCGAGCTGATGACCACCAAGCAGTCCACGCGTTATCCAGGGCCGACCGCGCTGAGCTACACCGCCTACCTGGCGCGGCCGGGGGATGAAGTGTGGGATGGCGCCAACGCCTACGTACCGGCTGGCGTCACCGAGATGCTGCGCGCTCGCAACCGCCGCTCGGGCGGTACCTTCGAGACCGAGGCCAATGCCTTCTATCTGGAAGACATCTGGAACATCACCCCGAACCTGATGCTGAACCTCGGCGTGCGCTGGGACCGCTTCGAGAACCGCACCGCCGCCGGCAAGGCGTTCATCAAGATGGATGACCTGATCGCACCCCGCGTCGGCTTCTCGTGGGACATGCGCGGTGATGGCAGCACCAAACTGTTCGGCAACGCCGGCCGCTACTACCTGCCGGTCACCAACAACATCAACGTGAATTTCGCCGGTGGCCTGACCGACGAATACAGCTATTACGTACTGAACGGCTGGGAACAGAAGACCTCGCCGACCGGTTCGCCGTACATGGCACCGATCGTCGGCCAGCAGATCGGGCCGACCGACACCCGCATGAACACCGGCGGTGCCGACCTGCGCCAGAGCGTGGACCGCGACCTGAAGGCGGTCTACCAGGACGAATACATCCTGGGCTTCCAGAACATGATCAACCAGGCCTGGTCGTGGGGCGTCAATGCCACCTACCGGCGCATGACCCGCGCGCTGGATGACATCCGCATCAACTACACCCCGTGCGGCCCGACTCCCAGCACGCTGTGGCCGATCGCCAACCCGGGCGAGAGCCTGACGATCTGGGGCGACAAGAGCATCGGTTGCGCCAACGAAGGCTGGATCACCATCGATACCGCCAACAGCGGCTATCGAAAGGGCGGCAGTGGCGAGGTGATCGGTTACTCCAAGCCCAAGCGCACCTACAAGGCGCTGGAGTTCCAGATCGACCGTGCCTGGGACGAGAAGTGGATGTTCAACGCGTCCTACCTGTGGTCCAAGAGCGAGGGCAACTTCGAAGGGCCGGTGAACTCCGATACCAACTACGGTGACACCGGCATGGTGCAGTTCTGGGACCACCCGGCCACCAATGAACGCTATGGTGTTCTGTTCAACGACTTCCGCCATCAGTTCAAGCTGCGTGCCGCGTATGCGCTGAACAAGCAGTGGTCGTTCGGTACCACGCTGCAGGTGCAGTCCGGTGGCCCGATCACCGCCTACGGCGTGATGTGGCCGAACGACTCCATCGCCGGTGGCAGCACGTCCAGTGAAGGCAGTGGTGGTGGCACCGGCTGGCTGTGCGTGGCCAACTGTTCAGGCCCCTACAACCAGCGCCAGTTCGAATACAGCCCGCGCGGTGCGTTCGGTCGCCTGCCGTGGACCTGGACCATGGGGGCCAACGTGACCTGGCGATTGCCGGTGGAAGGTATCGACCTCAGTGCACGTCTGTCGGTCTACAACATCACCAACAACCAGAAGACCATCAACGTGCACCAGCGCTATGAAGCGCAACCCGGCCAGTACCGTGAGGCGACATTTGCGACCGGCACGCGCTGGCAGGCCCCGCGCTATACCCAGCTGGTGGTGACCTGGAACTTCTGAGGCCACGATCCGCGCCGTCCACTGCGGCGGCGCGGGCAATGGAGGGTCTGCCCGCATGCACCACCTGTTGATTCTCGCGGCGGCACTGGCCGCACCGTCCGCTTCGTCGGTCGACAGCGCCGCCATCGATGCCGACATCGGCACCGTGGTCCAGGCCGAGCATCTGCCCGGGCTGGCGCTGGCAGTGGTCGACAACGGGCGGGTGGTCCATCGCCATGCCGAAGGCGCGCGCGGCGATGGCGGCCGCATCGACGAGGACACGCTGTTCAAGATCGCCTCCAACAGCAAGGCGATGACCGCAGCGCTGCTGGCGCGACTGGTGCAGCAGGGCAGGCTGCACTGGGATGATCCGGTGCAGCGGCACCTGCCGGACTTCCGCATGCACGATGCGTGGGTGGGCCAGCAGATGCAGGTGCGTGACCTGCTGATCCACAACAGCGGCCTGGGCCTGGGGGCCGGCGACCTGATGCTGTGGCCGGAGCCGAACACGTTCACCCGTACCGACATCATCGCCGGGCTGGCACACCTGAAGCCGGTCAGCAGCTTCCGCAGCGGCTACGCCTACGACAACCTGATGTATGTGGTGGCCGGCGAAGTGGCAGCGGTGGCGGGCGGTAAGCCGTATGACCAGCTGATGCGCGAGCAGGTGTTCGAACCACTGGGCATGACGCGCTGCCAGGTGGGGGCGTGGTCGGTGAAACGCGTGGGCAACGTGGCGCAGCCGCATGCCCGGCGTGGTGGACGCAACGAGGTGGTGAACGCCGATGCTGCGATCAGCCCGGACCTGCCTTCGATGGCGGCGGGTGGCATCCGTTGTTCGCTGCGCGACATGACGCGTTGGATGCAGGTGCTGCTCGATCCCGCCCTGGTACCTGGCTGGCTGGACAGCACGCAACGCCGCACGCTGTGGACCCTGCACATGCCGATGCCACTGGGCGAGCGCCAGCGGCGCTGGGACAACGCGCATTTCTACGGTTATGGGTATGGCTGGCGGGTATCGGACATGGACGGGCAGTGGAAGGTAGCGCATACCGGCACGCTGTCAGGCATGTATTCGTCGCTGGCGTTGCTGCCCGACCGCAGGGTGGGCGTGGTGATGCTGATCAACGGCGATGGCGAGGATGCGCGTACCGCGTTGATGCAGGCCATGCTGAAGCGCTTTACCGCGCCCCATGATGCGCGTCCAGCGATGGCGTACCTGGCTGAACTGAAGGCTGACCAGGTCGCGCAGGCAGCCTCTGGCCACCAACGGCCAGCGACCGCAGCCGCACAGCCGGCACGTGGCGATGATCTGCCGCGTTGGCAGGGTCGCTACAGTGATCCCTGGCTGGGGCCCGCATCGCTGTGCCCGGGCAGGGACGGCCTGCGCTTCAGCGTGGACAGATCGCCGCGGCTGCAGGGCGCCGTGCTGCAACTGCAGGAGCGTTGGCTGCTGCGCTGGGATACGCTGGGCGACGACGCGCAGGCGTGGCTGCAGCCAGGCGAAGGCCCGGCACCGACACTGGACCTGCGTGCCATCGATCCGGACATCGACTTCAGCTATGACTTCCAGGACCTGCATTTCACTCGTACTGGCGACTGCCCTGGCAGCGACCGTCCACGCCGCTGAACCACCGCGCGTCTCGCCCGCAACGGACGCGGCGAGTGCCGGTCTGGTCGAGATCCGTTCGCTGTCGCCGCGTATCGACATGGACATCCGCTACGCCGGCGCAAACAACTTCACCGGTGCGCGCGTGCCGGGCTACGAGGCGCCATCGTGCTATCTGCTGGTGCCGGTGGCGAAGGCGCTGGCGCAGGTGGAACAGGACCTGCGTGCGCAGGGCTTCGGCCTGCGGCTCTACGACTGCTACCGCCCGGTGCGTTCGGTGCAGGCCTTCATGGCCTGGGTGAACGACCCGCGCGAGCTTTCGCGCAAGGCCCTGCAGTACCCGGACCTGGACAAGCCGCGCCTGCTGGCCGACGGCTACATCGCCGAGCGCTCCGGCCACAGCCGCGGTGCCACCGTCGACCTTGGCCTGCTGGATTGCCGCAGCGGCAGCTGCACGCCGTTGGACATGGGGACCGACTTCGATTTCTTCGGGCCACGTGCGCACACGCAGGCGAGCGGACTGAGCGAGGCGCAGCAGGCAAACCGCCAGCAGCTGCTGCAGGCGATGGCGCGACGTGACTTCGTGAACTACCCGCAGGAGTGGTGGCACTACACCCTGCAGCCCGAACCGGATCCGGGCACCGCGTACGACATCCCAGTGCGGTAGGGGTATCGGCAGGGCTGCGCCCCGCCTCTGACGGTTTCCCGCGCGGTCCGTTGTGGAGCCGAGCCCATGCTCGGCTGCTCCTTGTTCAATCGTCGAGATATTCGATTTCGATGGAGATTCATCCACGCATGGCGTGGAACTACTGTGGCTGCCGGATTGCGTCCGGGGCAGATCCCTTACACTGGCCGCTTCTTCATCCCTGCCCACCCGATGAACCTTCCCCTGCACTTCGGCCTGCTCGGCACCCTGGAAGCCGGCGCCATCGCCCTGCTGGTCGGCCTGCTGGTGTACTTGCTGTGGTCGCGGCTGTGCCGGGTGCTGCGCTGGTCGATGGGGCATGCCATTGGCTGGGCCTGTGTCATCTCGGTAGTGGCCTCCGCCGGCATCGATGCGTGGAAGCTGTTCTACATGGGCATCGTGCGGCTGGAATCGCCGCTGTACGCGCGCATTTTCCTGTCCACCATCCACGATCCGAACGAACTTGGCAGCCGCGTGGTGCTGGAAATCGCCGGCGCGCTGGCCGGTGTCGCCCTCGGCTGGGTGTTGTTCAGTTCGCGGTCATCGGAAAAAACCGTCGACTGACGCAGGTTTTTCGTTGCCTGCCGGTTAAATCCGGAGGCGCTGAATGCGCAGCTTATGCACCACTCACTTCACCCTAACCAGCGCGCTAATGCATGCACGCGGGCGAGTGGTTAATCGCGTGTGTGGACGCCGGTCGCAACGCAAAATCGATTCATGAAGTCGGTGGCAGGGTAGGTGCCGTGCGGAAACAACAGGCCGCGCAACACCACCCAACAGGTAGGAGACACCCCCGATGACTATTCGCAACCGCAAGCCCCTGATCGCCCTGATCGTCGCCGCCGGCAGCGTACTGGCCATTCCGGCGATGGCCCAGTCGGCCAAGCAGCAGGCCGCGCATGCGCAGAATGAAGCCGCGCAGGCCCAGCAGGCGGCTGCACAGGCGGGGCAGGCTGCAGATCAGGCGACCAACGCGGCCGCAGCCGCATCGGCGCAGGCCAATGGCGGTGGCCAGACCTGGGCCAGCATCGATACCGATGGCAACGGCACCATCAGCAAGACCGAGGCGCAGGTGAACGCGGGCCTGGCGCAGGTGTTCGACCAGGCCGATACCAACAAGGACGGCGAACTCAGTGCCGACGAATACAAGGCCTACGTGGCCGCCCAGCAGGCCGGCGCGGGTGCCGGCGCCGGCAAATGATCCACGCCTGATTCGGGACAACCGGTGCATGGGGACCCGGGCGGCTTCGGCCGCCCGGGTTTTTCTCGTCATCGCTGCCCCTGTATCCTTGGCCGATGAACACCCCCACGCCTGCGCCGTCGCGCGCCATCGGCCTGGTCGGTTTTGACGGTGACGATACGCTGTGGAAGAGCGAGGACTACTACCGCAAGGCCGAGCAGGATTATCTTGACCTGCTGTCGCGCTACGTCGACGTGCATGACACCCAGACCGCGCGCCACCTGCTGGAAGTGCAGCAGCGCCACCTGGGCACCTTCGGCTACGGCGTCAAGAGCATGACCCTGTCGATGATCGAAGCGGCCATCGACATCACCGGCCAGCGCATCGACGCGAAGGACATCCAGCGCATCCTCGACATCGGCCACGACACCCTGCGCCACCCGGTCGAGCTGATCGACGGCGTGCGAGAAGCGGTAGCAGCCATCGCCGAGCACTACCCGGTGGTGCTGATCACCAAGGGTGACCTGTTCCACCAGGAAGCGAAGATCAAGGTCGCCAACCTGGCCGAGCTGTTCCCGCGCATCGAGATCGTTTCGGAGAAGGATCCGGAAACCTACGCCCGCGTGCTGGCCGAGTTCGACCTGCCGATGCAACGCTTCGTGATGGTCGGCAACTCGCTGCGGTCGGACATCGAACCGGTGGTCACCCTCGGTGGCTGGGGCGTGCATACCCCGTATGCGGTCACCTGGGCCCACGAGACCCAGCACGGCGTGGCCGACGACGAACCGCGCATGGTCACCGCCGATACTGCCCACGATTGGCCGGCCGCCCTGGCCGCGATCGAGGCCAAGGCTGCGGCGGCGGCCTGACAGGGCCCGGCGGCTGCGGCAGAATCGGGCCATGAACCACCGACTGCGCATGCTGCTGTTGTGCCTGCTGCTGGCGCCGGCCACCGTGCTGGCCCAGCAGACGGCCGAGCGTTCGGCCAGCTATGAAGTGGACACCGGCGACAGCTGGGTCGATGCCCAGCTGCAGGACATCAACCATTACGCCGAGCGCTACCCGGATGCCTTTCTCGATGAGGTGTCGCGCTATGCCGACGTGCCGCGTGGCTACATCAGCGCGCTGTTCATCACCCACGGTTGGCAGGCTGGGGATATCTACTTCGCCTGTTTCTGGGCCAAGGCCAGCGGCCAGACCTGCCGTGAGAGCGTGCGCGCCTTCAGCCAGGACCGGGAAGGCGGCTGGGAAGCGGTGGTGAAGCGGATGCCAGTGAAGCCGCAGAACCTGCATGTGCGTGCGGTGCGCCACGCCATCGTGGCCAGCTACAGGCACTGGGACCGGCCGATCACCCTGGATGCCACCCTGAAGCGCCAGCTCAACCGGTAGTGCCGGGCCGCGTCCGGTGGGTGCGAACCAAGGTTCGCACCTACCAGGAGCAGTCCGGAGGTTGCCGGCCGGTGGCCGGCACTACCGGTATTTTTCATGTTGCTCTGCATATCGCGGCCGCCACGCACTCCGGCGACAATACGGGTTCGAGCTGTTCCCCGTTCCCGTAATCGAGTGACTGATGAGCGCCTCTTTCGTTTCGCCTGATGTGATCCGCCGCCTGTTCGCGCAGGCCATGTCCCGCATGTACCGCACCGAAGTGCCGCTGTACGGCACGCTGGTGGAACTGGTGGAGCGGATCAATGCGCAGGTGCTTGCCCAGGACCCGGTGCTGGCCGCGCAGCTGGAGCGCAACGATGAGCGTGCACGCCTGGACGAAGAGCGCCATGGCGCGATCCGCGTGGGCACCGTGCAGGAACTGGCCACGCTGCGCCGCCTGTTCGCGGTGATGGGCATGTACCCGGTGGGCTACTACGACCTGTCGGTGGCCGGCGTGCCGGTGCATTCCACCGCGTTCCGCCCGCTCACCGGCGCCGCGCTGGCGCAGAACCCGTTCCGCGTGTTCACCTCGCTGCTGCGCCTGGAGCTGATCGAAGACGAAGCCCTGCGCGCCGAATCGGCGAAGATCCTTGCGCGCCGCCGCATCTTCACCGACGGCGCGCTGGCACTGATCGACCAGGCCGAGCGTGACGGCGGCCTGTCGCAGGCCGATGCCGGGCGCTTCGTCGATGAGGCGCTGGAAACCTTCCGCTGGCACGGCGATGCCACCGTCGACCTGCCCACCTACCACGCGCTGCACAACGCGCATCGCCTGGTGGCTGACGTGGTCAGCTTCCGTGGCCCGCACATCAACCACCTGACCCCGCGCACGCTCGACATCGACGCCGCGCAGGTGGCCATGATCGAACACGGCATGGCGGCCAAGGCGGTGATCGAAGGCCCGCCGCGCCGCGCCTGCCCGATCCTGCTGCGCCAGACCAGCTTCAAGGCACTGGAAGAGGCGGTGCATTTCCCGGACGCGGAAGGTGGCGATGCCGGCACCCACACCGCGCGCTTCGGCGAGATCGAGCAACGCGGCCTTGCGCTGACCCCGAAGGGCCGCGCGCTGTACGACCAGCTGCTGTCGCAGGCACGCGATGCCGGTGGCGAAGGCAGCACCGGCGGCGATTACGGGCAGCGCCTGCAGGCGGTATTCGCCAGCTTCCCGGATGACCACGACACCCTGCGCCAGGAAGGCCTGGGCTACTACCGCTACCAGTTGACCGACGCCGGCCGGGCTGCGCCCGAGCGCGTGGCCGATCTGCCGGCGGAAGTGCTGGTGGCCGCGGGCCTGGCCACGGCCGATCCGATTGTCTATGAGGATTTCCTGCCGGTCAGCGCCGCGGGCATCTTCCAGTCGAACCTCGGCGGTGAAGAACAGCGCGCCTATGCCGCACACGCCAACCGCGAGGCCTTCGAGCAGGCGCTGGGCGTGGCGGTGAATGACGAGTTCGAAATCTACGAGCGGCTGCAGGCCGAATCGTTGGCGGCGCTGCGCGGGTAAACCGCTCGCCGTGGCGCGGAGCGTGGGCTCGGCTCTACAGGGATTCTGCGGAGCGGCCCCTTGTAGAGCCGAGCCATGCTCGGCTGCACAGGGATGGGGAGTCGAGCATGGCTCGACTCTACAGCCGCGGGCGTCAGCCCTTCATCGTGCCGGTATCCAGCCAGCGCTGGTGCCACGACAACGCTTCCGGCAGCAGGTGCGGGGTGTGCTTGCCGTAACTCTCGCGGCTGGCACGGTCGAAGTAGTCCTGCAGCTGCGGGCGGAAATCCGGATGCGCGCAGTTGTCGATCAGCACCTGCGCGCGCTTGCGCGGGGTCAGCCCACGCAGGTCGGCCAGGCCCTGTTCGGTCACGATCACCGACACGTCGTGCTCGGTGTGGTCCACATGGCTGGCCATCGGCACGATCGCCGAAATGGTGCCGTTCTTGGCGGTGGACGGGCTCAGGAACGCCGACAGGAAACCGTTGCGGGCAAAGTCACCCGAACCGCCGATGCCATTCATGATCCGGGTGCCCATCACGTGCGTCGAATTGACGTTGCCGTAGATGTCCACCTCGATCATGCCGTTCATGCCGATGCAGCCGAGGCGACGCACCAGTTCCGGGTGGTTGGAGATTTCCTGCGTGCGCATGATGATGCGCTCGCGGTAGAAATCGATGTTTTCCTTGAACGTCTCGTTGGCCTGCGGGCTCAGCGCGAAGCCGGTGCACGAGGCATAGCTCAGCACGCCGTCGCGCAGCAGGTCGAGCATGCCGTCCTGGATCACCTCGGTGAACGCAGCCAGATCGCGGAAACCGCTCTTGGCCAGGCCGGCCAGCACGGCGTTGGGGATGTTGCCCACGCCCGACTGCAGCGGCAGCAGGTTCGGCGGCAGGCGGCCCTTCTTCACTTCGTGCTGCAGGAACTCGATCAGGTGCGAGGCGATCTGTTCACTGGTCGCATCGATCGGGCTGAACGGGCTGTTACGGTCCGGACCGTTGGTGCGCACCACGGCCACGATCTTGTCCGGGTCGCAGCGCAGCGCGGTGTCGCCGATGCGGTCGTTGGCGTTCACCAGCGGAATCGGCTTGCGGTGCGGCGGCAACGCGGTGCCGTAGTAGATGTCATGCATGCCGTCGACGCCGGCCGGCTGCCATTCGTTGACCTCGACGATCACCTTCTTCGCCAGGTCCAGCCAGGTCTTGTTGTTGCCGACCGAGGTGGACGGCACCAGCGAACCGTCCTCGCGGATGGCCGAGACTTCGATCACGGCGGTATCGATCTCGCCGTAGAAACCGAACCACACGTGCTGGGCCACGTGGCTGAGGTGGATGTCGATGTAATCCAGCTTGCCCTCGTTGATGCGGTTGCGTGCATCCGGGTCGCTCTGGAAGGGCATGCGCATGGCGATGCCATCGGCCTTGGCCAGCGCGCCATCGAGTTCCGGCGCGGTGGAGGCGCCGGTCATCAGCTTGATCTGGAAGGGCTTGCCTTGGGCATGCACCGCTTCGATGCGGCGGGCCAGTTCCACGGGAACGGCCTTGGGATACCCGGAGCCGGTGAAGCCGCTCATGGCCACGGTTTCACCGGGCTGGATCAGCGCGGCTGCGGCCTCGGCGGAGACCACGCGGTCACGGAGACGCGCGTTGGCGATGCGATCAACAGACATGACGACAGTGTTTCTGGGGGGAATCCCGATTATCGGCCATCCTCATCCGTACGGGGGGTTCTACCTTCGTGGAATGGCTTTTCCCCGGAGGGCTCACCCATACCCGCCGGTTTTGTTTTGCAGTGCAGCGTGCAAAGTGCTTTCGCAGCCCGCACGATGGCCCTGCATCCCGACGTGGGGGAGGGAGCAGAGCCCGCTGGCAGTTCGCTGCAAGCGGGCTTTTTTATTGCCTGTCGCCCAGTATGAATGCGCGCACTTGGCGCGGGGTCGGATCCTTTTGCCAAAGGCAAAAGGCTCTGGCCCCACCCGCGGCATTCCTGGGGGCAGAGCCCTTCGCCGATGGCAAAGGGATCCGACCCCAGCCGGTCGATACAATCAGGGCATGACCCTCGCCCCCGCTGAACTGCCCGCTTCCCTGCAGCCCGTTGTCGACCGCGCCTTGTCGCGTTTGGCCCAGGTGCTGCCCGAGCCCGCCCCGGCCGACCTGTTGCCGCTGCTGACCCGGCTGGCGGTGGCCAGCGACTTCGCCCTGGATACCCTGGTGCGGCAACCGGCCCTGCTGGCGCAGCTGGCCGCGCCCGGTTGCCCGCCGATCCCGGCGCCGGTGCTCGACCCGCTGCAGTCCAGCGACTGGCCGGCACAGCTGCGGCGCTGGCGTGCGGCGATGTCCACGCGGCTGATCTGGCGCGACCTGGCCGGGCTGGACGACGTGGCGCAGACCCTGGCCGGCGCCACGACACTCGCAGAAGATTGCCTGCGGCTGGCGCTGGACGCGCTGCAGCAGGAGTTCGCCCAGCGCCACGGCGTGGTTCGCGATGGCGAAGGCGCTCCGCAGCAGCTGGTGGTGTTCGGCCTCGGCAAGCTGGGCGGTGGCGAGCTCAACTTCAGTTCCGATATCGACCTGGTCTACGCCTACGCGCACGGTGGCGAATCCGATGGTCCGCGCGCGCTGGCCGCCGAAGAGTATTTCGCCCGGCTCGGCCAGCGCCTGGCCAAGCTGCTGGATGAAACCACCGTCGATGGCTTCAGCCACCGCGTCGACCTGCGGTTGCGCCCGTTCGGCAGCGCCGGCCGCGTCGCACTGTCATTCGCGGCAATGGACCAGTACTTCCAGCGCGAGGGCCGCGACTGGGAACGCTATGCATGGCTGAAGGCGCGTGCGGTGGCCGGCGACATCGCCGCCGGTGAGGCGTGGCTGCAGACGCTGCGCCCGTTCGTGTACCGCCGCTACCTGGATTTCACCGCGCTCGATGGCCTGCGCGAGATGAAGGCGGCGATCACCGCCGAAGTCGCGCGCCGCGAGTTGCACGAAGACATCAAGCGCGGCGCTGGTGGCATCCGCGAGATCGAGTTCCTGTGCCAGGCGCTGCAGCTGATCCGCGGTGGTCGCGAACCGGCCCTGCGCGAGCGCCGCCTGCTGGTGGCACTGGATGCGCTGGTCGCCGCCGGTCAGATCGCGCCGGCGGATGGCGCGGCGCTGCGCGAGGCCTACCTGTTCCTGCGCCGGCTGGAGAACCGCCTGCAGATGTTGCGCGACGCACAGACCCACGTGCTGCCCAGCGATGCATTGGACCGCGAGCGCATCGCCGTCGGCCTCGGTTACCCCGACTGGGACGTGCTGCGCGCGGCGCTGGCCGTGCAGCAGGCGCGGGTCAGTACCGAATTCGCTGCGCTGCTGGCGCCGCGCAAGGGCCAGGCCGCACCCGACGCACTGGCCAACTACTGGCGCAGCCTGCCCGACGGCAGCAGCGCACCACTGCTGGCCGAGGCCGGCTTCCTCGATGCCAACGGCGCTGACCAGTCGCTGCGCGATTTCGCCCAAAGCACCGGTGTGAAGTCCTTGTCTGATGCCGCGCGTGCGCGGCTGGATCGCGTGCTGCCGGCACTGCTGCATGCCGCCACGCGTTCGCCGCAGCCCGACGCCGCGCTCAAGCGCGTACTCGGCCTGTTGCAGGCGGTGCTGCGCCGGACCAGCTATCTCGCACTGCTGGACGAGCAACCGAGTGCGTTGGCGCGGCTGGTGGATGTGCTGGCGCGCAGTGCACTGCTGGCCGAACGCCTGGCCGCGTATCCGCTGCTGCTGGATGAGCTGCTGGACGTGCGCGTGTCCGGGCCGATGCCCGACGCCGCCGGCATGCTGGCCGAGTGCCAGCAGGTGCTGGCGGTGGAGGATCCCGAATCTGCGCTGCGCTGGCTCAATGAAACGCGGCTGGCACTCAGTTTCCGCATGGCGATGGCCACGCTGGATGGCCGCCAGGGCGCGGTGGACAGCACCCGGCAACTGGCCGAGCTGGCGCAGGCGGTGGTGATCACTGTGCTGGCGATGGCCGAAGCGGACATGCGCGCCGCACACGGGGAGATTCCCGGTGGGCGCTTCGCGATCATCGGCTACGGCAGCCTGGGGGGCCTGGAGCTGGGCTTCGGGTCCGACCTGGACCTGGTGTTCCTGCACGACAACCCCGCCGGGGTGGACGCCAGCGATGGTGCACGGCCGTTGGAGCCGGGCCGCTGGTACGCGCGTCTGGCACAGAAAGTGATGGCACTGCTTGGCGCGGTCACCGCCGCCGGCCGCCTGTACGACATCGACGTGCGCCTGCGCCCGGACGGTGGCAAGGGCTCGCTGGTGTCTTCGTTGGCCAGCTACACCGAATACCAGCGCGAACGCGCATGGACCTGGGAACACCAGGCCTTGGTGCGCGCACGCGGCGTGGCCGGTGATGCCAGCCTGCTGGCCGACTTCGAACAGGTGCGTGCGCAGACGCTGGGACGTGAGCGCGATCCGGCCACGCTGTATGCCGATGTGCTGAAGATGCGTGGCCGCATGCGCACCGAACTGGACCGCAGCGATGCTGTGCGGCTGGACCTGAAGCAGGGTGCGGGTGGCGTGGTGGACCTGGAGTTCCTGCTGCAGACCGGCGTGCTGGCGCGCAGTGCGCAGCACGCGGCGCTGCTGCAGCCGCGCGATACGCCGTCGTTGATCGATGCGCTGGCGGTTGCCGGTTTCCTGCCGGAAGGCACCGCGCAGGCCCTGCATGGCGCGCATGCCACGCTGCTGGACGTAGGCCTGGCCTGCACGCTGGATCGGCGCCCGCGGTTGGCACCGACTACACCAGCGATTGAAGAGGCGTGCGCTGCGATTGCGGCAGCGTGCAGAGCCGCGGCGTTGCCGTTCGGGTGATGCGCGGTCGTGCGGGAATGCGCTCTTGGTAGGTGCCAACCTTGGTTGGCACAACCCATCAGCGTTCATGACCCCGGCAACAGCGTGCCAATCAAGGTTGGCACCTACCAAGGCATGTAGGGGTCAGCTGGCGGCGCGCAGCGGCGCCATCTTCCACAGCAGCGCGCGGAACGGGGCCAGCAGGCAGACGCCGATCGCCAGCTTCACCGCCAGGTCACCCGCCGCCCAGCTCACCCACGGAAGGGCGGAACCAGCAAACGCGATCGACCAGAAAATGGTGGTATCCACCGTCGCGCTGCACGTGGTGGCCACCATCGGTGCGCGCCACCAGCTGCCACGGCGCAGACGATCGAACACGGTGATGTCCAGCAGCTGCGCCACGATGAAGGCCGAGCATGAGGCAATGGCGATGCGCGGCGTCGCCACCCAGATCGACAGCAGCACCGCCACCAGGAAGCCGATCCACGCTACGCGGCGCGCCGGGCCCGGGCCGAAGCGGCGGTTGATCAGGTTGCTGACCAGGAACGCCACCGGATAGCTGAAGGCACCCCAGGTCAGCCAATCGTTGATCGGATACTGCACCAGTACGTTGGACAGCAGCACCACCGCGCCCATCGCCAGCACCGCCAGCACCAGGGCGCGCGGGGTCAGCGGGGCAAACAGAGGGGCAGGACGCACGGACATGGCGAGCCAGGGGACAAGGGGAATCGCCCATTATCCGCCCGGCCCGCGCCAAATCCAAAAACGCTCGTTCAGCTTTACAGCGCCTCGCTCATCACATCGCCCGCGGCGTAGGCGGTCGGCACGTAGGCCAATGCCTGACCCTGCGCGCTCTTCACGGTCCAGCCGGCACCGGCCCCGGTGGGGTCGAAATGCACCCGCTGCCCCACCACGAACGCGGCGGACTGGTCTTCATGCACGCGCGCCGGCCACCGCAGGGTCGCGGTCTGGTCGGCCTTGTCCGGCACCTGCAGCTGCACCTGGCGCTCGCCCTCCGGGGTGGTCTCCACCTTCTTCACCTCCATCGGCGGCAGCGGCACCGCCTTGGTGCGCTGGGCTTTCTCACGGCGTTCGCTGGCCTTGAACGGCGCCTTGGACAGTTCGGACAGGCCTGCCGATGCGGCAAGGGGCACCGAGACCACGATCACCGAGGTGATCAGCACGCTGGCCTCGCTGCTGTTCAACTGTGGCGCGGCGCCAGCATGGGCGGTGGGCACCAGCAGTGCCGAGAGCAGCAGGGCGGACGCGGGAACGCGCAGGCAACGGAACATGGAGACCTCCTGGTCAATGTGAGGACGGCGGCTCAGCGCCGGGTATCGAAGATGTCGCGCGGGCCGGTGGCCTCGGGCAGGTATTCCAGCGGACGGCCCTGGTTGTCCTTCAGCTGCCAGCCCTGATCGTTGCCGGTCGGCTCGAAGTTCACGGTCTGGCCCACGGTGAACTGCACGGCCGGATCACCGATGCCGCGCGGGTACTGCATCGAGGCGGTGTTCCGCGGATCGTTGGCATCGCGCAGCTGCACTTCCCGTCGGCCATCGACGGTGGTGGCGATGGCGCTTACCTGCATCTGCGGCAGCTTGATCTGCTGCGGGCGGGCAAGCGGGCGGCCTGCGTCGGCTGCGTCCTGGGCTTCCTGGGCCGCCGCCGCACGGGCCGCGTTCACCATCTGCGAGGACATCTCCAGGCTCGGTCCCTGTGGGCCCGGGTCGTGGATGATGACGATGCGTCGTTCGGCATGGGCGGCGTTCGTGCAGAGCAGGCCAGCAACCATCACCATCGACATCAGGGAAACAGGCAGTGCGCGCATCTCGTTCTCCTTGCAGGATTCAGGGCGAGGCAGCGGTGGCTCCAGCCACCGGCACATGAGGGATCACCAGTTCCTGCTGCAGCTGGCTGCGCTGGTGCAGGAAGTCGAACACCGATTCCACGGTCACCACCGAATAGTTGCCGGAAATGCGTTCGCCGGCGGGATGGTCGGTCGTGGTGGCGTTGGCCACGAACAGGCGCGCACCCACGCGCTTGCCCAGGCCGATATGCAGTACGCTGGGCTGGTACTTCTGCTGGCGCAGCCACTGCTGGGCCTGTTCGCGCTTGACGATGGCGGGTGCCCCATCGGCCTGCGCCATCGCTGCGGCCAGCACTTCCAGCACCCACTGGTTGGAGTTCTGGTAGTCGGTGGCGAACGGGTAGGCGACCACGTTGTACCTGGTTTCGTGCAGCGCCTTGGGCTGGATCGACGGCGATACCAGCATCGCTTTCAATGCAGCACGCAGCGGTGCCGAAGGCACGCCGATGCGCAGGTCGGTATGCCCGCCGCTCTCGCCGACGAAGTTGCCCAGGCCTTCGTGGTACAGCTGCGAGCTGTCGGTCTTGCAACGGTTGAGCAGGTGCATCGCGCGCCAGCGGCCATCGTCCTCGCGCAGCAGGAAGGCCAGGTGGCTGTGTCGCAGGCCGTAGCGGCTCAGATCCTGGCCGCCGCGTGCGGCGACCACCACGTCCACATCCGGCAGCGCGTCCAGGCGTTCGGCGGTGGTCCAGGCCACGTCCAGCATCGCCGCCTGCGAGGCGACGCTGGGGTAGCGTTCGCGGCACTCGGAACTGTTGGCCCAAGCGGGCGCGGTCACCAGCAGGCTGGTGATCAGCAACGCAGCGCGGGGCAGGCGGGAGAAACGATCCATGTCGGTACCTTCAACGGCGGGCAGGCCCGCGCGCCGATCATACGCCGGTCAGCGCAGCGGACGGTCCACGCCCTTGCGCTTGAGCTCGCGGTCGCAGGCCTCGCTGATCGGCGCGATCGGCAGCGGCGGACGCTCGCCCGTCTTCGGATCGCGCAGCGCCGGCTGTTCGCGGTATGCATCCAGCTGCTGCTGGCACTGGTAGGAAATCGGATCCAGCTCGGTGGGCGTAGTGGAGCAGGCAGCGAGCAGGGCCAGTGGCAGCAGGAGCAGGGGGCGCATGAAGACGTTCAGCGTGAGGGGGGAAGCTGGACTCTAACCGTGCAGCCGGATCCAAATGTTCAGAAATCGCTGGGCACCCGGTTAACGGAGGGCCGGAGCAAGTCGGGGGCTTAGGCCATGTCGCGGGGCTTGGGCCGCGGCGCGGTAGAGTCGACTGTTAGTCGACTATCGCGCGCAGCGCGGGGTTTTCAGCGGTATCGCCAACAGCAGTCGACTAACAGTCGACTCTACAACTCCTTCGCTGTTTTCCCGGGCTCTTGCGAAAAGCCAAGCCGCGCTTTCACTTCCGCGGCCACCCGCGCGGTCTCGCGCAACGGCTCGATGCGGTCGTACTGCCAGTCCAGCCAGCGCGCCTGCAGCCGCCCACGCTCGCGCAGCTGCTGCTGGAAACGCGCCAGCCGACCCTGCGCGGTATTGGCCAGCGCCACCATCACCGGCATGCGCGTGGCGCAGGCTTCAGACAACAGGTTCACCGAGTCGGGTGACACCACCACGCGGTTGGCCCAGCCGAGCAGGCCGCCATAGGGATTGGTGCCGTCGCCACCATCGCCCCAGATCACATGCGGCAGGTCCGCAAACGTCGCACGCAGGATCTCGGCCAGTGCCGGCGGCGTGCGTCGCGAGGTGGTGGCCAGCAGGCTGCCACCCTCGCTGCGTATCTGGTCGGCCAGCGCACGGAACACAGCGACCATCGCCGTTTCATCCCACGGCGCCAGCGGCGTCGGTCCACCCACCAGCAGCGCGGTGCGCGGGCCGGGCAGGGTGCTGAAGCCGGCGAACGCGGCGCGGCCCCAGGCCAGCCAGTCATCGTCCACCGGGTTGAGGCTGCCGAGCAGGGTCAGCACATTGCTGCCGCGCAGGGCATCGTGTTCGGGCACCACCACCACATCCCAGTGGCGTGCAGCGATGCGCGGGTCGAGGATCTGCACCACCTGGCTGCCACGGGCGCGCAGCACGCGCAGCGCGCCCGCAGCCTGGCGACCACAGCCGATCGCCAGTGGCGGGGGCTCGGCGGCCAGTGTCGCGAAGGCCTCGCCGTAGCCGTTCACATCGCCCGGCAGGCGGCGCGGCGACAGCCAGCGCCAGGGGGCGCGCGGCTGCAGGACCAGCGGCCGATGGGCGCCCTGGCGCAGCGCCGAGGCCAGCGCGACCGCCTGGCGGACATTGCCCGCGCGGCCGTCAGTGACCGTCCAGGGTGCGCTCGATCGTTTCACCATTGGCATTAATTCGTTTCAGCCCTGCTGGGTGTTGCAACAGTCGCGACACTCTACACTGCGGCTCGTCGATTCGCCCCGCGCCGCCCGCGGGCACTGACTTCCCTTCGCTGCCCTGGAGATCCACCGATGTCCCACGCGCTCGACGCTGCTGCCCTCGATCAGCTGTTCCGTACTGCCCGCACCCAGAATGCTTTCCTGGACAAGCCGGTTCCTGAGAGCCTGTTGAAGGAACTGTACGACCTGGTGAAGTGGGGCCCGACCGCCGCCAACACCACGCCGGCCCGCTTCGTCTTCGTCACCTCGAAGGAAGCCAAGGAAAAGCTGGCCCCGGCCCTGTCCGAAGGCAACCTGGCCAAGACCATGGCCGCGCCGGTCACCGTCATCATCGGTTTCGACCTGGACTTCCACGAGAAGCTGCCCTATCTGTTCCCGCACACCGATGCCAAGGCCTGGTTCGATGGCCCGCAGGAAGGCCGCCACGAAGCCGCCATCCGCAACGGCAGCCTGCAGGGCGCCTACCTGATCCTGGCCGCGCGCGCGCTGGGCCTGGATGCCGGCCCGATGTCGGGCTTCGACCCGGCCAAGGTGGACGAAGCGTTCTTCGCCGGCACCGCCATCAAGTCGAATTTCCTGGTCAACCTGGGTTACGGTGACTCGGCGGGCCTGTTCCCGCGTCTGCCGCGCCTGTCGTTCGACGAAGCGGCGCGCATCGCGTGAGTCGTTGTATCGGTTTCGGGCCCGCCGTCCCGCGGCGGGCTCTTGCTGCACCGTGTACCCACCCTACGATCCGGAGAGTTCCTGAGATGAGTGCCACCCGTAAACTGCTGCTGCCGCTGGCCCTGACCCTGGCCATCGCCGCCTGCTCCAAGCCGGCCGACACCGCTGCCCCGGCCGCCGATGCCGCCGCCCCGGCCACCACCGAGCAGGCCGCCACCCCGGCGGCTGATGCCGCTGCTGCCGCCCCGGCCGCCGAAGCGATCAAGATCGCCTCGGGCACCTACAAGCTGGACCCGAGCCACACCGACGTGCTGGCCCAGTGGAGCCACTTCGGCTTCTCCAACCCCAGCGCGCACTTCGGCAATGTTGAAGGCACCCTGGTGTACAACGCCGAAGACGTGACCAAGTCCACCGTGGAAGTGAAGCTGCCGCTGAGCGGCCTGAACAGCTTCACCGCCAAGTTCGACGAACACCTGAAGAGCGCCGACTTCTTCGACGCCGCCAAGTTCGCCGATGCCACCTTCAAGAGCACCAAGGTGGAAGCGGCCGGCACCAACAAGCTGACCGTCACCGGCGACCTGACCATCAAGGGCATCACCAAGCCGGTCACCCTGGACGTCACCGTCAACGGCGGCGGCGAGCACCCGATGGCCAAGGTTCCGGCGGCTGGCTTCGATGCCACCACCACCCTGAAGCGCAGCGATTTCGGCGTCGGCGCGTATGCCCCGAACGTCAGCGATGAAGTGAAGATCCGCATCACCACCGAAGCCACCGGCGAAAAGCCGGCGGCTTGATGCCCCCCGCTCACTCGTCGTGAGAAGGCAGAAGGCCCGCTGAAAAGCGGGCCTTCTTTTTTTGGGGGATGCGATCCGCGTCGATGGCGTGTGGAAACTTCGCACTGCGTGGGAAACCCGCACTGCACGAGAACCCTGCACCGCGCGGAAAACCTGCACTGCACGAAAACCCTGCACTGCACGGAAAACCTGCACTGCACGAAAACCCTGCACTGCACGGAAAACCTGCTTTGGTAGAGTCGACTGTTAGTCGACGGCTCTTCGCGGGATGCCAAAACCCCGCGCTGCGCGCGCGAGTCGACTAACAGTCGACTCTACCGCTGGTCGGTTCCATCACGCGCCGGTCGGTTCCATCACACGCCGGTCGGTTCCATCACGCGCCGGTCGGTTCCATCACGCGCTGGTCGGTTCCATCACGCGCTGGTCGGTTCCATCACGCGCCGGTCGGTTCCATCACACGCCGGTCGGTTCCATCACGCGCCGGTCGGTTCCATCACGCGCGGGTCGGTTCCATCACACGCTGGTCGGTTCCATCACATCGTGCGCGGCGCGCTCAGCGCAGCGTGCCCAACCATGCCACGCAGGCTTCGCTCGGGCTCTGCTTGGCCTTCACCGCCAGCCCGCTCACGCGCACGAAGGTCTGCGCCGCCTGCGCCACCACCTGGCGGGCGATCAACGCGGCCTGCTTGGTCGCAGCCTGCTGCTTGCGCAGCTGCACGATATGCACCGACGGGCGGCCCACCGGCGCGTACTTCTGGTCGCGGCGCAGCACATCGGCTACCTGCGCCACTTCAAACTCGGCCTGCAGGTAGCGGTGCTGTGCCTCCACCAGCTCACGCAACGGCGTGCGCAGGGCGGCGGTGTCGGCGAAGGCGACCAGCGCCGCATCGCAGGCAGTGTCATCGGCGAAGCGGGTACGCAGCGCGTCCACGCTGGCCAGGGTCAGTTTGGCCATGTGGGCCTCGTTGCTGCAGGAAAGGAGCGCGATTGTCGCATTGGTTGGCGTGCTCCGGGCCGGGAGGCTTCCGCTTTGGTAGAGTCGACTGTTAGTCGACTGCTCTTGGCGCGATGCCGGAAACCCCCGCGCTGCGCGCGTTAGTCGACTAACAGTCGACTCTACCTGGCTGGCATTTCAGGCGCAGCCGCACCCACGGAAGGAAGACCCATGCAGGACGCGCAGTACTGGTTGAACGAATTCTGGTCGGGCCTGAGCCTGCTCGACCTGCTGGGCGGCAGCCTGCTCGGCACGCTGCTCGGCCTGGTTCTGGGCCTCCTCGGTTGGCGCTGGCTGCATCGCCGCGGCTGGCTGCAGCGGCGCAAGCGCTGGCATCACTGGCTGCTGGCCAGCTACGTGGTGCTGCTGCCGCTGGCCACCGCCTTCTTCGGCCTGCAGCTGGGCTTCACCGCCGGTGCGCACCGCGCGCTGTTCAAGCAGCTCGATCATTTCCAGCCACACCTGCAGACGCTGGTGGAAGGCTGGAGCGAAGGCTTCACCGATTCGCTGGACGACCCGCGCATGCGCGATGCATTGCGCAGCCAGGGCACGGTGGGCGATGTGGCCGAGACCGTCGCCTCGGCCTATCTGAGCGAACACCCACTGCCCGGCCTCGACCGTCTTGGCGATGGCCCCTTGGCACGCGGTGCGGGTTGGGTGGACGCGGCAGGGGGCCAAGCCGCCGGTCGCGGTCCCTGCTGTAGAGCCGAGCCCATGCTCGGCTCATCGCGCGTAGCGCGATGGGTCCATCGGTGGCCGAGCGGAGAGCAGCCGAGCGTGGGCTCGGCTCTACACCGTCAAGAGCGTGCGGACCAACGGTCCGCACCCACCGCCTTTTGATCAATCGCCGTCGGTTTCGTCCGGGTGGGCCTTCCAGTAGCCAGTGGAACGAATCCAGTCGCGCGGCACGCCCAGGTGGCCTTCGATGAACTTGCGCATCATCCGCGCACGGCGTGATTCGGTGGCGATCCAGTAGAAGACATCACCGTCCGGCGCCTCGAAGTCGGTCAGCATGTCTTCCAGCAGCGTACTGCTGGCCGGCGGGAAGCCGTTGCGCTCCAGCCAGTGGATGCGCACGTTCTCGTACTGCGGCAGGTCCTGGCGCTCGGCCTCGTCGCGCACTTCGATGAAGGCCTGCACCTCGGCGCCGTCCGGCAGCACGTCCAGCCAACGGGCGATGGCGGGCAGTGCGGTCTCGTCGCCGATCAGCACATAGGCGTCGTAGCTGTCGGCCACCACGAACGAGCCGCGCGGGCCGCCGATCACCAGCCTGTCGCCCGGCTGCGCGCGTTCGGCCCACGGCCCGGCAATGCCCTGGTCGTGCAGCACGAAGTCGATGGCCAGCTCGCCGGTCTCGTGGTCCCACCAGCGCGGGGTGTAGTCGCGGGCCGGCGAATGCTCCTTGCCTTCCGGGTAGCGCGGGCCCTCGGCGGTCATGGTCGGCAGCACCATCTCGCCCGCAGCGTTGGGGAAGAACAGCTTGATGTGGTCGTCGGCGCCGGGCGAATCGAAACCGGCCAGGTCGTCGCCACCCAGCACGATGCGGCGCATGTGCGGGGTGACCTCTTCGGTGCGCAGCACGGTCAGCTCACGGAAGCGCACATCCAGGCGCAGGCGCGTGTTGTTGTGTTCGGTCATGGGAATGCCTGTAAAGGTGTCGCGCGGGGGCGCGCGGCATGGGGGAGGACCTGGCTGGAATCAGTCTGGCTGGGTCGTTGAAATCGGTGGTTGCTCGTTACCGGCGGTACCGTTGAGCAGGGCCGAGGCCCGGGTCAGCAGCGCGGCCACTTCGTCCGCCTCGCCCTCGGCCCAGCGTCCGTGGTGGTGCACCAGCGCCCGCTTGAACTCGTGCAGGGCGCCGGCCAGCGGCGCCGGCAGCGAGGCCTTGGTGATCTCGCGGGCACGGTCGAAGGCGCGTCGCTGCGCCAGCCGCACCTGGGTGCGCTGCACCTTCAGCTCGAACTCGCCGGCGGCGGTGATGCGGAAGATCCGCTTGCCGTCCACTTCCTCGGCCTCGATCCAGCCGGCCTGCTCGAAGCTGGCCAGCAGCGGGTACATGGTGCCGGCGCTGGGCGTGTAGGCCTGCATGAACTGGTTGCTGATCAGCTGCATCAGCTCGTAGCCATGGCGCGGCTGCTCGCCGATCAGGGCCAGCACCAGCAGGCGCAGGTCGCCACGGCTGAGCACGCGCGGCTGGCCGTTGCGACGGGGTACCGCCGAATCGGTGGAACGGGGTCTGGGAGAGGGGCTTCGGCTCATTTCGATATATCGGTAAACGAGTGCAAACGATATATCGATATGTCGAAAGCGACAACACCCGATTCGGCCACAAGCAGGTGCAATTTGGGCCACGGCCAGCCCCACTCACAGCAAAAGGGGCGCCCCTTGCGAGGCGCCCCGGCGATGCTGTGGAAGGGAGCAGGGCCACCGGGCCCATCACTCACGGGCCACCTTGGGCCCACGGCCAGCGGCAATCCAGAGGCAGGTGCGACACGTTGTCGCCGGTTCAGTAGCGAAGCCCGAACGTCGCCCGCCGTGGCCCCGACGCTGCCCCACAACCGTCATCGGCCGCAGTAACACTGCGTCCTGCACATGGGCGCAGCGGTCCTGATGCGACAGCCGGGCACCGGCCGCAGGAGGCCGTAGCGGCCGGAAACAGGGGCCTGTCCTGCTGCTGGACAGGGCGGGACAGGCCTTGCGGACACTGGCCGCCTGCATCCATACGCCTGCGTAGCCAAGTGACGAAAGCCCTTGGTGCGCTACACTTTGCGGTCTAGAAATCTATACAACAGTCGCGCGCGTGCGTGCGGTTATGGGAGCGCTAATGAACTGGTTGAACGAGGTGCTGAACAACGACCCGAATCCTGTGGAAACCCAGGAGTGGATCGAGTCGTTGAAGGCCGTTATTGATGTCGAGGGCTCCGAGCGCGCGCATCAGCTGCTGGAAGGCATGGTGGAACTGACCCGTCGCTCGGGCGCCTACCTGCCGTTCTCTCCCACCACCGAGTACGTCAACACCATCGAGCCGCAGCTCGAGGCCAAGAGCCCGGGCAATGCCGAGCTGGAATGGCGCATCCGTTCGATCATCCGCTGGAACGCGATGGCCACCGTGGTGCGCGCCAACCGCAAGCCGGGTGACCTGGGCGGCCACATCGCCTCGTTCGCCTCCGGCGCCACCCTGTACGACGTGGGCTTCAACCACTTCTGGCGCGCCCCGAGCGAAAACCACCCAGGCGACCTGCTGTTCATCCAGGGCCACAGCGCCCCGGGCATCTACGCACGTTCCTTCCTGGAAGGCCGCATCAGCGAAGAGCAGCTGGACAAGTTCCGCATGGAAGTGGACGGCGGTGGCCTGTCCTCGTACCCGCACCCGTGGCTGATGCCGGACTACTGGCAGACCCCGACCGTGTCGATGGGCCTGGGCCCGCTGGCCGCCATCTACCAGGCGCAGTTCATGCGCTACCTGGAAAACCGTGGCCTGATCGAGAAGTCCGACCGCAAGGTGTGGTGCTTCATCGGCGACGGCGAGAGCGACGAGCCGGAAACCCTGGGTGCCATCGCCCTGGCTGGCCGTGAGGGCCTGGACAACCTGATCTTCGTGGTGAACTGCAACCTGCAGCGCCTGGACGGTCCGGTGCGCGGCAACGGCAAGATCATCCAGGAACTGGAAGGCGTGTTCCGTGGCGGCGGCTGGAACGTGATCAAACTGCTGTGGGGCGGTTACTGGGATGCCCTGCTGGCCAAGGACACCAATGGCGTTCTGAAGAAGCTGATGATGGAAACCGTCGACGGCGAATACCAGAACTGCAAGGCCTTCGGCGGCGCGTATACCCGCGAGCATTTCTTCGGCAAGTACCCGGAAACCGCCGCGATGGTCGCCGGCCTGAGCGACGACGACATCTGGCGCCTGAACCGTGGTGGCCACGACCCGCACAAGGTGTACGCCGCTTACCACCAGGCCGTGAACACCAAGGGCATGCCGACTGTCATCCTGGCCAAGACCGTGAAGGGTTACGGCATGGGCAGCGCCGGTGAGGCACTGAACCCGACCCACCAGACCAAGAAGCTGGACGACGAAGCGGTGCGCCACTTCCGCGACCGCTTCAACATTCCGGTGACCGACGCGCAGCTGGCCGACGGCCAGGTGCCGTTCTACCACCCGGGCCCGGATTCGCCGGAAGTGCAGTACCTGCAGGAACGCCGTGCCGCGCTGGGCGGTTACCTGCCGCAGCGCCGCCGCAAGGCCGACAAGACCTTCGTGGCGCCGAAGCTGGAAGCGTACGAGCGCCTGCTGAAGAGCAGCGGCGAGCGCAGCTACTCCACCACCATGGCGTTCGTGCAGAGCCTGAACATCACCCTGCGTGACAAGGAACTGGGCCCGCACATCGTGCCGATCGTGGCCGACGAAGCCCGTACCTTCGGCATGGAAGGCCTGTTCCGCCAGATCGGCATCTACGCGCCGTTCGGCCAGAAGTACAAGCCGGTCGACGCCGACCAGCTGATGTTCTACCGCGAAGACCAGAGCGGCCAGGTGCTGCAGCAGGGCATCAGCGAGCCGGGTGCGATCAGCTCGTGGATGGCCGCTGGTACCAGCTACTCGGTCAGCAACGTGCCGATGCTGCCGTTCTACATCTACTACTCGATGTTCGGCTTCCAGCGCGTGGGCGACATCGCCTGGCAGGCCGCGGACATGCGTACCCGCGGCTTCCTGCTGGGTGGCACCGCCGGCCGCACCACGCTGAACGGTGAAGGCCTGCAGCACGAGGATGGCTTCAGCCATCTGGTGGCCGGTGGCATCCCGAACGTGCGCAGCTACGACCCGACCTTCGGCTTCGAAGTGACGGTGATCCTGCAGCACGGCACCAAGCGCATGATGGAAGACCAGGTGGACGAGTACTACTACGTCACCCTGATGAACGAGAACTACACCCACCCGGAAATGCCGGAAGGCGCGGCCGAGGGCATCGTCAAGGGCATGTACCTGCTGACCGACGCCGGCAAGCCGAAGAAGGGCGAGCTGCGCGTGCAGCTGCTGGGCTCGGGCACCATCCTGCGCGAAGCCATTGCCGCGGCCGAGCTGCTGGACAAGGACTTCGGCGTGACCGCCGACATCTGGAGCTGCCCGAGCTTCAACGAACTGCGTCGCGATGGTTTCGACGTGGAGCGTGCCAACCGCCTGCATCCGGAAGGTGAGCAGCGCAAGGCCTACGTGACCGAGCTGCTGGAAGGCCGCCAGGGCCCGGCGATTGCCGCCACCGACTACGTGCGTGCGTACGCGGACCAGATCCGTGCGTTCGTGCCGATGTCGTACACGGTGCTGGGTACGGATGGTTTCGGCCGTTCGGATACGCGTGCGAACCTGCGTAGGTTCTTTGAAGTGGACCGCTACTACATCGCGCATGCCGCGATTGCGGCGCTGGCGAAGGAAGGGAAGATGACCGCGAAGGATGTGGCCCGGGCGATCAAGCAGTACAAGATTGATCCGGAGAAGGCTAATCCTGTTGGGGTTTGATTTGGAACGGCCGCCTGGAGCGGCACGAGGAGCCAGTCTTAATATTTGAGACTGAAGCGCCCTAGCTTGCACACAACCGGCGGACCCTCGGTCCGCCGTTTGTGTTTGAGAAGTGCTGGAAGCTGGTTTTGGGGTCGAGTGACGCTCCTCTCACTTGAACTGTTCGCTTGACATACGTAGATTCATCTTCGATGTGGCGCCAGATGCTGCGCTAGCGTGTGATTTCTTGTTTCCGCGAGGAAGGCGCTTTCACTGCTAAGGAATGGCGATGAACTACTACGCAACATCTCTTCAATCAAATCGCAGAAATATGTCGCATTTTCGATTCGTTGATCTTTTTGCTGGTCTCGGAGGCTTTCATCTTGCCCTCCAGCGTGTCGGTGGGAAATGCGTATTTGCCGCCGAATGGAAAGAGCATTTGCGGTTGCTCTATCAGCAAAACTTTGGGCTGATGCCTGAGGGCGACATCACATTAGTTGATCCTGGATCATTGCCTGATCATGATGTGTTGACTGCGGGATTTCCCTGTCAACCTTTCTCGAAGGCTGGCGAGCAGCTTGGTTTCGAGTGTACTGAGCAAGGAAGTCTCTTCTTTAATGTCGCCGAAATTCTTAGGATAAAGCGTCCTCCCTTCTTTATTCTTGAGAATGTGCCAAACCTCCTTAAGCATGACGAGGGGCGAACATGGCAAGAGATTCAGCGAATCTTGACCGTTGACCTGAGGTACGATATTAGGGCTGAGAAGTTCTCGCCACATAACTTCGGAATACCTCAAATTCGTGAGAGAGTTTATATTGTGGGTTCGTTGAAGCCGCTTGAGGATTTTGAGTGGCCGAAAACTAGCAGTGCCGAAACCAACATAGAATCTGTACTTGACGACAACCCAGTAGCTGCAAAGAGGCTATCCGCAAGAGCCATCCAATGTCTGACGATCTGGGAAGAATTTTTGATGGCCTGTCCCCCAGATGTCGAGCTTCCTTCTTTCCCCCTGTGGTCAATGGAATGGGGAGCCACTTACCCATTTGAAGAGACTACCCCATATGCGTTGAGAAAGAAGTTTGGGTATGCAGGACTCCAGGGATTCAAAGGTAGTCACGGAAAAAGGATCGGGTACCTTAAAACGCTCGAGGAGCGTTGGGATTCGCTACCAAGCCATGCGAAGACCGCTCAGATTAAATTTCCAAAATGGAAGGTGGATTTTATTCGGCAGAATCGAGAGTTCTACGATAAGAATCGAGAGTGGATCGATCCCTGGCTTCCTAAGATTCTTGAATTTCCATCGAGCTTTCAGAAGCTGGAGTGGAACGTAAAAGGTGGTAATAGGGATATTTGGAGTTACGTAATCCAATTTAGGGCGTCAGGCGTGAGAGTGAAAAGGAGGACAACTGCGCCCAGCCTCATCGCGATGACCGATACTCAGGTTCCCATCATTGCGTGGCAAAAGAGATATATGACCCCAACCGAGTGCGCGAGGCTTCAATCATTGGATGGGCTTAAAAGTCTTCCAAGTAGTCCCACGCGAGCATTTCACGCGCTAGGGAATGCGGTGAACTCTAATGTCGTTCAAATGGTCGCAGAAGCGCTTCTGAAAAGTTCAGTCGGAAAAATCAAAGGATAACGAGGTTCCTGATGTCACTTGATTCAAGGATGGATCCGATAGGAATTAGGCCTGAAGTTACGATGCTGTCAGTTCTAAGGCATCTTAACTATAGACCTTGGTTTGCGCTCGCGGAATTCATAGATAATTCAATTCAAAGCTTCATTTCCCTTGAGAGCGAGCTTCTGAAAGCTCATGGCTCTGATTACAAGCTGAAAGTTGATATTGTTATTGAATCGGCGCTGCCGGGAGAGATAGTTATCTCCGATAATGCCGCGGGTATTTCACGAGAAGATTTTCCGCGAGCTTTCCGGGCGGCGCAAGTTCCTGATGACAGGACGGGTTTGTCCGAATTTGGCATGGGTATGAAAAGCGCAGCCTGTTGGTTCTCCAGGGAGTGGAGTGTCCGCACTAAGGCGCTTGGGGATGACGTTGAAAGAACTATCGCCTTTGATGTCGAGAGCATCGTGGAAAATGGGATTGAGTCCCTTGGCGTGGCATCCCGGCCCATAGATAGCTCCAAAAGCTATACAGTAGTAACCCTGCGCGGTTTGCATCATTCTCCAAAGGGTAGAACTTTAGGGAAGATTCGCGATCATCTTTCTAGTATATATAGGGTTTATTTAAGGGATAAGCGGCTCGTCCTGACGATTAATGGCGAAGAGCTAGATTTTTTATCTCCCGAGATATTGGTTGCCTTGCCATACGAAAGCCCCGGTGTTGCGAATGTTTCTTCTGCTCCGATTCAATGGAAAAAGCAGATCAACCTCGACTTCGGACAGGGGCAGAAGGTGACAGGATTTGCCGCGCTTAGAGAGACGGGTTCGACGCTATATGCGGGATTTTCTCTTTTTAGAAGGGGGCGATTGATTGAAGGTAGTCATGACGAGACCTACCGCCCTGCTTCTATTTTCAAGCAGACCAATAGCTACCTATATCAGCGCTTATTTGGTGAGCTGCATGTCGAGGGGTTTGAAGTAAGTCACACGAAGGATGGTTTCCGCTGGGAGGAATATGAAGATCTGTTTCTTGAGTTCCTGAAGGAGTCTCTTGAAGGTGGGCCTATTAATCTAATTTCACAGGCGGAGAACTATCGCGCTTTGCCCACAAAGCGCAGCATAACAACCCAGGCACTCGGAGCTACAAATTCAGTAGTGGCTCATATAGAGAGCCAAGTTGAGCCAGTATTGGTCGACGTGCGTGAAAATCCGCGACATGCAACACCCGTCCCGCAGCATCTCGATTCTGTTGATGCTATTGCCTCAGAGAGGACTGCGACCATTAATGATGGGCGCTATACCTGGATTGTGACACTAAGGGCCACCGTCGACCCTGCTCAGAACAACTGGGTATCTCTTGCCAAGTCAGATGTGAAAGTAGACGATTGCCGCTATACAAGGAGAATCGAGATAGAGGTCTCACTTGCTCATCCGTTCTCTGCGGAATTTATCGGAAGTCGCAATGAGAATATTGAGTTGTTTCTTCGATTTGCAACCGCTACGTGTATTTCACTAATACTTTCCGAGGACGTTTCGGGTGATCCGCCGGAGGGCATCCTGCTGCACTTTAACTATCTACTCAGGGGGGCGCTCTCTAGCGCTATGATTGATAATGTCTAGTACAGTGAGTATCGTGGAGGAAGTTAAACCGCCGTTGCGTTGGAATCCGATTGTTGGAGAATTCACCGAAGATTTTCTGACTAGCAAATCCAGCGATCCTAATGGCCCCTCGCTATCTGATTTGAAGGACGGGACACATTCCGTTCTGCAAGAGGCTCTTAGAATCCTCGGGCGGTGCCTGCCCCCTTCGCTACCCCACGGTAGTGAGACCGGTCTTGTAGTTGGTTACGTGCAAAGCGGTAAGACCATGTCATTTGAGACCGTGATAGCTCTTGCGAGAGATAATTGCTATGGTCTGGTCGTGGTTCTTGCCGGAACTAAGAATAACCTTCGTGATCAGTCGGAAGACCGATTGAAAAGGGATTTTGGCATCGATGAGGGTGGGGATCATTGGTATCATCTCTCGAATCCTGGCAGAGCACAGGCAAGTCAAATACAGAGCAAGGTTGACGCCTGGAGGAAAAATTCTTCGAAGAAGTCATTGCTTATCACCGTGCTCAAGCACGGAGCTCAACTCGATAAATTGACGGAAGTTCTTTCTAGGGTTAACTTGTCGGGCCTGCCTGCACTTATAATTGATGACGAAAGTGATCAGGCTAGCTTAAATACATTTGCCCGCGACATTAGAAATAATAGGGTTTCGCCGAATAAGCTAAGCACTACATATGAAAAAATCATTGCGCTTAGGGATGTTCTGCCACACCACTCGTATCTGCAATACACCGCGACTCCCCAGGCGAATCTGCTTTTGGCACAAACAGATCTCCTGAATCCCTCCTTCTCCGAGTTGGTCACTCCTGGTGATGCATACACCGGAGGTAAGGAGTTCTTCGAATCCAACATCGGGCTTGTCGAGGAAATTCCCGCGAGTGATGTGCCGGGTAAAAATAATGTACTGAAGTCTCCGCCTAAGAGCTTGCTAAAGGCGCTTAGATTCTTTCTGCTTGTATCGGCCCAGCATTCACTTACTAGAAAAAAAGGATTAGCTTCAAAGGATAGAAATCGCTCTATGATGGTTCACCCAGCGGTGGCTACAACTCAGCATAAAGTTTATAAGGACTGGGTTGAGAAGGCTTTTAATGGGATAAAGGAGAGAATATCTTCAGGCGATCCGTCGTTGGCTCGAGCAATGTTCAAGGAAGAATACGCGGCGCTTTCAAAAACATTTCCTGATCTGAGGCCGCTGTCTGAACTTATGGCGGCGCTCGCTGATGAGGTGATCGATGATCTGAACTGCGTGGAGGTAAATGGCACGCCTGACGCGGAGAAGAAAGTTAACTGGAAGGCGACAAAATACTGGATTCTTGTTGGCGGTGCTAAGCTCGACCGCGGTTATACTGTAGAAGGCCTGTGCGTGACTTACATGCCAAGACCCTTGGGGTCTTCGCCTTCCGCCGATAATCTTCAACAGCGTGCTAGGTTTTATGGGTACAAGAAGAAGTACTTAGGGCTCTGCAGGGTGTTTCTGCAAAAGCCGGTTCAGGCCGCGCTTACGGCGTATGTGGAGCATGAGGAATTCGTCCGCGCGGCGCTCCTGGAGAATCGAGGCCGCCCACTGCGTGAATGGCGTCGTGATTTTATCCTGACTCAGTTGCTGAAGCCGACTCGCCCGAACGTGATTGGTATCGACCTGGGGCGAATACTAGTAGAGAACTGGATGGTTCCTCGGGCGTTGCACCGAGATGAAGACGCGGTCCGAGAGAATAGGAGTCTGCTCAATTCGATTCAGGAGCGCTGGTCTTTGGAATATCAGAGAGTTCCTTCGTCTAGCCTTGTAAACATCGGGGACGTTAGTGCTGCGGTGGGTACTGACGTTATCCAAAATGTTCCGTTGTCAGTTGTTATTTCAGAGTTTCTGCTTGGCCTGCAGGTCAAGGATCCATTGGATGCAGAACTCCATAGCGCGCTTCTTATAGCGCTTAGTTCACTTCTGGTAGTAAATCCAGAATCGATGGTTGATGTCTTTCTGCTTGATAATCTTCGCCCCGCCTACCGAACCAGGCAGAAAACAGTTGCAATTCCATCCAGTTCTCGCACCGCTCCGATGAATCAGTACTTCAGCAATAGTGCTAACACAGCAAATGATCGAAGCTTTTTTACGCCGGGTCGAGTCAGTCTTCAGTTGAGAGCGTTCGATTTGGGTTCCCGAATCCGGGACAGAGATAGCGCGGATGTTCACGATGTTGCGTGGTACGCCCTGTACGTGCCCGCTAGTATGAGCCAAAGTATCGTCGTGGAGGGGCGCTAGTGAGTTTGTGGCGCGAGTTTGAAAGGCTTGAGATCGCAGAATCAAGCACGGAGTTTTCTGCTCTAAGAATTGCGGGGGATAGGTCTGATTTCTTAGCCAAGAACGAGAGGGGGGCGCCAGTTTTTCTGGTACAAGATTCGTCAGACGTCCCTTCAACTCACGGGTTTAGGTTTAGAAATATGTCCGTGAGGTTTAACATCCTCTGTCGAGTGAGTACGGCCGAGGGCGATCTGAGCGGGAAATTCGCCATTGTTGTATGCGAGGCTTCTGCAGCGGAACTCTTCGATGTTTTCATTAGCTGTTTGCAGCCAGCAATATCTGCTCTGCCTGTACTAGCAAACTCAAGCGATATCGCCGCTACGCTGCGATCGCTTCAGAATTTGTTCAAGGAGTTAGGTCGAGGAGGGGGGCGTGAGATATCAGGCCTCTGGGGGGAGTTGAAAGCTATTTTACTTTCCACTGATTGCGTCGGAGCTGTTAATGCTTGGCATGACGTGGGAAATGAGCGATTTGACTTTTCTTGGCCTGATCGGGTTGTCGAGGTGAAGACATCTCAGAAGGATCGAACGCATGACTTTTCACTAGATCAGCTAACTCAGCCCCTGGCAAAGAATGGATTCGTTATATCTATCGTAATCAGGAGGTCCTCCAGTGGACAGGGGATTCTGGATCTCGCTAAGGAAATTGAGGCTAGGCTTGCCGGAAATCTAAGTTGTCGCGGTAAGTTGTGGGCCACTATCGCAGCCTCTCTCGGTGCAGACTTTTCCGAAAAGCTCGATTCCTGCTTTGAGTTGGATGAGTCGCTGGGTGCTGTTGTGGTCCACAGGATGCAGGATATTCCTCGTCCACCGCCATCAGATGATGAGCGCATCTCGTCTATTCGATTTCGTGTTAACATTAATGACTTAACGGGCGAAACTAATGGCCTTAGTGTTTCAAGTGTAATGAGTTGTTCCTGAAACTTGGGGCGCTACTAATTGAGGGAAAAGTCTCCTTGTTTTTGGATTTGTAACGGACTGGTTCGCCCGCATTGGGGGCGATCCAATGGCAGCGAATCGGCTTTTGGCCCGGCCCAATCAATGATCGGACGGTTCAATTGGATGCTATACGGATAGTTATAAAGATGCGCGGTTATGGCTGCTAAGGCTGTCATCTGCGCGCAAAGTGGCTGGTTCTGATGTTTCTACCAGAGACAGCGGGAATGATGCCAGGCCAGTGCTTCCTGGCTGGCGGCTAGTTCAATTGTTATCGGGTTAGCTAGCTGACGATCTTGCAACTTTCTGTAGGTGGAACTCATCAGGGTGGGGGATACGGAAACTCGAAAGGACTTTGGGTCGACTGCCAGCAAGTACAGGTCGAAGAGTGTATGCACGTCAGCGCGAAGCAAAAGTCCATTTGTGACTTCGTTGCTTTTGGGACCTGAGTAGGGCCGGATGTGGGCCGCCTCCAAGGCGTCCGCCGCATCGCATCCCGTCATCGCACAACAGCCGCCGTATGCGTCCAGCAGTGCCTTACGGAAGGCAGGCTGCCCGCGGCGCCGAACGATAGCTGCCAGCACACGCCGCCTCTCGTCCACCTCGTCTGTTGGGGAGAAACTGCCAGATGCCTCCGCCGCTTTGGCCTCCTGCTCCAACAGTTCCCTTGTAGGACCAGAGACCGACGTGAGCGTCTCACCGGAGAGCCCGAGGAGCTTGGCCAGTTTCGGCTCAACCTTTGCACCCACGTTCGATGCTGGAAGAAGCCCGGGTAGCCAGGGCTTCCCTGCCTGATCTAGAACATGGGAGATGTTCTGCATGCGGTACTCCCAGGCCTTGGACGTACGCCCGTGGCGGGCGGCCAGTTCCCGATAGACCCTTGCCTTCTCAAGGGCTGATCCATTGGCAAGACGGGCCTCCATTTGGCGATACGCCTCAACGGCAGCAGCCAATTCGTCTTCAGTCCACCTACTCACAGCCTTCCCCTATCCGTGACCGCACGTGGCGTTCTGGGGAAAGTATGCCGTAAACGACACAATGAGCCGCTAATGGCTTGAGGCGGGGGAGCGTAGTGTGTCAGCGCAAACCGCAGACTGTTCAGGCCCGTCGATGCGTCTTGTATGTGGAGCTCAGTTGCAAAGCCCTAATCGCCCGGAAGTAGTCGGCTACTCCAGCGCTGGAGTAGAGGTTGAACGCAAGGCGTCTCACTGGCTTGGCCTGTGAAGCCTAGGATGAGCAACTGTGATGATGAGTTGTCCACCAGCAGAGCGGGCTCGCCTCGGCAAGTGAGCTCGATGTACCTTGCTTCGAAGCGCCCGGTGCCGAGCGTTGCATCTTCAGCCGCTAGGCTTAGGGCCTCCTCGCGCATGACAGCAAATTCGGTAGCCGAGACCTTGGGGTAGGTCTTCAGCTCCAAATCGTCTTTGGGCAGGTGGCAGTGGGCGAGCGCTGAACCAATCAGCGCTGCCAAGCACAGTACTGCGTACGTCAGAGACTTCATTGGAATGCAGATCAGAGGCGAACGGATAACGGGGCCGCGACGACAGCACACAGCCTATTGCTTGAGGTTCAAGCCTTGGGCGCTACTCCCGCACCTGCAATCGCTCAGCAACCTGCGCCGTCAACGCCACACACGCCATCTTCAATCCTTCCATCACTCGATCTCCCAGGTACTCCTCCGGCGCACCGTTCTGCCGCGTGCGCTCCGCAGCCAGCATCAGCTCCGCCACCACGCGCAGCCCGGCTAGCGCGCAATCCGCATCCGCCAACTGAAGACACCGCCCGGGCAGTTGATGCCGCTCCGGCCAAGGTTGGCCATCCGCAGCTGCACCGGTTCCGATGCGGTGCAGCGTGGCGACGAAGGCGTTGGGATCGACGGACGATTCGCGCTCGGGTTCGGCGTTGTCCGGATCGTATTGCGCGTGCAGGGAACGGAAGTCCGATGTGTTCATGGCAATGCTCCGTACAGGACAGATAGCAGCGCCACCGATAAAGGTGGCGGACGGTGCGGGCTCGAAAACCGGTATGTACCAGACCGGCGGATCCGAAGATCCCCACGCACCGCCCGCCATGGAAACGCGAACGGATTGCCAGCCGGCGCCACACAAACGGTGGCGCCGGCTGGCAAGCGCATACATCTGGTACATAGACGGGTTTTCGAGTCCCGCGCCACCCTTCTCCGGTGGCATGCCAAGGTGTACTCGCATGGTTGCGAGATGCCAAGAAACCGTAAGCCGCAGAGGCCGCAAATGCTGACGCTTACGGCATTGTTGCATGGCGAACGTGTGGCAGAACCCTTGCGGTGCAGTGGTTTCGGCCGGTGTTAAGTTATGGCCCGGATGCGCTTCAAAAAGTACGGTTTGTAGCCGTATAGGATCCCAAAAGCGACACCTAGCCCGCTGGGCTGATACGCGCAGCGTGCCGATTGCGACACAACTTAACTTTGCAGCGCCACGCCCGGCCGTGGCCAGAGCGCATCGTCGCGCTCCAGGTCGTAGTCGCTGCCGAACGCCAGTGCTGCTTCGCGAGGCGGAAGGTCTGCGTAGCAGCCCAGCAGGAACTCATCCATGCCGGCATCGCGATGGTCGATGGCGAACAGGTGGAGGAGCTCCTTGTCGAAGGCTTCCAGCCATGCGGGGTCGATTCTGGTCATCGGCATCCTCCGGTGGGGGAGGGGAGGATGGTCTGGAGCTGTCTCACAGCGTGGGATCAGTTCCGCATGGGCTCTGGCAGGCAGCTCCCTCCGCTGGATATGCTCCACCCGCCGATACCAGGAGTCATCGTCATGGAAGACCTGCTCAACCGATCCGCGCTGCTTCGCCAGGCGATCCTCTCCACGGTGGATCATCCGCTGGCGGATGACTCGCCCAGATTGTTGGCGTCACTGGACGCAGCATTGCTGAGCCTTGAACATGCAGACGCCCTTCGCACGCTGCTGCAGGCCGGAATGGCGTCCTCTGCGATGGCATTGATGCGCTGCCAGTACGAGGCCTTCACGCGGTCCGTCTGGATCCTGCACTGTGCAGCCGACGAGCAGGTCGAACTGCTGTCCCTTCCACCGGAAGCTGGAATGAGCGAAAAGGGGCTGCCGATGCTGTCGAAGATGCTGGATGCATTTGCGGAAGTATCGGAGCTTGGCAATCTGCTCCCGCACCTTATCGAGCTGAAGCTACACGCTTGGGCTCCGCTGAACTCATTCGTACACGCAGGGGTACACGCAATGAACCGGAGTCGCGATGGCTTCCCCATGCCTTTGGCGATCAACGTCATCCGGATGAGCAACAACCTTTCGATGATGGCGGGGCAGCACCTCACCATCCTTACCGGCGTCCCGGATCTGCAGAAGAAGGTGCTACGGCTCAACGAGACATATGCGGAGTGTCTGCTCTTCGACGAAGACAGACGCCGCGCCGTCCGGGCGGATGCATCGTCTGAGAAATCCAGCTAGCCGATGGCCTGCATCGACGGTGCGGAGACCGCTCCTGGGCAGCCTCCCTCCCTTGTTGCCATCTTGGGGGCGAGATCACAGGCACGGGCCAACTCGTGGCCCCGCCGGCACCCGAACCTGACCTTCATCCCATGCTTGCCGCGCGCACCTGGATGTCCTGCTGCGCTCGCTCATCCTGCAACAGCTGTTCCTGCTGATTGGCCAGTGCGCGCTGCTGCGCTTCCCTGCTGACCGAATCGAACTGCAGCAGTGATTCCTCCACAGGCGTCTGCGCCGCTTCTGCCGTTGGCATGGAGGCGCGCAGATGCGCGGGGTCGTTCGCCTCGCCCTGCACCACGAAGAGGGTGTGGCCGGCGGGATGCGTTGCCGTGGCGTTGCTTACGAGCACATGATCAACGTGGGATAGATCATTGTCCTTGGCTAGAACCAGCAGGCTTGCCGTCATCCTCTCGCTCGTGGCATCGAAGCTTCGGCCGTGCTGGGCATCCAGCTCCGCTACGCCCTCGCGGATCTGCTGATAGAGCGGGTGATCGGGATGTCCGGGCCGCATTGGATTGCTTTCCGTCAGAGCGGCCGACGGCGGCGCTACATGCTCAGGGAGGTCGAGCTCCTCATCTGAAGGGGAAGAGGGCGGCGCTGCCTGACGGGTAGCGTCTCCGCCAACGTCAGCCGTTCTGGGGCCTGTAGGTTCCGGCTCCGGATCGTCCTGGGCCGGTAGCGGCGGAACTGGGAGATCCAACGGGGCTTCCTGCGCGGTCCTTGGGGCCTGCTCGCTCTCAGAAGGTTGCGGCAGTGGCTGCTCTGCTTTGTCTTGAGCTGTAGCGACGGCTGGCTGCACCGGCAGTGCATCCGCAAGCTTCTGCGGCTCAGCACCGCCCTGAAGCGTGGGATCCTCAGCCTTGTGCTCCTGCATGTGAACTGGCTGGGTTGAGCCTGCACCGGCCGCAGTACCTACGACCGAGGCATTCCGCGCTTCACGGGCCTCCTCCACAGTCGGTTCATGCTGCGAGGCACTTTGAGGGCCCACTGCTGGTGCAGTCGGTGCCGGCTCCTCCTTCCGAGCGTTCTGCCGGGCGGCATCCTCCGCCTGCTCACTCTCACGCGAGGGACGCGTGCGCTCTGGCTCAACAATCGACGCCGAGGGTGCGGCGATGACGGGAGCGGGCGCCGGAGTGGGCTCGCGAGCGGGTTCAACGGCAGCACTGGTTGCCGCACCTCGTTGCAGGTCACGGTTGACCTTCAGTGCCTCACCCGGGTCAACCTGCACCCCTCGCGCCTCCAGCACGGCCGCAGACGCTGCCTGCTGCGCATCCACCGCCGCACTGCCTTGACGATTGGCCTCCTGCAGCGCTTGCCGGTGTGCGTCCTGCTCCTTTGCAGTCAACGCAGCAATGCGTAGCTCGGGCACGTCGGGTGTCGTCGCCTGATCTGCAGGCGCAGCGCCTTGGGCAGCCAGTGAACCCTCAGGCCGAAACTGCGACTGAGCCCGCGTAATGTCCTCAATGGTGGTGGTGCCGGTGAGCACCATCCGGTTTCCGCCGGCGTCACCGAACGTGGCGATGGCACTTTCTGCGCTGGGCGCGTGGGTACGGGGGTCTGGCATCAGTTCCAGAACCACGTCGCCTGTTCTGCCCTGCAGATTCAGCGTCTGCTCCACCGCGACGGCTGTAGCTGCAAGCTGCTGCTCGGTGCGCTCGATGCCATGGCGCGCGTAGAGCGCATCCACCTGGCCGCGAATACCTTCGTGTGCAACCTGTGCGGTCTCCTTGAGCTGCCTGGCGATGTCGTGCAGCCCGGCGATACCGTCATTCTGGCTTTGCCAGGTGATCTCCAGCTCGTCGCTCAGGTTCCGGTTGGCGGCGCTGTCAAAGATCACACCCTTGCTGACCCATTGGCCGTCCGCCTGCCGTGTATAGGCATTGCCATCACTCGCCTTCAACGTGTCGGCGCTGGCTTGCGCGTCCTGAATGGCACGGGGAATGGATGGATTGTTCGCGTCGCCGAAGTCGCTCCAACGTCCTTGCTCGTGAGCAACCATGTAGCGCGCAGCCATCGCGGCTTTGGTGTTTGACGCGTTCTGGGCGATGACCGTGCGCGACTGTTCATCCAGAGCCTGCGCCTGCTCCGCCGAGACTGGCAGGTGGCGGCTGTTGGGCACTCGGCCATCCACCATTTCCTTGATTTCAAGTTCCCATTGTCCCGAGCTGGCATCGCGTACAAAGGCGCGATCGGTCTCGAAGGCGCCTCGTGCCGGCTCGGCCAAGCCATTGGCGTTCAGCCGGTAGGGGTTCTGTGGGGGTGGCGGATTCGACAAGCCCAACTCATACGAGGCCCGGGCCGCCTGCCAGTTCAACTGGCGCTCCAATGTGCCGGTGGCAACATAGCTGGTGCGGAAGGTGACGTCGTCACCCTGTGCCGTCTGCACCGGGCGGACTTCGACGCCGGTGCCCAGGTCGGTGCTCTGGACCTGCTGCTGTTCGCCGGCTCGCAGCCAGCGCCCATTGGGGTCAGCGGCGTCGCGCGTCCAAGTGCGACCCATCGGGTCAACTTGGGAGTAGACGCGTTCAATGTCTTTCTGCTCGGCCCAGCGTTCGCCGAGATACGCACCGAGGACACCGCCACCGATACCCGTTGCAATGGCGCCGGGCCCCGTCCACGAGCCCGAAGCGAGGCCGACACCAGCGCCGCCAAGAAAGCCACCCACTGCGCCGCCGACGTTGCGGCCCACGAAGTGTGCGGCGGTGGAATCTGCGCCTGCGGCATTGCCTTGCGAGTTCAGCTCAATCCACTTGTGCCCGGAGGTGGCGAAGTCGTGCGCAAGCAGTGCGACGCCCGCAACGCCGGCAACCTTGATGGCGGGGTTGATTCCGGCGTGCATGCCATGCGGTGCAACGTCGGCCACTGCTTCGGCAACCGTCGCCGCATGGGGAGGGCCGCGTGGAGCTCCTGGCTGCAGGGGCGCGTGCGATGGTGGATCGGGCAGATCAGCGAACAGACGTGGCCCCGTGCCCAGGTCGGCATGCGCGGCGACCCAGTTGGCGCGCGTGGTCGACATCTCGCTCAGGTTCAACGCGCTGTAGTCGTGCAGCGGTCGTTCGAAGAGTGTCTTGCTGACAGCGTCATAGCCGTCGATGGGCTTGAGATGCAGGCGCACCTGCGCGACGTCGACGGGGTGCGCGCTGTTGGTGGTGGCATGCTGCGCGAGGCTGCGCTCAAGCGCCTGGTACTCGGCGGCGGACTGGCTTGCGAAGGCCAGCGGCTCAGGCCCGAAGGCACTTATGGGATAGCCGTTGATGCGGACGGTGGGGTGGTCGAGGGCGGTGGCTAGTTCGAACCTACTGAAACCGCGATCGGGAGGCGCCCCATCCACGAAAGCGATCAGTGGCTTGCCCGTAGCAATGGCGTTCTCGAAGAACTTTGGGCTGCCGGCGTTCCACATTATGTCTTGGAGCGCACCCACATAGTTCTTGTCGAAGGGAACGATCCCCTTTGACTCCATCACGCTTCTGAGGCCAGCTTCCATCGACTGGAGATCGGGGATGTGAGCTGGATTCTTGGCTAGCTGATCGACGAACTTTCCCCATGGGGTATCGCCAATTATTCCCGACTTTCCGTTGATATCCTTTGAGTACACCTCTGCATTGGTGTAGTTGGATATTTTTGCGGTGTCCTTGCCCGAGAACGCGAGGTAATCCATCCCATCCGGAAGTCGCGGAGGGTGGGCCTGCATGTTGCCGGTTACATACTGTTCGAAGCTGACGCTGGTGGTTGGACCCGATCCCGGTGATTTCAGATAGGTGATGACATCGGAAATCTGCTGCGCAGTCAGGGCTTCTCCACTCCCGGTCTGGGTTGCGCCGCCGAGTGTGGTCTTCACAAAATCATCGAAGATGAATTTGCTCATGGCTTAGACCTCAGGCGCCGAATGCGGGGACTTCAACGCTGGCCAGCACGATGGATCCGTCGGCCAACGTGACGACGTCTGCGGGTGCCGGAATCTGCGATTCCATCAGTGCCTGCGGACTGGTCACCGCGAGATAGCGTAGGGATTCATCGTTGTCAGTTCGGCCTGCGAATGAAAGTACGAAGCCTTGTGCGAGCCCTTTGAGATAGGTGAAGTCGTCATCGGCGTTACCCAACGTCTGCTTGTATGCCAGCATGGCGTGGATGACCTGAGCATGCTTGAGGTCAAAGACGAAGCAGTGGACGGAGCGTCCTTCGTCCTGCGTAGTTTCATCCCACCCATCGAATCCAACTCCACCTACACGCGACTCTCCGCGATAGATGGCGAACTGGTACTCGGTCCCGTGCCGACCGTCTGCCAGAACAGTCGGTCCAATTCTTGGGCGAGGGATCTCCGTTTCACTGATCGGATCGAGCGAGGAGTAAGGCTTGGCCTGGAATTGGAAGGGCATCTTAGTTCCTGCGTTTAGTGGGGCGGCTGCTGCTAGTGACCGATTGAGTGGATCGGTCGGCGTCCGCAAGAATAGGGAGGGCATCCGTAGCCAGAACAGCCCGGTCGCCTTTGATGCCGCGCGACGTCGGGCCGATGACCTTGCCAGCGATAGATCCATCACGGGATTCAAAGGCCCGCAGCATGTCGGATCGCTGCTTGAGGCGAGGGCGTGGGCCTTGCGCGTCTGCTTGGCTGATGGTTGGTTTCGAGCCAATCGCGACAGCGGGCCGAGCCTGAAAGCACGGCCCGCGTAATCGTTCATACAAGGGCAACAGTGTCGGCAGCCTCACGATGAGGTCCATGAGCAAATCCATTGCTTCACATGCGCCAACTATACGGCCCACTCCCGCCTTACTCCATACAACGATACATGGGCACCGCCGGAATGCACGCTGGTTCACACATTCAGCATGCCAGTCGTGGCCCCAACTTTGTCCTCCACCTGCCCCCCATCCCACCTATGCCATCATCCGCCCAGGACCGCAGCACCCATCAAGGCTGAACAGGCATGGAGCAGGCAACACGCTACACCGTAACCCTCTATCTGGCCGCGCCCGGCACCCCGCTGAAAAGTGGGGGCATCTCGCCGCGCGGCCACATGTACCTGCAGGTCGCTGCGGGCGACGAGGCTCACAGCTACGGCTTCGCGCCACCGCGCCAGGCGCCGGGTGAAACCCGCACCGGCATGCAGTACGCACAGGTGCGCCACGACGATGCTGACGAGCATCTGGACCCTTACTACAGCCGCACCCTGGAAATCACCGAGGAGCACTACGGCTGTCTGCGTGATTTCGCCGAGGAGCCGGCCGAGTTCGAATTTGATGTGGATCGCCCGGCCACCATCAACCGCTGCAGCGATTTCGTCTGGGCGGCGCTGCATTACGCTGGCCTGCATCCGCTGCCGGCGCCGCTGGATGGCGGCAGCAACCTGGGCGAGTTCGCGGTGCTGTTCAACCTGCCGGAGATCCAGTGCATTGCCGCGCCGTTCCCGGGCAGCGACCTGAATGCCGAAACCCACCACGCGATGCCCGAGCGTGAGGCCGAGCATCATCGCCAAGGCGACCGTGCCAGCGATGAACCGCCGCCGACGCCGATTGAAGTGGCCGGCACGCTGTTGGACCCTTCGCATCCGGACCATCGCCTGTTCTCGCAGCTGATCCAGAAAGTGGCCGAGCTGGATGCCGCGCACGGCCGCCCGTTCGATGCGGCCAGCCAGCGCATCAGCGCCAGCCTGCTGCTGCTGGCCAAGCAGAACAACCTCTCGCGCGTGGACCACGTGCTGCTCAGCCGGCCGACCCACAACAGCCATGCCGCCGAGAGCATCTTCATCGTGCAGGGCGACCGCAACGACCCGGGGCACCGCCGCGCCAGCATCGCCACCGAGGTGGCGGCCAAGACCGATGTGGCCGATTCGCTGCGGTTGAAGGAGCAATGACGCGTCCAGTTCGGCGGGGGCTGGTGGTACTGGCGGTGCTGGCCGCGCTGGCGGCATGCCGTGCGTCACCTGCGCCAGAGGTTGCGCCGCCCCTGCTGACGCGCGCTCAGGCCGAGGCGCGCACGGTTGTGCCGTTCACGCGGGCCGTGCAGTTGCAGAAGGCCGGTCGGATTGCCGAGGTCACGTTTGATTTGCCGGCGCCCCAGAAGCCGGCCATTCCGATCCTGAACATCGGGTTGCGGCTGCAGGATACCGATGGGCGCTCGTTGCTGGACGCGTGGGAGAAGATCAGGCTGGGAAAGCCACCCACGCGATTGCGCCTGGAGCGGATTGATTGCGGCGCACTTCGTCCTGTACAGCTATGGCAGAGCACTCCTGACGGGCGCGACTCACAGAGAATTCCAGAAGATGAGGTTGTGCGATATCTGGCTGATACAAGCTTGGATGACAACGCACTGATCGAGGCCGGTTTGCACTCGGATGAGATGCTGTATCAGGTGCTTCAGTTCGCGCAGGTCGGTTGGCTGGAGCCGGGCCGGTATCGGTTGACAGTCGACCTGATGGAGGACCGCCCGCAGCTGGAAGGGCTCCAAGCTGAACTTATTGTTGGATATCAATCGCTAGGGAAGTAAGACATGAGCAAGGAAGCAGAGCGCTATACGGTCACGATTCATCTTGCCGCACCGGGCACGCCGAGAGTCGATGTGGGCGACGCGGGCCAGAAGAGATTGTTGGATCCGTCATTTGCCGGGCACATGTTTCTTTCGCTGGCGCGATCAAATGACCCGGTACCCGTGAGCAGGGGATTCACGATGGGGAAAGACCGTGCGAATCCCTCGCTGGGCAAAGTCGATGACACGGATCTGCGGGTCTACGACAAGCCCCGCTTCGAGCGCACGATCGAGATCAGCAAGGAGCAGTACGACCGCATCCTCGAGTTCTCCGCAGACCCGAAGAAGCACGGCTTCGACATGAACTACGACTTCTTCTCCAACGCCTGCACCGATTTCGCATGGGGTGCCCTGAACCACGCAGGCCTGCGCCCGGTCGGGCTGGCCGGGGAGATCACCAACTACGAGGGCGCTACCAGGGTCCTGGACAACATCCGCGCCGTCAATGCCATTCCGCAGCAGGTGAAGGGCAGCGAGCTGGACAAGGTGCAGTGGAACCCGATGCCGAAGCAGACGTTCCGCGAGTGGATGTTCACCGAGAACGGCGAGCAGTGGCGCGGCAACAGCAGCCTCGCGGCAAGCGGTACGCCCGCAGACCCGGCGCACGATGATCATGCCCGCCTCAACCAGATCCACCAGCAGGTGGCCGACCTCGGCGCTTTCGGTGCACGCAACGGCAATGTCAGTGCCAGCCTGCTCGCGCTGTCGAAGGAGCAGCAGTTCTCGCGCGTGGACGAAGTGGTGCTGGGCGAGCAGCGCGGTGATACCGCACCGAAGCTGTTCATCGTGCAGGGGGACCGCAGTGACCCGGCACACCAGCGCGCCAGCATGCCGGCGGAGGTTGCTGCGCAGGCACCGGTGGAGGCCTCGTTCGATCGGGTCGCGCAGTTGCAGCAGAATGAGCCGCAGCGAGACGCGCAGCGCTTGCAGGAGGAGCAGCAGCTTCAGCAGAGCCACGGTCCACGGATGGCATAGCGGCGGGCGCAGCATCGAGGTCGAGCGTCGGCCATGCCCGCGCCGGCGCACGCCACGCCCCCCCACCTGCTACCATTCCCCCGCAACCCCAGCCAGCCCACCCCGCGCAGACAGATGCGGGGCGGGCCGTCGCAGTACGGCCCAGCGAGCCAGGACACCTTCCCGTGCCCATTCAAGGACGCTCGCATGTTCCGTACTCCTCTCTTCCGCTCGGCCGCGCTGGCCGTTGCCGTTTCGCTCAGCCTCGGCGTGCCCTCCGCGTTCGCCGACAACGCGCCCGCCGCCAGTGCCACCGCCGCCGCTGTGCAGCGCCAGGCCGTGGCCAAAGGCCTGTACGAGCTGGCCTACAGCCCGAAGCAGAACGCCGTGTTCGTGGCCTCATCCGGTGGCTTCGGTGATGACGCCGGCCCGGCCCAGGTGCTGCGCCTGAACCCGGCCACGCTGGCCGTGGAAACCCGCATCCCGCTGGAGCGCAAGGCGTTCGGCGTGGTGCTGGATGACGCCCACAACCGCCTGTACGTGGGCAACACCGTGGACCTGTCGGTGACCGTGGTCGACACCGCGCAGAACAAGGCCGTCGGCACCATCCAGCTGATGGAGAAGAAGACCGGCAAGGACGGCAAGGCTGCTTACACCCACGACCTGCGCGAGCTGGTGGTCGACAGCGCGGCCAACCGCCTGTACGTGACCGGCCACAGCAGCCAGCCGGACGTGAGCAGCGTGCTGTTCGTGATCGATACCACCACGCTGAAGGTGATCAACACCATCGACGGCCTGGGCAATGCCAAAGCGCCGGGCCTGGCGCTGGATGCGGCCAACAAGCGCGTCTACACCAGCAACCTGCTGGCCGACCTGGTGGTGGTGGGCACGGATTCGAACAAGGTGGTGGCGCAGCACAGGATCGCCGCCGAGCAGCCGATGAACATCGCGCTGGACCCGGCCGGCAAGCGCCTGTTCGTGACCGACCAGGGCTCGGAATTCCTGCGTGGCTACCAGGCCAAGAGCAGCGGCCTGGTCAGCAAGCATCCGGGCCAGCGCGTGCTGGTGCTCGACCGCAGTACCGGCAAGGAACTGGCCAGCATCCCGACCGATGCCGGCCCGCTGGGCATCCTGCTGGATGCACCGCGCAAGCGCCTGTACGTGACCAACCGCGAAGCCGGTACGGTGACCGCGTACAACAGTGACAGCTACCAGAAGGTGGCGACCTACAAGGTGCCGACCCACCCGAACAGCCTGGCGCTGGATGCGAAGAACAACGTGTTGTTCGTGAGCATCAAGAACGGCGAGAAGGATGACAAGGGCGCTGACGAGAGCGTGGCGCGCATCCAGCTGTAAGGGCATCCGGCAGCATGAACAGGAAGGGCAGGGTGGTGCGTCCTGCCCTTCTTTGTGTGCGCCTGAGCGACGCAATTCGATGAACTGGAGGCCAACACCAATCACATCGTGGCAGGTGTGCGTGATGTAGATTGCCTGCAGATGCTCTGATCGAGGTACATGGATGACACTTCGTAGTCACCTGCTGAAGTCGGCCGCCGTGGCATGCGTGGCCCTGCTGGCGGCCTGCCAACCGACCGACGCACCTGCGCCACAGGCTCCCGGCGCCTCGCAGAAGGAGAACGTCGTGCCGATCGTCCGATCGTTCCCGCTGACAGCCATGCATGAACCGATGGTGGTCGATTTCGAACTGGCACCGCCCGGCCCGAATGCGGCCCCCACCTTGCTGATCGGCCTGCGTGTGAAAGGCACGGATGAAGAGCAGGCTGCGCAGGCTGCAGAACGCCTCGTGCGCGACGGGCTGTCGGCTGAGGTGCGGCTTGAGCGCATCGATGCGGCTGGCAACTCGCCGGTGCCGCTGACGCGCCGCCAGTTCAAGGGCTTCGAGCCCTCGGAAATGGTGGCAGTTGGCCCGGATGGGCGTGTGCCCGGCGTAGTACCCGACAGTGCTGATGACGCGTCGCTGGTGGCGGCCGGCCTGTCTGAGCCGGGCGGGCACTATCGCACCGTGACCTTCGCCTGGGCGGAGCAGGTGACGCCCGGGCGCTACCGCCTGCGCATCCAGCTGCTGTCACCGCCGGCCGGGTTGGAGGCTGTTCCATCTGAACTGCAGTTGGCTTACACACATCGCGCCAAATAGGAGTACGTCATGGATGATCGCTACATCGTTTCCATTTATGTTGCCGCCCCCGGTACACCGCTTCGCGCGGGCGGCACGTCCATGGCCGGGCACGTGTATTACACGGTCTCTGATGGGAAAACGAGCCACAGCCTGGGGTTCGCGCCGGAAGAGCATGGCGCCCGCAGTGGTCCGGGCAAGGTGTATACGAACGATGCGGATCAGTATCAGAAGCCGTTCTACCGGCGCGACATGGAGATCTCCAGGGAGCAGTACGACAAACTGCTGACGTTCGGCAATGCACCTGCGAAGCACGGCTTCGAGATGAATTACAACGGTGCCAGCAACAGCTGCATCGACTTCACCTGGGGTGCGTTGAATCACGCGGGCCTGCATCCTCAAAACATCCTGGGCATGGAGCGGAAGGGCTTCGAGGGCCACCTCAAACCGTTGGACAACGTGGATGCGATACGCAGTATCCGCGCGCCCTTTCCGGACAGCGAGCTGAACAGGGAGGTGCGCAACCCGATGCCGGAGCGCACGTTGATGCAATACCTGATCAGCGAGCAGCAGCTTCCGCAGAAGGACCGCGAGTTGCTGGAGTCCATCCGGGGCAAGGTGGCAGCGCTGGACCAGCAGCATGGCCGCACCCCTGACGACGCAAGCGAACGCATGTCTGCGAGCCTGTTTGCGTTGGCCAAGGAAAACGGCCTCGAGCGGGTCGACCATGTGGCGCTGAGCCAGCCCACTGCAGATGCTGGTGCGGGGCAGCGGATCTTCCTTGTCGAGGGCGACCCGAACAATCCCGCGGCCACGCGGGTGTCGATGGACACCGCCATGGCGGCGCAGTCACCTGTCGAGCAGTCACTCGCGCGGGTGGAACAATTGGAGCAGGGGCAGCACGCGCAGGTGCGTGCGGCGGCGCTGGAGCCTCAGCAGACCGCGCAGGAACCGAGCGCCATGCGATTGGGCTGACGTACAGCCCAATCGCGGTGCGGGATTCGCGCGCAGGTGCACCGGATTGGCCGGATCGCCCTGCACCACCCGGATGTTCTGGCCCGCCGGGTGGTTCTTGGCGTGAAGAAGGCAGGGTGCAGGCCCTGCCTTTTTCTTTGCCCGGTTGCAGTGCCCAACGCCGACCCGCTAGGGTTGAACCCCATGGCAGGGAGCCAAAGGATCTGAATCATGCTGGGTATCCACCGCTGGCTGCGTGCCGGCCTGATCTTCACGCTGGCGAGCGCACTCGGCGCCTGCAGCAGCCGCGTACCGGATGCGCCGGAGCCGCTGGATCTGGTCAAGCCGATCAACCTTGCCGAGTCCGGGCAAGCGGTGCGGTTCGAGTTCGAGACGAATGCCCGCAACTTCCAGCCGGGTCGCACGTATGCGCTGGAGCTGGAGTTGCAGCGCCAAGGGACGCGAAGGCCGGACGAGCCTGACGTGGGCACATCGAGGGTCCCGTTCGAGGTGACCCTGCAGCAGTGGGGCACTGATGCCTGGAAGGATGTTCCCACCTACGACAGCTATCAGGCCGGGGTGCTCAATGCAGGTGAACAGCTTCCGGAATGGCATGCATCCAGCCAATGGCGGTATACGTCGCCGCACATGGGCAGTGACGGCCAGTACACGCTGAGCCTGGTTGCTCTGCCACTGGAGCCTGATAACCGCTATCGCGTACAGGTCCGTACTGTGCAGGCCTCGCCGGAACTGCAGCATTACTCGGCTCAGGTGCGGTTACACGCAGCCCGGCCGCCAGGCAAGTAATCAACTTCACCGCTGGAAGGAACGAAGGAATCACCTTATGGACAAGCCGCGCTATACCGTAGAGATCGTTATTGCTGCACCTGGCACACCGCTGATCGACCCCAGGACGCACAAGCAGGCCGTCGACGCTGAGGGTGTTCCGCAGACGTCCGCCCCAGGACATATGTTCTACGTCCTGCATGCACCCGGCGTGCCTGCGAAGAGCTACGGATTTGCTCCCAAGGAGCACGGAAGCATGAATGGTCCTGGCGCCATCATGGAGGATGACGCAACGGTCTATAGAGACCCGCGCTACACCCGTACCCTCGAGATCAGCGAAGAGCAGTACAGGAAGCTCCAGCAGTTCGGCTCGGACCCGGAGAAATTCGGCTTCAGCAAGCACTATCAGGATGTTCGCCACAACTGCGTGGACTTCACCTGGGAGGCGCTGAATCACGCGGGCATCCAGCGGAAAAGCAGCATCGACGTGAACGCGTTGGGAGGTCCCGCCGGCCAGCTTCTTCCGGATGTTCGCATTCCTCTTGACATCAAGGGGGCAGGCAAGGATGCATTCCGACCGCTGCGCAACATCCACGGTGTGGACAGCATTGATCCGCCGTTTCCGGACAGCGAGCTCAACCAGAGGAAAACCAATCCCCTGCCGGAGCGCAGTCTCAAGCAACACATGCTGAGTGATGCTGAGAGCATGGGCGAACGAAGCGGTGATCGTCTGGCCTGGCACAGCAACGATCCGCTGCTCTCGCAGATCAACCAGGGCGTGGCCCGGCTCGATGCAGAGCGGGGCCGCGACTTCGATGCCACCAGCGAGAACATCAGTGCCAGCCTGTACGCGCTGGCCAAAGCCAATGGCCTGACCCAGGTTGACCATGTGCTGTTGAGCGATCGCACTGCGCAGGCCGATGTGGCGCAGAGCATCTTCATCGTCCAGGGTGAGCGCAACGACCCGGCACAGTTGCGGGCCAGCATGCCAACGGCGGTGGCCGCGCAGACACCGGCAGAAACCTCGTTCGAGCGCGCTGAGCAGCTGTCGCAGTCTGGGCAGGCGCGCACGCAGGATGAACTGCAGCAGCGCCAGGTGCAGGAGCAGTCCGGGCCGCGCATGGCCTAGGGCAGCAAGCGCACGGCGAGTCGACGTTCTCGCGGTGGGCCGCCGGTAACGCTGGAGGCGGCTCAGCCCAGGCGGTGTGCCGGGTTCTGCTGTTGTTCCTGCTCACGGACCTGCTGTTCGGGCAGCTGCCCCATGGACGGCTGCTGCGGGGCAATGCCCAGCTTCTGCATCGACTGCTCCACCGGCGTCTGCGCAGCCACTGCGGTCGGCATCATCGCCCGCAGGTGCGCCGGATTGGCCGGGTCGCCCTGTACCACGAAGATGTTGTGTCCCGCCGGCTGGTTGGCCGTGGCGTTGCTGACCAGCACGTGGTCGACCTGCTGCAGGCCCTGCTCGCGGGCGAGCACGGTCAGGCTGGCGGTCAGCCGCTCGCTGGTCTGGTCGAACGCACGGCCGTGCTGGGCATCCAGTGCGGCCACGCCTTGGCGGATCTGCTGGTTGAGGCCATAGTCGGGGTGGTTGGGGGTGATCTCTGCCATGGGGCGATCTGCAGCGGTAGGTCGTGATGGATCGGGTCAGTATAGAACCGGCCCGTGAACCACCGCATCGCGGCGATCAGTCCGCCGGCCGATGGTCGTAGCTGATCACCCGCTCGGCCAGCCAGCGCCCGTCCACGCGGTGCCAGACCTGGATGAAGCGCGCCTGGCCGGTCCAGTGCTCGACGCCCTTTGCATCACGCTCATGGAAGCGGTGATCGCCGATCTCCAGGGCGCGATCGTCGTGCAGCGGAAACACCTGCAGCGAGCTTTCCACCAACTCGCGGCGCAGGTGGGTGCGGTTGGCGCGGGTGCTCTCGCACAGCGCAGCCACGCTGCGGCGGAAGTCGTCACGCTTGCTGGCGGACTTGCCCGCCTTGTCATGGAAGAACTCCATGTCTTCAGTGGTCATGGTCGCGGCCTTGTCGGCGTCGCAGTCGTCGAACGCGGCGGCGAACAGCTCCGCGTCGGCCCGGCGGATCTGCTCGCGCAGGGTTCCGTTAGCGCTCGGGGCGGCGGCCAGGCCGGCAGCAAGCAGGGGCAGGGTGAGCAGCAGCATGGCAAGGCTCCAGGGCGGGATTCACGCAGGCTCGCACGGCGCTCCGGGGGCCGCAGCCGCGCTGCGACGAAACGGGTTTTCCAGGGGGTGAATGCCCGCATCCATGGATTGGCCGGGTGGCGCGCCCTGTGCAGAGGGTGTCATGGCGACCGCCGATTCCATCACGACCCCGATAGGGGACGGCGCATATCCTGAAATCCTCCCCTTCCACAGGAGTTCCCATGCCTGCTTCCCGCGTCCGCCTGCACGTTGAAGACACCGGTGGCGATGGCCGCCCGGTCATTCTGATTCACGGTTGGCCGCTGTCCGCCGATGCCTGGAAGACGCAGGTGTCGATCCTGCGCGACGCCCAGCACCGCGTGATCAGCTACGACCGGCGCGGCTTCGGCCGCTCCGAAAAACCGGCCGAGGGCTATGACTACGACACGCTGGCGGCGGATCTGGCTGGGCTGATCGATGAACGTGACCTGCGCGACGTCACCCTGGTCGGCTTCTCGATGGGCGGTGGCGAGGTGGCGCGTTACGTGGCCAACCATGGCCAGGATCGCCTGCACAGCGTGGTGTTCGCGGCGGCGGTGCCGCCGTTCCTGCTACGCGGCGACGACAACCCGGAAGGCCCGCTGACCCAGAACAAGGCTGACGAAATGCGCAGTGGTCTGGAGAAGGATCGCGAGGCTTTCTTCGATGGCTTCACCCGCGATTTCTTCAGCGCCAATGGCCAGCTGATGGTGACCGAAGAGACGCGTCAGGCGGCGATCGCACTGTGCCATCAATCCGACCAGACGGCGGCGCTGGGTTGCATGCAGGCGTTTGCCACTACCGACTTCCGCGACGATCTGAAGAAGATCACGGTGCCAACCCTGATCCTGCACGGTGACAGCGACGCGATCGTGCCGTTCGAAGGTTCCGGGCAGCGAACACATCAGGCGATAGCGGGCAGCGAGGTGGTGATCCTGGAAGGCGCGCCGCATGGCTGCAATACGAGCCATGCCGACCACTTCAATCTGGCGCTGCTGAACTTCCTGAAGCGGTAAGCTGCATCCATGCGCCAGACCAAGACACCCCCGTGGAAGAAGCCCAACCCCAAGGGCCAGACCTCGCAGCCCTTGTCGCCTGCGCAGAAAGAGGCGGCGCGGCAGCGTGCGGAAGAGAATGGACGACGTTACCCGAATCTGGTGGACAACATGTGGGCGGCGAAGCTGCCGCGGGGGTCCTGATCTGTAGAGCCGAGCCATGCTCGGCTAGCGCGCATAGCGCGTGCTCTTTCACGGGACAGCAGCCGAGCGTGGGCTCGGCTCTACAGGTCGGCCAGCGGCTTCCAGCCGGTTTCCAGCCGGGGCGAGATCTCGCGCTGGCGGACGGTGATGGCCTCAACCGGCAGCCCCGCCAGGCGCGCAAGCTCTGCATGCAGCACATCGGCATCCACCGGCACGGCCGTAGCTACCTGCAGCCGATCCCCCTGATGCCTGACCTGTACCGGTAGCGTGGCGTGCGCTTCATGCTCGCCGCCGGTGCGACCGATCGGGTAGCGCATCCTTACCGGCCGCGACAGTTGCGCCAGTGCTGGCCGCCACGCCTGCAGCACGAGGGGCTGCCGGCCCGCCGGAACACGTACCTCAGCAATCGTGGCCGGGTAGCCGGTGAGGCTCTCGGCCATCACCTGGAAGCGCGCGCCATCCGGCATGACCAGCACGGCGGCAATCAACGCAGAGAACGAAACGAACACCGCGGCGAGGTTCCAGCTGCGCGGCGCGGTGGCCGGGCGCGTTGCGGTGCGCAGGCCCGGTCTGCGCCGCAGCTTGCGTGCGTAGATGCGCCGGTCCTTCCGGCGCGGGCTGCTGCTGTGCTCGGGCAGGTTCAAGGGAACGCGTGGAAGGCGCGCCGCGCGGGTCTTGATCAGGCGCGACAGCAGCATCCACGCGATCACGAACGCCAGCAGCGGGAGCAGCGTTCGCACCCACAGATACAGCGTGACCATCCACAACACCTCTACATACGCCCATCCATGCTCATCCACATCCTACCGGGACCACGCGACGGTTGTCGTATCCGACAGCCGACAAGCACAGGGTGATTGGTTAGGATGGTCCTTTGTTGTCATGGATGAACCGATGGCCTCTGCTGCTACCCGCTTCTGCCGTATCTGTGGCCCGGGCCCGATCCTGCTGGTTCTGCAGGTGGTGGCATTGCTGGCGGTGGCGCTTGCCGCCGGCTTCTTCCACAGCCGCGTGGGGTTGCTGCTCGAGCCTGTGGATGAAGCCTGTGGTGGCCCTGACGCTGCCGCACGCATGCAGGTGGCAGAGCAGCTGATGGCACGTTCCACCGCGTTGGCGCCGTGGCAACCGTTGCAGTGGGTTCCGATGGCCGGTGTGGTGCTGGCGCTGCTGGGTGCGATGTCGATCAGCATCTACCGGCTGGGTCGCTTGCCGGAACGGTTGCGATGGACCAACTGGGGCTTGATGGCACTGCATGCCGTGATCTTGCTGCTGGCTACCCGCGTCCTGCATCTGTATGACATGGCGTGGACCACCGTGGCCACGCTTTCGCCGGCAGCGTGTCTGGTGGAGCTGGGTGAGCAGGGGCGGTTGCCGCTGGCCCAGGCGCAACAGGTGGTGTTCGAGATTCTTACCCGCGCGCATGCACCGTTGCTGCGCAATCCTGATGATCTGGCCTTGGTGCTGGCCGCACTGCTGTTGATGGCGATGGCGGCGGGATTCATGCTGTGGCGGGCGATCGTGCGCGAACGTCAGGTGCAGTCGCCCAGCCCCTGAGAGGTGTGTGACCAACCACGCGCCCGCAATCGCGCTACAGTCTGCGCTTCGCTCCTGCAAGGATGTGCTGATGCGTTGGTTGCTGCGTGCTGTGCCATTGCTGCTGTGTTCGTTGGCGGTACACGCCGCTGAAGTCGACCGCCGGATCGCGGTGACCATCGACGACCTGCCCTGGGCGCGGGTGGACAAGATCGTTCCGACGGATCTTCAGTCGCGGCACGAGGCGCTGATGGCGCAGCTGCACCAGGCGGGTGTGCCGGTAGTGGGCTTCGTCAACGAGAACAAGCTTGAGATCGAAGGGCAGGTGCAGCCGGCGCGGGTGAAGATGTTGCGCGACTGGCTGGACGCCGGCTATGTGCTGGGCAACCACACCTACTCGCACATGGACCTGAACGCCAAGGGCGTGCCTGCGTTCCAGCAGGATTTCCTTCGTGGCGAGGCGGTGCTGCGGCCGTTGCTGGCCGAGCGCGGGCTGAAACCGCAGTGGATGCGTCACCCCTATCTGCGTGCCGGGCGCACGCCGGAAGAACGCGCGGAGATGGACGTGTTCTTCAAGCAGCATGGCTACCGCGTGGCACCGGTGACGGTCGACAACGGCGAGTGGGTGTGGGCGTTCGCCTATGCCAACGTAATGAACGAGCAGCCGGATTCCCTGGCGCGCGAGGCGACGCTGGCACAGCTGCGCAAGGGCTATGTGCCGTACATGCTGAACAAGCTCGACTACTACGAGAAGCAGTCGCAGGCGCTGCTGGGCTATGCACTGCCGCAGGTGTGGCTGATGCATGCCAACGAACTCAACGCGGCCACCTTCGCCGAACTGGTGGCGGCAACCAAGCGCCGCGGCTATCGCTTCATCTCGCTGGACGAGGCGATGCGCGATCCGGCCTATGCACGCGGGGCCGAAGGCTACAGTGGCCGCTACGGCCCGAGCTGGCTGCACCGCTGGGCGATGGCGGAGAAAAAACCGAAGGACTTCTACGCCGGTGAACCGGAAGTGCCAAGGTGGGTGATGAAGCTGGCCAAGGTGGATTCGGAGTGAGGCTCAGCGCTTGACGGCCAGCACGCCGTCAAGCGCCAGCTCGGCCTTGAACCCGGTCTTTTCCAGGCGTTTGGCTACTTCACGCGGCACGTCGCGGCCGCTGGTCAGCTTGTTCGGCGCACCGGTGTAATGAAACAGACGCCCGCCCTTGCGGATGACGCGGGCAAGGTGGTCGTAGAACACCTGTGAGTACAGCTCGCCGGCGATGCCGAAGCGCGGGGGGTCGTGCAGGATCGCGTCGACGCTGTTGCTGGCCACCTGTTCGATCTGCTGCGAGACATCGCCGTGGCTGAACTGCAGGCGGCCACCGGCCGCGGCTGAGTCCGGATCCGGCGACCATGGGTTGAGCGTGCGCAGCCACATCACGTCGGCGTTTTTCTCGAACGAGCGGATCTGGCCGACACCGGCCTCCAGCGCACAGGCGGCAAAGTAGCCCAGGCCGCCGCAGGTATCGAGGATGACCTTGCCGGCCGGAGCGACCAGCTCGACCTTGCGGCGCGCATCCTCGAACGGTGACAGCTTGGAGGTCGGCAGCATCTTGATGCCGTCGATCTCGAAGGTGGGCGCACCCCATTCGGTCGGTACCAGCTTGATCAGCGAACCGCTGTAGCGCGAAATCGACGCGAACTCGTCGCCATCCCAGTAGTAAAGCGTGCGGTCCTTCAGCTTGCCCGGCCACGGGTAGTGCTGGCCACGGAAGTGGAAGCCGTCGCCATCCAGCGCCACGCTGTCCTGGCTGCGGCCAAGGTCGAGCGAGCCCTGCCAGTCGGCCGCGCCCTTGTCATGGGCACGGCGCAGGGTATCGGCGCTGTCGCGGGTCAGCAGGGGGCCGGTGTAATGGGGCACGGCGGGTACCGGGGCGGTTCGGGGGAGGGCATGGTACCGCAGCTTTTACCGGGGTCCCGGGGTGGCTGCTGCTGTAGATCCACGCCATGCGTGGATGAAGACGGCAGGAGCCGAGCGTGGGCTCGGCGTTACAGCTGGCTTGTGCAGCTGTAGCCGTGTGTAGCTCCTTCTCCTGAAATCATGTTGACGCCACGCGAGGGCTGCATGCCCTGCAGCGCGCACGACCGACGATGGACGTCCTGGGTTTCCGGTGGCTGCCGATCAAAGTCGTAGCGCAGGCGGCCGTCTTCCTGCAGCAGCCAATGCACGGTAACGCGCTCGTGGCGACCATCACCGAGATCCCAGTCCAGGGTGCGCATGATCAGGGTCTGGCCATCGGGCAGCTGCCGGACTTCGTCATAGGCACCCTGGGTCTTCGGCGCGCTTACCGCAAGCAGCAGAAGCAGCAGCATTGGCATCGCTCCTCAAAGAAGACAGGATGCGCCCATAGTGCCCTGAGTCGCCATCAGAATCATTGCGTCTTACGGGCACTTCATCGCATACACCGGCCCAGCACCGATCAGCATCAACGCCATGTAGTCACTATCGCTGGCCTTGCCCTTCAACGTCGCGTCCTTGTTGAAGTGGAAGATGCCGAAGCCGCCGGCCATGCGGATCAACGCGCTGTCGATCTGCTCGGCGTCATCGCGGAAGTAGCGGCTGATCTCGCTGCGGGTGGCCTTGTGCAGGGCATTCGGCTCGCGCTGCCACTGGTCGCCGCGGCTGAAGGAGACGAAGTACTGGCCGCCTTCCCTGTCGATGCGGAAATCGGCCTGCTTGCGCGCGCTGGTGGCGAAACAGCCCTGCAGCGGATCAGCGGAGAACGGAAGCCCGGCGTCGCCACCGCAGGCGCTGAGCAGCAGGAGGGCACCGGGCAGCAGCAGGCGGAGCGTGCGCATGGGATGTCCCGACGGGGCAGGTGCGGCTAGTGTAGGCAGCATGCGGGCACGGCCCGTACAGAAATTCGGCAAGGACACAGGGGTTTTCGGATGGCGCAGGGCAAGGCGCCGTGGTGCGGCGTGGCCAGTTGGCTGGGGATCGTGGTGGGCTGGGGTGCGGGCAGCCTGGCTGCACAGGCTGCGGTGGCCGCAGGCGGCAATGGCATGGCCGCCGGGCTAGGCGTGGGCGTGCTGGGTGCGGCACTGGTGGGTGGCGGTCTGGCGGTGGCGTCGCGCGTGCGCGGCGAGCGCTGGCCGTGGATCGGCATCGGTGGTGCGGTGCTGAGTGCGCTGCCGCTGCTGATGTACCTGTTGCGGATGATGCTGAAGCTCTGACTGTAGAGCCGAGCCCGTGCCCGGCTGATGGCCTGCGACAGCCGAGCATGGCTCGGCGCTACAAGGGCAACGGCAAGCCGAGCATGGGCTCGGCTCTACAGATTCGACCGCAGTCGCGCAGGATCAGCTGCGGTGTATCTCCAACGTCATGTGCACCAGTTCTTCGTGGATCGCCAGCGCTTGGCGCACGGTATCGGCATCCAGACTGGCGTCGCTGGTGACCAGGCTGGCGCTGACCGCGTACTTGCCCCGCCCCACCTGCCAGACGTGCAGGTCGGCCAGGCGTGCCGGCCACGGGCCCTGTTCGATCACCTCGCGTACTTCGGCCACCACCGGCGCATCCATCTGCGCATCGAGCAGGATGCGGCCACTGTCGCGCAGCAGGCCCACTGCCCACACGGTGACCAGTACCGCGCCGACCAGGCCCATTACCGGGTCCAGCCAGGTCAGGCCCAGCAGCTTGCCGCCGAGCAGGGCAACGATGGCCAGCACCGAAGTGGCGGCGTCGGCCAGCACATGCACGTAGGCCGACCGCAGGTTCAGATCGTGGCCGCGCGCGTGATCGTGATCGTGGTGCGCGTGATCATGCCCGGGGTGTTCGCCATGATCGTGGCCGTGCCCATGGTGGTGGTGTGCGTGGCCCGGGCTGTCGTGCAGCCACCAGGCGCACAGCAGGTTCACTGCCAGGCCGACCACGGCGATGGCAATGGCTTCGTTGTAGTGGATCGGCGCTGGCACCCACAGCCGCTCCAGTGACTGCACGGCCATCAGTGCGGCGACGCCGAGCAGGGCGATGGCGCTGGTGTAGCCGGCCAGGATCTCGATCTTCCAGGTGCCGAAGGCGAAGCGCGGATCGTGCGCATAGCGGCGCGCGCAGCGGTATGCGAATACCGACAGGCCCAGTGCCAACGCGTGCGAGCTCATGTGCCAGCCGTCGGCGAGCACGGCCATGGAGTTGAACCACCAGCCGCCAATGATCTCCACCAGCATCATGCCGACGGTGAGCCACATGGCGCGGCGGGTGTTGCGTTCGGCCAGCGGATTGCCGTCGTCGAAGCGGTGTTCGTGGCGGCGGGCGGCGGCGAGGGCGTCCAGGTGCATGGGGGGACCAAGGGGGGTGGAGTAGATACCCCCATAGGGTATATGATCCCGCCATGGCCCATGTACACAAGCATCGAAAGCAGCTGCTGACCCGGGTGCGCCGTATCGCGGGTCAGGTGGCGGCGTTGGAGCAGGCGCTGGACACGCCCGAGGGCGAGGCGGGCGACTGCGCGGACGTGCTGGTGCAGGTCGCCGCCGTGCGCGGTGCAGCCCACAGTCTGCTGATGGAGCTGCTGCACGAGCACCTGCAGGAGCACGTGGTGGGCGCCGAAGATCCGCAACAGCGGGCCGCCGAAGCCCAAGTGCTGGTGGAGCTGCTGCGCCGCTACGGCAAATAGGCCGTGGGGTGTAGAGTCGATTGTTAGTCGACTGCTCTTTGCCCAGGCGGCATGAAATCCCGCGCTTCGCGCGATAGTCGACTAACAGTCGACTCTACCCCGCGTGCCGCGTGCCGCGTGCCGCGTGCCGGTGCCGTGCGTTCCAGATGTGCGTGGCAGCCAGCAGCAGGCTGCCGGTAACGGTCATCGGCGTTTCCCAGTCATGCGAGGGCAGCGCCAGCGCGCCGGCCAGCAACAGCCCCAGACCGGCACCGGCGGTGGCCCAGGCCAGCACGGGCAGCGGATGACGGCGCTCGGCCCGCCACAGCGCATAGCCGGTCAGCGGCAGGGCGATGGCCACGAACAGCAGGTGCACCCATTCCGCTTCGGCCCACGCGCCGAACAGCGGCAACGCGGCGGCGAGCAGGGGCAGTGCCAGGCAGTGCAGCAGGCACAGGCTGGACAGGGCGACCGCGCCGGCATCGAGCAGGGCGGCAGAAGGCGACTTCATCGGGGGAGGTTCCTTGCGCAATAATTGTTATACAGTAACATTTCCGTTCCGCAGCCAACCCGCTCCGACATGAACACTGTTTCCCGCGCCGACCGCCGCCTTCCGGTCACCGTGCTGTCCGGCTTCCTCGGGGCCGGCAAGACCACCCTGCTCAACCAGATCCTGCGCAACCGCGAGGGACTGCGCGTGGCGGTCATCGTCAACGACATGAGCGAGGTCAACATCGACGCGCAGCTGGTGCGCGAAGGCGGTGCCGAACTGCGCCGCACCGAAGAGACGCTGGTGGAGTTCAGCAACGGCTGCATCTGCTGCACGCTGCGCGATGACCTGCTGCAGGAAGTGCGGCGCCTGGCCGATGCGGGTCGTTATGACTACCTGCTGATCGAATCGACCGGGATCGGAGAGCCGATGCCGGTGGCCGCGACGTTCGCGGTGCGCGACGAACACGGCTTCAGCCTGAGCGATATCGCGCGCCTGGACACGATGGTGACGGTGGTGGATGGCAGCGCGTTCCTTGCCGACTTCGGTTCCTCACAACGCCTGGCCGAGCGTGGACAGCAGGCCGGCCCGGAGGATGACCGCGGGGTGGTTGACCTGCTGTGCGAGCAGGTCGAGTTCGCCGATGTGATCGTGGTCAGCAAAGTGGACCAGGTGGATGACGAGGTACTGCAGGACACGCTGGCGGTACTGCGTGGGCTGAACCGAAACGCGAAGCTGCTGCTGTCCAGCTTCGGCGATGTGCCACTGGCTGAACTGCTGGATACCGGTCGCTTCGACATGGAGCGTGCACAACGTGCGCCGGGCTGGGTGAAGGAATTGCGCGGGGAGCACACACCGGAAACCGAGGAGTACGGCATCGGTAGCTTCGTCTACCGCTCGCGACGCCCGTTCCACCCCGCGCGATTCGCCCGCGCGCTGCAGTCAGGGATGCCCGGCGTGATCCGCAGCAAGGGCTGGTTCTGGTTGGCCAACCGCATGGACTGGGTGGGCGAACTGAACACCGTGGGTGCAGCGACGCGCACGCAGGCGGCAGGCTTCTGGTACGCCGCGCGCGATCGCGTGCGTGCGGGCATCGAGAACACCACACCGCTGTTGCCGCCGACACCGCTGCCGTACAGCGATCTTGGCTGGGCACGCCAGCAGGCCGACTGCTGGAGCGCACCCCTGCCGGGCTTGGAGGAATTCCCGGATTCGGCCGCGCACGCGGCGATGCAGCGGCTATGGCATCCCTTGTGGGGCGACCGCCGCCAGGAGCTGGTGGTGATTGGCGTGCACATGGATGAGCGCGCGGTGCGTGCGGAGCTGGACGCCTGCCTGCTCAACGACCAGGAACTGCGCGCGGGGCCGTTGCTGTGGCAGCAGATGCCGCAGGCATTCCCGGTGTGGAAGCGTTGAGCTGACGGCTCCTGTAGAGCCACGCCATGCGTGGATGGCGGTTCAACCGGTCTTTGCCCGCCTTGTAGAGCCGAGCGAACGCTCGGCTGGCGGATCATTCCATCCATGCAGGGCGTGGATCTACTGCAGCTGCAGCCGAGCGTGGGCTCGGCTCTACACAGGCGAATCCATGCACGGCGTGGATCTACAGCGCGTCCCGCCACTGCCAGGCATCGGCGGCGACCTGCAGCACCTGCGTCGGTCGCAACGCCTGCAGCAGATGCCGGTCATGGCTGACCATCATCAGTGCCCCCGGCCACGCAGCAAGCAGCTCTTCCAACGCCTGCAACGCGCTCAGATCCAGCGCATTACCGGGTTCGTCCAGCAGCAACAGCTGGGGTGCGGGATCGGCATACAGCACGCTGGCCAGCGCCCCCTTCACCCGCTCGCCATCACTGAGGCTGCCGGCTGCCCGCTGGATGCGCTGTGCGTCCAGCCCGAGCAAGGCCAGCCGCGTGCGCAGTTCGCCCACATCGGCGCCTGGGTTCGCCGCCTGCACCGTCTCCAGGATGCTGCGCCCGCCGGACAATCCCAACAGCTGCTGGTCCAGCAGTGCCAATGGCGCATGCCGTTGCACGGTGCCACTGCGTGCAGGCAGCTGCCCTGCCAGCACACGCAGCAGGGTGGATTTTCCAGCACCGTTGTCACCGATCACAGCGGTGCGCTGCCCGCGGCGGATCTCCAGCTGCAAGGGAGCGACGCAGCCGTACGGCAGCACCAGCGACTCTGCCTGCAGCAGGCGTGAACTGCCGCGTTCGCCTTCACTGGCAAACAGTGCCAGTTCCGGCGCAGCGTGAACCGCTGATGCCGCTGCGCGCAGCTGGTCGGCGCTGACCTGCAGGCGCTCGGCCTGGACCTGCTGAGCACGGCCATGGCTGGCCTCGGCGCGCTGCTTCTGCCGGCCCAGCAGGATCGGCGCCTGGTTGGCCTGCTTTGCATCGCGGTTGCCGCGTGCCTGGCGTTGCTGCTGCCGTTCGTGCTGCTCACGCGCGCTGCGCTGCTGCTGGCGGTGCTGGGCGCGCGCGTGGTCAAGCTGGGCGGCGGCAGCTTCGCGTTCGGCGGCACGCGCATCGGCGTAGTGCTGCCACGGCCCGCCATAGCGGTGCAGTCCGCGCGCGTCCAGTTCGACGATCTGCTGCATGTGCCCAAGCAGTTCGCGATCGTGGCTGATCGCCAGCAGGCCGCCACGCCATTGCTGCAGCTGTTCGTACAGCTGTTGGCGATGGCGTGCATCGAGGTGGTTGCTGGGTTCGTCCAGGATCAGCCAATCGGCACCGCTGGCCCAGGCACCGGACAGCGCCACCTGCATCGCTTGGCCACCGCTGAGGCGTGCGGCGGGCTGGGCGGGATCGAGATCGTCCGGCAGCCGCAATGCCTGCCATCGCTCCTGCAGGCGTTCGCGCAGATCCCAGCGGTCGCCGACGCGGGCGAAGTCGGCTTCGTCCACGCTGCCCGCTTCAATGCGCGCCAGTGCAGCCAGTTCCTCGCCCACGCCGGCGAGCTCCCCCACGGTGCCGGACGGTGGATAGCCGGGCGTGGGAAACAGGAACACGCGGCCGCTGCCGCGCACCTGGCCGCTGTCGGGCAACAGCCGGCCCGCCAGCAGGCGTGCCAGCACGCTCTTGCCGGCACCATTGGCACCGACCAGGCCGGTGGCAAACGGATCGAAGGAAAACGACAGATCGGAAAACAGCGGGCGGCCGTCGGCCAGCCGATACGACACGCGATCGAGCGTGAGGGAATGTGTGGTCATGCGACCTCCATGGATGCCGGGTTCTCCCCTGCGCGCAGGGGCGGGAAGAGTCAGGCCGTCTGTTGGGAAGACGGCGGCATCAATGGCGCATTGGTCGCGAGCCTCTGGGAGGAATGAGCGGCCAGTATAGCGGCAGTGGCTGAATGGTCAGGTGTGCGGCCGCCGGGCATGGCCGGGCGCTACCGATGGTCGGGCGGTTCTGTAGAGCCGAGCCGATGCTCGGCTTCCTTTCGCCGCGAGACGCATCCACGCATGGCGTGGATCTACGGCACGGTACCCAGGCGGGCGCCGACGAAGTCGATGAACACCCGCAGCTTCGGCAGTACGTGTCGGCCCGACGGCCACAGCAGATGGAAGGTGCCGCAGGAATGCACATGCTCGTCCAGCACCGTGACCAGGCGGCCGTCGGCCAGCGCATCGCGCACCGAGTGCACCGGCACGAAGGCCAGGCCGATATCGCGCAGTGTGAGCGCTACCCGCGCCTCGATGGTGTTGGCCACCATGTGCACCGGAAGCTCCTGCGGCATTTCATCGTCGGGCCAGTGGATCGGCCACGGTTCCAGCTTGCCGGTGGTGGGGAAGCGATAGTGCAGCAGCGTGTGCTGCATCAAGCCTGCCGGCGTGCGCGGAACGCCGCAGCGCTGCAGGTAGCCCGGCGAGCCAACGACACGCCGCGGGAATACCCCCAGCTGGCGTGCGTTCATCCGCGAGTCGCTGGGTTCGCCAACGCGCAGCACCGCATCGAAACCTTCCTCGATGACATCGACCAGGCGGTCGCTGAAGTCCAGGTCCAGGCGGATATCCGGATACGCCGCCATGAATTCGGCCATCAACGGCAGGGTGAGGTCGCCCACCAGCGGCAGGCTGATGCGCAGCGTGCCGCGGGGCGTGGCGTGTGGCTGTGCCAGCTCGGTGCGCGCGGCATCGCGCTCGTCGAGGATGCGCCGGCAGCGCGCCAGGAACAGCTGGCCCTCGGCGGTGAGGGTGATGCTGCGCGTGCTGCGATGGAACAGGCGCACGCCCAGCGCGTGCTCCAGCCGCGCCACGCACTTGCCCGCTGCCGAGGCGGAAATGCCCTGCAGGCGCCCGGTCTCGACGAAGCTGCGGGTGTCGGCGGCGTGCACGAAGGTCTGCAGGTTGGCGAGGTTGTCCAGGACTGACATGGGCGTGCGGGCAATGAAAGCGGCAGGGTAGGCCGGCGCGGCTGTAGCGGGCGGCCCCGCCATCGCAACACTGTGGTGCGGGGTTGCGTGGAGACCGTTGCGGCCTTGCGGTTCCGGCCATCATGCCGATTGCGGACTACACGGTCCATGATGCCCGGAGCGGCAACCGGCTTTTTGCGCGGACGCCCGCTGCCTAACGTGGCGGCCTCTCCCCCACGGATCACCGCGATGAATGCCGCTCCTTCCTTCGAACCTGCGCCGACACTGCCTTCGGTGCAGCGGCTGCTGCAGCAGGTCCACCCGCAGCGCCTGGTCGGTGCGGTGGTGCTGGTGCGCGAGCACGGCGTGCTGCGCCATGCCGGGGCCACGGGCCTGGCGGATCGCGAGTCGGCCACGCCGATGCAGCGCGACCAGCTGTTCCGGCTGGCCTCGGTGAGCAAGCCGTTGCTGAGCACGGTGATCCTGCGCCTGGTGGCCGAGGGCGTGCTCGACCTGGATGCACCGGTGCAGCGCTGGCTGCAGGACTTCCGCCCGGCGCTGGCCGATGGCAGCACGCCGCCCATCAGCCTGCGCCAGCTGCTCAGCCACAGCAGCGGGTTGGGCTACCGCTTCCTCGAAGCCGATGCGGATGGCCCCTATGCGCGCGCAGGTGTCAGCGACGGCATGGATGCCAACCCGTTGACGCTGGCCGAGAACGTGCGCCGCATCGCGCAGGCGCCACTGCTGTTCGCACCGGGCCGCCAGTGGATGTATTCGCTGGGCGTGGATGTGGCCGGCGCCGTGGCCGAAGCGGCAACCGGGGAAACGCTGCAGGCCTTGTTCGCCCGCTTGCTGGCTGCGCCCCTGGGCCTGCGCGATACCGCCTTCGCCACCCACGATGCGGCACGGCTGGCCACGCCCTATGTCACCGACACCCCGCAGCCGCACCGCCTGCGCGAAGGCGAGGTGGTCGCCCCGTTCGAGGGCACGGTAGGCATCGAGTACAGCCTCGCCCGCGCGACCGACGCCAGCCGGTTTCCTTCGGCTGGCGCGGGCCTGGTGGGTACCGCCGATGAGGTGATGCGGGTGCTGGAGGCGTTGCGCGACGGGCAGCGCTCCGGCGTGTTGCCGCCCCGGCTGGTGGCGGAGATGGCGACCCCGCAGGTGGGCGAGCAGGGGCCGCCGGAACCGCCGGGCTGGAGCTTCGGCCTTGGCTTTTCGGTGCTGCGCGATGCGGCCGCCAGCGGTACGCCGCAGAACGCAGGTACATGGCGATGGGGCGGTGCCTACGGCCACAGCTGGTTCGTCGACCCTGCGCGCGGCCTGAGCGTGGTGGCGCTGACCAACACGCTGTACGAAGGCATGGACGGTGCCTTTGTCGATGAACTGCGCGATGCGGTGTATGCCGATCTAGGGACGGCACGATGAGCGGCCATGCCATCGATGCGGCCGGCCCGGCCGGTGAAGCCACGCGTCTGCCATGGGCCGGCCTGCTGGCACTGGCCGGCGGCGGCTTCATCACCCTGCTGACCGAGACCTTGCCGGCCGGTGTATTGCGGCCGATGGGCGACAGCCTGGGCGTGAGCGATGCGGCGGTGGGGCAGCTGGTGAGCGTGTACGCACTCGGCTCGGTGATGGCCGCATTGCCGATGACCGCGCTGACCCAGCGCCTGCCACGACGCCCGCTGTTGCTGGCAGCCATTGCCGGCTTCGTGGTGGTCAACACACTGACTGCGTTGAGCAGCAGCTACCCACTGATCCTGGCCGCGCGTTTCCTGGCGGGGGTGAGCGGCGGGCTGCTGTGGTCGCTGGTGGCCGGCTATGCCGCACGCATGGTGGTGCCCTCGCTGCAGGGCCGGGCGATTGCGGTGGCGATGGTCGGATCGCCGTTGGCGCTGTCGCTCGGTGTTCCGGCGGGCACGTTGCTGGGGCAGCAGATCGGCTGGCGCTGGGCGTTCGCCTTGATGAGCGTGCTGGGCGTGGGGCTGCTGGCCTACGCGCGCTGGGCGCTGCCAGCCTTGCCCGCCGCCGGTGCCGGCCAGCGCACATCGCTGGGCGCCGTCTGGCGCATGCCCGGCGTGCGCAGTGCACTGCTGGTGATGGTGCTGTACGTGCTCGCGCACAACGTGCTCTACACCTACATCGAACCGCTGGCAGTGGACGCCGGGGCGGGCCCGTGGCTGGATCGCCTGCTGCTGGCTTTCGGCCTGGCCGCGATTGCCGGCATCGGTATTGCCGGCTGGGGTGTGGACCGCCACCTGCGCACGCTGGTGTGGGCGGCAGTGATCGGTTTCATCCTGCCGGTGCTGGCGCTGCTGTTGTGGCCGGGCGACGCGACCGCGCTGCTGCTGGCGACGATCCTGTGGGGCGTGGCCTTCGGCGCGGTACCGACGCTGTTCCAGACCGCACTCGCCCGGCGTGCCGGTGCCGCCGCGGACCTGGCGCAATCGATGCTGGTGACTGGCTGGAACCTGGCCATTGCTGCTGGAGGTGTGGCGGGTGGTGTGCTGCTGCAGGCCGGTGGGCCCACCCGGTTGGGGTGGTTGCCGTTGCTGCTGCTGGCGATGACCGCTGCATGGTTGCTGGTACGGCCGGAGGCCTGGGCGTAGGCCGTGATCATCCATGATGTGGTGCCGGCCAGCGGCCGGCACTACCGGGGTCCACGCCATCCACGCATGGTGTGGATCTACCGGGCGCAGCGACCCGCGTTTGCCTTTGCTTTTGCTTTCTTCTGTTGATTCCGGGGTGGGACGTCGCCGCAATGTGTCCGTGGCCGGGTGGGTGGGTTGCGCAGGGGCGTGAGCCGCATGGATGCGGCGACCGAGCTTACATGGACGTACTTGCAGCGCCCCCTGCGCGACCCATCCACCCGGCCCCAAGTGATGGATTCACCGGGCGCGACCCACCACGAGGGGCTCCGCCGTTCGCCGTCCTACTCCACTCCCTCACGCTCGATCGGCACGCTACGCGGGTTCTGCATGTCCTCCCGCGCCGCGCCGTAGCGCTGCTGCCGCTTGTGGTGGAAGGCCACGAACTCATCCCGCGGCAGCGGCCGCGAGAACAGCCAGCCCTGCCCGAACTCCACGTGCCGGCTGTGCAGGTAGGCCAGCTGTGCTTCGGTCTCCACGCCCTCGGCCACCACCCACAGCCCCAGTTCCTTGGCCATGTCGATGATGTGCGGCGTCACCGGGCTGGTCGCACTCTCGGTGCCGATCGCATCGATGAACGACTTGTCGATCTTCAACGCATCCAGCGGCAGCTGCTCCAGGTATTGCAGGCTGGAGAAGCCCACGCCGAAATCATCGATGGCCACGCTGTGGCCGGCGCGACGGGCCTGCGCCAGCATGGTGCGGGCGCGGTCCAGGTCGAGGAAGCCGCGCTCGGTGGCCTCCATCCAGATCTGTTGCGGCAGGATGCCGCTGCCGGCCATGTGCTTGGAGATCATCTTCAATGCACGACCGCTGCTGATGTCCTCGGCGGCAAGATTGATCGCGATGTGCGCGCTCCGGTCGGCCACCAGCAGCTCGCGCATGTCGCGCACCACGTTCTCGATCACCAGGTCGGTAACGTCGGCGATCATTCCGGCTTCCTCGGCCAATGGAATGAACAGGTCCGGACGCACCTGGGTGCCATCCGGGCGCTGCCAGCGGATCAACGCCTCGGCGCCGACGCAGATGCCGGTATCCAGCTCGATGATCGGCTGGTAGTGCAGGTACAGCTCGCGGCGCCGGATCGCGGTGGCCAGTTCGCCGCGCAGCGACAGGCGGCGACGTGACAGCCAGATCACCAGGCCGGCACCCGCGGCGGCCAGCAGCACGCCCAGTGGTACGAACAGCCACGCCTGCTGGCGGAACGTGGCCGCCAGCGCGGTACGTGGTGTGGTTGCGATCGCCAGCCATTCCTCGTTGCGCGCGGTCGCATACAGCGTGTTCTGGTCAAGGCCCTCACCGGGGTTGCGCAGCATGGCCATCAGCAACGCTGTGTCCATGCCTTCCTGCCTGGCCAGCAGGCGCCCATCCGGGCTGGCCAAGGCCAGGCGCACGTGCGGATCGACGATGACATCGACGAAGCGGCGCGGATCCATCAGCACGTCGTAGCTGCCATAGAGGATCGCCAGCATCCGCCGCCGGCCGCTGGCTTCCGGGCGCACGTCCACCGCGATTCCCGCGCCATCACTGGTGACGTGGTCGGGCTTGGGCTGGTTGACGTCCGAATGGAACGCCCCCCACGAGGTGCAGCGCAGCTTGCCGTCTTCGAAATAGCCCATCTGGTCGGCCGCCGGCGTGGTCATCACCAGCGTCTGCATGCGCCGGATATGCTCGGGCGAACACGGTTGTGCCACGCTGGCCTGCGCCGACTGCATGGCGTGCAGTGCTTCGTGGTAGGACAGGTCCGATCGACGAAGGGTGCGCATGGCGATGTCGCGCAGCCGTTCCTGTTCCACGCTGACGGCACGGTCCCAGGTGGCGTAGGCCATGACGGCGATCGGTACCGCAGCGGCCAGCAGGGCCAGCGCGGTACCGCCGATGATGACGCGCAGGCGGCTCATGGCCGGGGCTCCGGCAGGGCGGGCAGGGCAGGGCGCATGGTCGGGCCGGTCCGTGGGCAGGTGCGGCTATCTGAGCATGGCGCCGGGCCGGGCGGAATGGGCACGACCCGGTATTTCGTCACATTGTGATGAAAGCGGCCAGGTTTGACGGAATCAGCCCACCCGGCGCTGGCGCTTCGGCGCACGGAGGACTACCGTCGAACGCTTCGCCCGCCCCTTCCCGCGCCCATGACCGAGCCCGCCACGCCCCCCGAGCACCTGCGCCGCAGCCTGTCCAACCGCCACCTGCAACTGATCGCCATCGGCGGTGCCATCGGCACCGGCCTGTTCATGGGCTCGGGCAAGACCATCAGCCTGGCCGGCCCGTCCATTGTCTTCGTCTACCTGATCATCGGCGCGATGCTGTTCTTCGTGATGCGCGCGATGGGCGAGCTGCTGCTGTCCAATCTGAACTACAAGTCCTTCATCGATTTCTCCACCGACCTGCTCGGCCCATGGGCCGGGTTCTTCTGTGGATGGACGTACTGGTTCTGCTGGATCGTCACCGCCATCGCCGACGTGATCGCGATTGCCGCCTATGCGCAGTTCTGGTTCCCGGGGCTTGAGGCCTGGAAGCCGGCGCTGGCGTGCGTGTTGCTGCTGCTGTCGTTGAACCTGGTGACGGTGAAGCTGTTTGGCGAGATGGAATTCTGGTTCGCGCTGATCAAGATCGTGGCGATCTGCGCGCTGATCATTACCGGCGCCGGGCTGGTGGCCTGGGGCTTCACCTCGCCCAGTGGCCATACCGCGGCGCTGTCGAACCTGTGGAATGACGGCGGCATGTTCCCGATGGGCCTGGTCGGCTTTTTCGCCGGTTTCCAGATTGCGGTGTTCGCCTTCGTCGGCATCGAGCTGGTCGGCACCACCGCCGCCGAAACCGCCGACCCCGAGCGCAACCTGCCCAAGGCGATCAATTCGATTCCGGTGCGCATCATCATCTTCTACGTGCTGGCGCTGATCGCGATCATGGCGGTCACGCCGTGGCGCCAGGTGGTACCGGACAAGAGCCCGTTCGTGCAGTTGTTCGTTCTGGCCGGCATTCCGGCCGCGGCCAGCCTGATCAACTTCGTGGTGCTGACCTCTGCCACGTCCTCGGCCAACAGCGGCATCTTCTCCACCAGCCGCATGCTGTACGGCCTGGCCGAAGAGGGCCACGCCCCGCGCGGGTTGTCGCGGTTGTCACGCGCGGCGGTGCCGGCCCGCGGCCTGCTGTTCTCCTGCCTGTGCCTGCTGGGCGGCACGTTGCTGATCTACCTGATCCCGAACCTGGTGACGGCGTTCACCCTGGTGACCACGCTGGCCACCGTGCTCTTCATTTTCGTCTGGTCGCTGATCCTGGTGGCCTACATGGTCTACCGCCGCCGCTATCCGGAGCGCCACGCCGCCTCGATCTTCAAGATGCCCGGTGGCGTCGCCATGTGCTGGGCCTGCCTGGTGTTCTTCGCCGGCGTACTGGTGCTGCTGAGCCTGCAGGGCGACACCCGCCAGGCGTTGATGGCCAGCCCAGCGTGGTTCGTGCTGCTGGGCGTGGGGTATTGGGTGCGGCGCAGGGCGGCGAAATGACCGGGAATGCGGGGATTCTGTACTGCCGAAAATCGGAAACGACGGAGATCGGAACGCCGGAACGCCGGAACGCCGGAACGTCGGAACGTCGGAAATCGGTAGAGTCGACTGTTAGTCGACTGCTCTCCCATGGGCCACCGGAAAACCTCGCCCTGCGCGCGATAGTCGACTAACAGTCGACTCTACCGGTACCGGTACCGGTACCGTGCCAGTGCTGGTCCCTGGACCCGTCCCACCCCTATTCACTTGGCGTTAGCGGCTGCGGCCGGATCATCCGGCCGCCATGTTCCCCCGCCCTGCCGCCATCGCGCTGTTGCTGCTGCCCAGCCTGTGGCCCGGGCCGGCCGCTGCGCGCACCGTCTACCGCTGCGTGCAGGGCAACACCGTCAGCCTGGCCACTGCCCCGGAACCCGGCTCGCGCTGTACCCCCAGGGAAATCGACGACAACGCCATCCAGACACCGAACCTGTGGGGCAACATGGGTGTGTTCAGTGGTGTGCTGTACGAGCGAGAGCAGGATGGCGTGCTGGTCTACTCCACCCGCAACCTGCCCGGCTCGAAGGTTTTCCTGAAGTTCACCGTGGCCACGCCGCCGGGTGAACCCGCCCACGAGGGCCTTGGCAAGGTCGGCAAACCGCAGCTGGCGCAGCATGCCAAGCAGTTCAAGGCCGCCGCCAAGGCCACCGGCGTGGATGACGCCTGGCTGCGCGCGATCGCCCACGCCGAAAGCAACTTCGATCCGTTGGCGGTCTCGACCAAGGGCGCGCAGGGCGTGATGCAGCTGATGCCGGAGACCGCGCAGGAGTACGGCGTGAATGATCCGTTCTCGCCGCAGCAGTCGATCGACGGTGGCGCCCGCTACATGCGCGCGCTGCTGCGCCGCTACAACGGTGACCGGCCGCTGGCGGCGGCGGCCTACAACGCCGGTATCGGTGCGGTCACCCGCTACAAGGGCGTGCCGCCGTATGCCGAGACCCTGGCCTACGTGGACAAGGTGATGGCGCTGTACGCGCGCTATCGCGAGGCGATGGGCATCCGTACCGAGGTGCCGGCGCACTAGGCGGACGGTGCTGCCTGCACGTGGCGTTGTAGAGCCGAGCCCATGCTCGGCTGCATCAATTGCAGCCGAGCGTGGGCTCGGCTCTACACAAAAGCCGCTCAGCGCGAGGTGGAGGTGCTGACCAGTTCGTAGCGTTCGATGCGGCCAAGACGGGCAACTTCCGCCTGCACGTCAGCGCGCTGCTTCAGCGCACGCCAGGCCGCATCGATCTTCACGTCGCCCGGCAGCGACGGGTAGGTACGCATGTCCTGCAGGCTGGCCAGTGTCTCGCCACGGTCGATGGGGGAGCGCAGTTGATCGATCAGCACGGCGGCTGCCCCCTCCAGGTTGCCTTCGTCCAGCAGCATCTCACGATGGAAAAGGTGGGCGTCGTTGCGCTCGGCAAGGATCACGCTGCGCGCAGCGTCCATCGCCCTGGCATCACCGCGCTCGCGGGCGGCGGTGAACTGCACCAGGGCTTGTGCGGCCTTGCCGTACCCGGCGAGGCCCTGGATAGCGTTCACCGCCTGCGCGGCGTCCTGCATGCGCCCGAGCGAGGTGAGCACGAAGCTGACATTCAACTGATGCTCGATGCCGTCCGGGCCCAGCGCACCAATGCGGGCCGCCTGTTGCGCCGCCGCCAGTGCATCGTCGGTGCGCCCGAGCCGGCGCAGTGCGGTGAACCGGCTGTTGAGCAGCCACGCCACCCATTCGGCTTCCTGCGCCGACGGGGACTCGCCCTCGGCCGCTGCACGGGCCATGCCATCGGTCAGCGCCAGCACTTCCTCGTTGCGGTCCAGCATCAGCAGCGTGCTGCTGAATTCGGCCATGCGTGCATCCAGCTTGCGATCCAGCAGGCCTGATACGCGCAGTTCGTCCAGGTGCTTCTGTGCAGCCTGCACGGGATCAAAGCGCGGATCGGTGCGGTCGACGTAGCGATCGAAGCGCTTGTCACTGCGCAGGCGAATGATCTCGGCGGGGGCGGTGATGCGGGCCAAGGTGGCGGGAATGTCGTCGCCGCGACCGTTGTCGGCCTGCAGCGTGGCCAAGGCCAGCCACAGTCCGGTCGGTTCCAGGCCACCGCTCTTCCAGCCGTTGTCGAACAGTGCCTGCAGCAGCTCCATGCGCTGCTGCGGCTGGTCGCGCAGGCGGTACTGCAGATAGTTGACGGCCTGGTGTTCGAGCGGCAGCGGCGCGTCGGCATGCTTCAGCGCCTGCACCAGATATTGGGTGGCCGGAACGGGCCTGTTCTCGGACAGTTCCAGCGACATCAGGGTCAGCAGGATCTGCGCATCCTCCGGCAGTGCCTCCTGCGCCCGTTGCAGGTAGCGGCGGGCCTGCTCGGGCTTCTTCTGCACCATCGCGGTCCAGCCGGCCACCTGCGCGGCGCGGCCGCGGTGCTCGGCATCGAAGTCGTCCAGCAGCGGGTCTTCCATCAGCCGCTCCATCGCGATCAGCGCACCCAGCGTGTTGCCACTGCGCGATTGCTGGATCGCCTCATCCCATCGCGTGGCATAGGCCATGTGTACGGCGTCGCTGGTGACCGACGGCTTCTGCGGCGCCACCGTGATCGATGCGGAAGCGGATGTGCTGGCCAGTGCGGCGATCAGCAGGGCGGCGAGGGGGAGCGTGCGGGGCATGGAGGATCTCCATCCGTGGGAACCGCATTGAACCTGCTGTGGCCAGCGAGAACAAGCGCGGTGCATGGAATTCTGGTATCCGGCCGTACGATTGGCCGTGGCGCATGCCGTGCTCAGCGTCTATTGTCTGTGCCTCTTCACACAGCAGCAGGCAGCGCAGCACGATGGCACGGTGGCAATGGATGGCGGCAGGCGTGGCGTTGGCGACGGTAGTGGCATTGGCCGCAACCTGGTGGGAGACACCGCTGCCTACGCTGGCTGAACCCGCGGGTCCGGCTCCAACGCCGTTGGCGTGGACCGCGCAGATCGAACCGCTGGCCGGCGATGGCCACCCGGGTGACCGCGACGGCGCCGCCGCGCAGGCACGTTTCGCCGATCCGTACGCGTTGCTGCGCAGTGCCGATGGCAGCGTGTATTTCACCGATGCCGGTGACAACAACCGGATCCGTCGCCGCCTTCCCGATGGCCACGTCGAAACCGTAGCCGGGCAGGGCGAGGGGCGCGTTGACGGCCCGGCACTACAGGCCAGTTTCAATACGCCCTCGGGCATTGCCGCCGACGCGCAGGGCAACCTGTATGTGGCCGACACCGGCAACCATGCGATCCGCCGCATCGGCACCGACGGCCAGGTAACCACGCTGGCGGGCGGTGAACAGGGCTATGCCGATGGGCCGGCCGCGCAGGCGCGCTTTGATGCGCCGATGGGCATCGCGGTGGACGCGCAGGGCCAGGTCTACGTGGCCGATACCTACAACGACCGTATTCGGGTGATCGGCACCGACGGCACGGTGCGCACCCTGGCCGGTGGTGAGCGGCCGGGATCGGCCGATGGCGTGGGCAGCGTTGCGCGTTTCGATACGCCGGTGGCGCTGGCCTTCGATGCGCACGGTGCGCTGCTGGTGGCCGATCTGTTCAACAACGCGGTACGCCGTGTCGGCATGGATGGCACGGTCAGCACCGTGGTGGGGGGCGGAGGTGTGATCAATGGCCCGCTGTCGCTGGCCACCACCCACGATGGCGTGCTGTACGTGGGCGACATGGATGGCCGCATCGTGCAGGTGACGCCGCAGGGCCACCAGATCGCGCTGGTCGGCAACGGTCGACTGCCACGCCTGGCCCGCCCCAGTGGCCTGGCGATGGACGCCGACGGCAGCGTGCTGGTGGCCGATGCCACCGCCTACCGTCTGCACCGCCTGCGCCCGCTTCCGGTGGGTGAGCTGCCCGCGCCGGCGCTGGTCGGCCCGGCCGCCGATGCCACGCTGCCCGATACTGGCGGACGCTGGCCGCTGGCCCCGCAGGATGGCTGGCACGAAGTGGTCGGCACGTTGGGGGAAGTGCGCGGCAACTTCAAGGGCGAGAGTCGCCATCACCTGCATGGCGGCTTCGACGTGCGCGGTGACGTGGGCCAGACCGTGCTGGCGATCGCCGACGGCAAGATCAGCAGCCCGATGGCGGCCTGGAGCCTGGGTGAGCAGGCCGAGGGCCTGGCGGTGGACCGCCTCAAGTACATCCACATGCGGGTGGGCCGCACCCCGCGCAATGAACCCTTCGATGGGCGCTGGCAGGCGCTGTACGACGAACAGGGCAGGCTGGAGCGGATGCGCGTACGGCGTGGCATGCGCATCCATGTTGGGGACCGCCTGGGCAGCATCAACAATCAGGCGCATGTGCACCTGGCCGTCGGCACCAGCGGCTTCGAGACCAACGCCGTGGCACTGGGTTTCCACAACTACGCCGACCACTTCGCGCCGCGCATCACCGATGTGGCGCTGCTGGACGACAACGACCAACCGATGGCTGCGGGCAGCGATGGCGTGGTGATGGTGGCGCGGCAGGGGCGTGGCGTGCAGATCGTGGTGGAGGCCTGGGACCAGGTCGATAACAATCTGCCGCGGCGCCGCCTGGGCATGTACCAGGTGGGCTACCAGATCCTCGATGCGGGCGGCCAACCGCTGCAGGGCTACGAGCAGCCGCGTTGGAACATCGTGTTCAACCGCATGCCGCCGCAGCGGGAGGCTGTGCGCGTGGCCTACGCGCCGGACAGCGGCATCACCGTGCATGGCAGCGCGGTGACCCGTTTCCGCTACCTTGCCACCAACACCGTGCGCGATGGCCTGATGGAAACCGGCCGCTGGCAGCCGGCGGCGCTGCCGCCGGGCGAGTACGTCGTGCGTGCCAGCGTGCGCGATTACAGCGGCAACGAAGGCATCGGCCCGCGCGAGATCAGGGTGCGGCTGCTGCCATAGCCGTGGCCGGGGCGCCGCAGCGTTCGCGCTCGGCGTCCATGTCTTCCAGCGGCCGCACTTCGATGCTGCCGAAGCGGGCCCACGGGAAGTCGCGGGCGATGCGCATGGCTTCGTCGCGGTCGCGGGCGATGATCAGGTTGAAGCCGGCCAGCAGTTCGCGGGTTTCGGCGAACGGGCCATCCAGTACACGGCTGTGGCCATCGCGCACACGCAGGGTCTGCGCGGTGTCGACCGGCTGCAGTTTCTGCGCTACCAGCAGCGTGCCCTCGGCCTGCAGCTGGTCGGCGTGGGCGAGGCAGTCGCGCATCAGCGCATTGAACTCTTCGATGGGCAGCGCCTGCAGCAAGGCAGGCTCGATGTAGATCAGAAGCAGGTACTGCTGCATGGCACGGTCCTGGCGGGGGCGGGGTGTCCATGATGGCGCAGGTTTGCCTGTCGGCATGCTGCAGCGCGAAAAGCCGCCTGCGGCGGGCGATCGGCGAACGGCGGAGCCCCTCCGTGGTGGGGTGGGTGGGTCGCTGAAATCTCGGGTTCTTGGATTTGGCCGGGTGGGGAGGCAGGGCAGGGGGCGCTGCAAGTACGTCCATGTTAGCTCGGTCGCCGCATCCATGCGGCTCACGCCCCTGTCCTGCCTCCCCACCCGGCCTTGGACAGATCTCTGCGGCCGACCCAACACGGGAAATCAACAACAAGAGCAAAAGCGGGTCGCTTCGCTCGCAAAGCCGAGGCCGCCAGCCAACCGCCGTTGCTTTTGCCGTTGCCTTTGCCTTTGCCTTTTTTCTTGATCTTCCCGGGGTGGATACCGCAGGCAGGAAACTGTCCAGGGCCGGGCGGGTAGGCGGGGCGGGGGTGTCCGCGGCATGGGCCCGAGGCATGCCTCGGGCGGGTTGGGCACGATGCCCAACCCCGGTCTTGCCGTGTGCGCAGGACAGCGCACACGAGCAAGCCGCGGTCAAGCCCCCAGGGACGGGTTTACGGCGTCCCCCGACCCGTCTACCCGCCCGGCAAAGCCCAGGAACCCAGCTTTCAGCGACCCACCCAACCCACCACGGAGGGGCTCCGCCGTTCGCCGACCTCCGCCGAAGGCGCGCTTTCCACGGAAGAAATAATTTTTAGAGGACGTGTCGATTCCCAGCCCCTTGGTTCGTTGTACCCAGTGAAGGGCACGCACCACGCGTCCCCACGGGAGACTGCAATGAAAGTAATGGTGATCGTGAAGGCCAACGCCGACTCCGAAGCCGGCCGCATGCCCAGCGAACAGGAACTGTCCGAAATGGGCGCCTTCAACGAACAACTCGTGGCCGCCGGCATCATGCTGGCCGGTGAAGGCCTGCACGCCACCCAGCGCGGTCGCCGCATTCATTTCGGCAGCGGCGCGCCCAGGGTCGAGGCCGGCCCGTTCGGTCCCGCCAGCGAGCAGATCGCCGGCTTCTGGCTGTGGGACGTGCGCTCGCTGGATGAGGCCGTCGAGTGGGCCAGCCGTGCGCCGTTCGGCAGTGGCGGCACGCTGGAACTGCGCCCCCTGATCACCGCCGAAGACTTCGGTGAAGCCTTCACCCCCGACTTACAGCAGCAGGAACAGCGTCTGCGTGCACAGCTGGAAGGTTGATCCATTCCATTTCCCCGCCGGGCATGGCCCGGCGCTGCCACCCTGAATCCCTCAACGGAGTAGTGCCATGAAACTGATTCCCTTCCTCGGCTTCAGCGGCCAGGCCCACGATGCGATGGCGTTCTACGCCAAGGCACTCGGTGGCCAGGTCACGTCGGAAATGAAGTACCGCGACATGCCGCCCTCCGATGGCTCGCCGGGCTGCAACGAAATGCCGCCGGAAACCCTCGACCACGTCGCGCACAGCCAGCTGGAGATCGGCAACGCCATCATGATGGCCGCCGACGGCCCCGGCGGCGGCGAGGGTGGCTCGACCACCATCAATGTCGATGTCGACAGCATCAAGGAAGCCGAGCGCGTGTTCGCCGCGCTGGCCGAAGGCGGCCAGGTGCAGATGCCGATCGCCGAAACGTTCTGGGCGCACCGCTGGGGCATGTTGATCGACCGCTACGGCAAGCCGTGGATGGTTAACTGCATGAAGCAGCCCTGATTCTTCTTTCCTCCATCCACAAGGAGCTTTACCGATGAGTGCACCGCAGCCGCAGATGATCTTCGTCAACCTGCCCGTGCAGGACCTCAACGCCTCCAAGGCCTTCTTCGCCTCCCTGGGCTACAGCTTCAACCCCACCTTCACCAATGACGATGCGGCCTGCATGGTCATCAGCGAGAGCATCTTCGTGATGCTGCTGACCCAGCCGTTCTTCAAGCAGTTCACCAACAAGGCGATTGCCGATGCGCACCGCCACACCGAGGTGATCACCTGCCTGTCGGCCGACAGCCGCAAGGCGGTGGACGTGATGGTGGACAAGGCCTTGGCCGCAGGCGCCAGCGAACCGCAGCCGGCGCGCGATCTTGGCTTCATGTACCAGCGTGGCTTCCAGGACCTGGATGGCCATCTCTGGGAAATCGCACACATGGACGGCGAGCCGGGCTGACGGCTGCCGCAAGGGAGAACCCTCATGGCTTACGTGGATGCTTACGTGCTGCCGTGCCCGCAGGACAAGGTGGCGGCCTACCGCCGCCTTGCCCGCAAGGCCGGCGCGGTGTGGAAGGACCATGGCGCGCTGCAGTACATCGAGTGCGTGGCCGACGACGTGGAACCGGGCAAGAGCACGTCATTCCCGCGCGCGGTGAAGGCCAGGCCCGGTGAGACGGTGATCGTCGCCTTCGTGGTATTCCGCTCGCGTGCGGCACGCGACCGCGTCAACGCGAAGGTGATGGCTGACCCACGGTTGGCATCGCTGGGCCCGAAGGACATGCCGTTCGATACCAAGCGCATGTTCTGGGGCGGCTTCAAGCCGATTGTGGACGCGTGAGTTGCGGCGCTTGTGCGGACCGGGCGTGCGTGCTGTGATCGGCGCATGCCCGATCCCGCACTGACGCAGCGTCTGGAAACCCTCTGGCGGATGGAGTCGCCGGTGTTGATCGCGCGCCTGGCGCGGCTGCTCGGGGGCGATGTCGGCCGTGCCGAGGAGCTGGCCCAGGACACCTGGCTGGCCGCGCTGGAGCGCTGGCCGGAGCAGGGCATCCCGGACAATCCCGGAGCCTGGCTGATGACCACTGCGCGCAACCGTGCCATCGATGTGCTGCGCCAGCACCAGCGCGTGGCGCAGCAGCATGCGCAATGGGGTGAGGAGCTGCATCCGGCACCCCTGCCAGCGCCGGATGACAGCCAGGCGCTGGAAGATGACCTGGGGGACGACCTGCTGCGCCTGATGTTCGTGGCCTGCCACCCGGTGCTGCCAGCCGATGCGCGGGTGGCACTGACCCTGCGCCTGCTCGGTGGCCTGACCACGACCGAGATCGCCCGCGCCTTCCTGCAGCCCGAGCCGACCATCGCCCAACGCATCGTGCGCGCCAAACGTACGCTGGCGCAGAAGCAGGTGCCGTATGAAGTGCCGCGCGCGGAGGCGATGCCCGAGCGGCTGGCTTCAGTGCTGGAGGCGATCTACCTGGTCTTCAATGAAGGCTATGCGGCCAGCGCCGGCGATGACTGGATGCGACCGGCGTTGTGCGAGGAAGCGCTGCGGCTGGCGCGCATCCTGGCCCATCGGCTGCCGGTGCCGCCGGTTCTGGGGCTGCTGGCATTGATGGAGCTGCAGGCCTCGCGCGCTGCGGCACGGACCGACACGCAGGGTGCGCCGGTGCTGCTGGACCAGCAGAACCGAGCCCGCTGGGACTGGCTGCAGATCGAGCGTGGCCAGCAGGCGCTGGCGCGCGCGCTGGCGGCCGGTGGCGGCGACGATCCCTATGTGCTGCAGGCACGCATTGCCGCCTGCCATGCGGCTGCGCGCCGGGCTGACGCCACCGACTGGGCTCGAATCGCTTCGCTCTATACCCAGTTGCTGCAGGTGATGCCTTCGCCGGTTGTCGCATTGAACCGGGTCGTGGCGGTGCTGCGCAGCGAGGGCGCCTTCGCTGCGTGGGCACAACTGCAGCCGTTGCTGGATGAGCCGCGCCTGCGCGAGTACGCGCCGTTGCAGGTGGTACGCGGCGAAGTACTACAGTCCTTGGGGCGTGACCTCGACGCACGTCACGCTTTCGCGGAAGCCGCCAGACTCAGCCAGAACCAGGCAGAGCGGGGCCTGCTGCGGCAAAAGGCCGGCCTGCCAACCACGGAGTGACTGCGACGAACGCAGCACTTGTCGGCAGGCGCCTGAGCGGCTATGTTTCGCGCCCAGTGGGCGCATGAGCGTCCACGTTCCGTGCGTATTGACCGAGGAGCGGTTGGATGTATTCAAGGACGAAGAGCGCATCGCGCGCTTTTGCGCGCCTGCTTGCCTATGCCCTGTGCCTGGCCGTATGGCCGATGGCTGCGCAGGCCGCAGACAAATCGCAGCAGGCCTACTGGGCCGGCTTTGCCTATACCGCGGATGCCGCTGCCGTGCAGGCGACCACGCCGCATGCGCACGCGGTGCTGGAAAAGCGCGGCCTGATCCCGCTGAACCAGACCTTGGCACAGGCGCTCAAGCGCCGGCCGCCGGCGAACCTGGAACTGATCGACCAGCCGGTGGCGATGCTCGACGGCACCACCAGCGCGACTGTGCTGGCCGCCGCGCTGGACCGCGAGCTGGTCTCGGTCGAGCCGATCGGCCACCAGTACAAGGTACTGGTGGAAGTGGCCCTGCAGGCGCTGTTCTTCGATTTCCGCGAGCGCCAGGTGATCGCGTCCTATCCGCTGACCCTGCAGCGCATCGACGTGCAGGATTACCGTCCGGACAACGACGATATCGACGCGATCGTCGCCGATCTGCTGTACGGCAACGCTGCCACCAGCTTGTCGCAGGTGCTCGCGACCAGCCTCGCCCAGGCCAGGCTGCCCGATGCCGCGGTGCGTCGCCTGCAGGTGGGCGGCGTGACGCTGTCCGATGCGGCGCGCAGCAAGCTGCCCGACCCGAAGTGGGAAGCACCGCTGCGCGCCACCCTGGCGCATGAGCTGTCCAAGACGCTGTCGTCCAATACCGGTGTGGGCCTGCTGCCGCCGGCCTCGGGCCAGGCGATCGGCGGTGCGATGGCCGCGCGCTTTGCCGACGGCAAGGTTTACCAGCTGAAGATCCCCGAGCCGGACTACGTCATCAGCGTACAGGTCGATGCGCTGAAGAACGGCGTGATTGAAGAAACCGCGGCGATGAAGACGATGCTGTTCGGCGCGTTCTTCACCGCGAAGGTGACCGAGCCGTTCTCCGGCAAGGTCTATTTCGAACAGCCGCTGCGCAAGGGAGCCACCAAGGTGGTGCCGGTGACGCAGTGGCAGGTCGACCAGTGGTCGGCCAGCTACGAAACCCTGCTGGCGGGCTTCGATGCCTTCGCCGGCGCCGCCGCCAAGCGTGCCGATTCGCGCGCCTGGCTGGATGAGCAGAAGCCGGGCGGCCGCCCGTTGCAGCAGCAGACCCAAGCCCTCCAGGAGTTGATCAAGTCATGTCGTTGATGCGTACCCTTCTGCTGTTCCTCATCGCCCTGGCGGTGGCCTCGCCGGTCGCGGCGCAGACCGCCAGCTCGCGCGGTACCGGTTCGGCCAGCTACAGCCTGCGCCTGAGCGCCGATACCCGTGCCCAGGCCCTGAACAAGGCCAAGGTCAATGCACTGGAGGCGTACATCGCCGAAAGCGGTGCGGCCAAGCTGCGCCTGTTCGAAGCCCGCCGCGCCGAGTTCATCGGCGAGATCGACCGCTACGTGCTCAGCGCCGTGCAGCTGTCGGACACCGAAGACAAGAAGGCCAAGACCTACAGCGTCACCGTCCGCGCCGAGATCAACACCACCCTGCTGCAGACCAAGCTGGATGCCGGTTCGGCCGTGGCCGGTGCCACCGCCGCGCAGCGCTCGCTGCTGACCTTCCTGTTCATGGCGCGCTCGCAGGACACCGTGCAGTCGTTCCAGGACAAGGAGTACCGCCGCACCGACGTCAGCTCCAGCTACAACGAGAACACCCGCGAGGGCGACAGCTTCCGCGGCAACTCGGTCAGCACCAACGGCAGCATCAACCAGAACGCGTCGATGTCGGTCACCAGCGGCGGCAGCACCACCCAGCGCAGCGACAACATCAGCTGGAAGGTGGCCAATGCCGCCGAGGTCAACACGGCGATGACCGGTGCCTTCAGCGCCGCCGGCTACGAAGTGGTTGAAGCCGAATACGTGGAAGGTGAATCGCGTGGCCTGCTGAGCATCGAGCGCATCCGCAAGGATTTCAGCACCGGCAACGATCTGTCTGCCGCCACCCTGCGTGACACCGCCAACGGCATCCGTGCGGCCAACATTCCGTACATCGCCGTCGGCACCCTCGACGTTGGCATGCGCGACCGCGATCCGGCCAGCGGCAACACCCGCGTGTTCGTCACCGTTACCGGCAAGGTGCTGGACGTGACCGGTCGCTTCCCGCGCACCGTGTCGTCGGTGGGCCCGGTGCAGTTCTCAGGCACCGGCCCCAATGAAACCGTGGCCCGTACCAATGCCCTGCAGCTGGCGGCTGAAAAGGCCGCCCAGCAGATGATCAACGAACTGAACGTCAAGGCGGTTCGCTGATCCCCCACTCCGGGGGGCCGAGCTCGCTCGGCATCGCCCTGGGGTTATCGATTTCCCACGTGCCGCATCGCGGCCGTCTCTCCCAAAGGACACTCACATGATCCGCACTACCGCTCTTGCCGTGGCCATCGCTGCCGCCACCCTGTCGATGCCGGCCCATGCTGGCCTGGGCAAGCTCAAGGACCTGGCCGGTGCCGCCACCGGTACCTCCAGCAGCACCTCCAGCAGCACCTCCAGCGCCGCCGCTCCGGACGAAGCCGCGCAGGAAGCGCTGGTGCGTCGCTTCGTTACCTCGCAGTCGCACTCGCTGCAGGCCCAGACCTCGTTCGCCCGCGCCTTCGGCCTGGCCGAGCAGGTGCAGCTGCTGGAAGCCGAGCGCCAGGCGCTGTCGTCGGGTTCGGTCAGCGTCGATGCGATGAAGAAGTCGGTGTCGGTCAGCGAAGCTGCGCAGGCGGCGATCAACGAGCGCCAGGCCGCGCAGCCGGAACTGAACGCTGAATCCAAGCAGCACTATGCCGAAGGCCTGGTCTCGCTGCTGGCCTCGGCGGCCGAAGCACAGAAGCTGGGCGGCGAGGCCAGCAACTTCACCGCCGGCATGAAGAACCTGGGTGCGACCCAGCTGGCCACCGTCGGCCGCAAGCTGGCCGCAGGTGCATGGGTGGCCAAGGAATCGCCGGGCTTCATCCAGAGCCTGTACGGCTCGACCAAGTCGGCCGTGACCTTCGCCAGGAAGAGCAAGGTGAAGGTGCCGTCCAACGCCGATTCGATGCTCGACAAGCTCTGATCCGAGGCGAATCTCCATGCGCACGACAACCCGTTTGATCGGCCTGGGTCTTGCTGCCACGCTGCTTGCAGCCTGTGGCAAGCAGGACGCCCCGGCCGCCGCGCCCGCCAAGGACAAGGCAACCAGTGCACTGGCCAGCAATGCGCCGGTGGAAGACGCGCCGCTGCGTGGCACGCCGGATTTCGGTGGCACCACCCAGGTCGCGCGTGAAGCCGACGGCATCGGCAGCACCCCGGAACTGGCGGTGCTGGCGGCATTGCAGTCGGCCGTGGCGCAGGTCAACGGTGTACGCGTGGCCAGCCAGATGCAGAGCCTGCGTGCAGGCCTGCATGTGGATGTGGATGGCGAACACGTCGGCGATATCCGCGCCGACGCGTTCACCCAGCAGATGATCGCCGGCTCGCAGGGCGCGGTGCTGGGCTATGAAATCCTGTCGCAGGACGAAGTGCGGCAGCTGGACGAGGAAACCATCGCCCGCGTGCGCGCCAGTGACGAAGGCTGGAGCTTCAAGGGCTCGGCGTCGGCCAGCGCGTCCGGCGAAGCCTCGGCCAAGAGCGGTTCGGCCTCGGCCAGCGTCAGTGAACGCTACGACGAGAAGGTGAGTGTTGATGCCAAGCGTGGCGCCAGCTCGTTCGATTCCGACGTGACCCATCGCAGCATGCGCAGCTACTGGAAGGTGCGCGTGCGCGCGCAGATCGCCCAGTACCGCGCACCGGACGAGCAGGGCAAGCCGAAGATCGTGGTGGCCCTGCCGCGTACCAAGGCAGGCAGCTACGCCGTGGGCGATGGCCGCGTGGATGCCGATGAAGTGGCCGACGCGATCCGTGCCCGCCTGTCCGACACCCTGACCCAGACCCAGCGCTTCATCGTGCTGGACCGTGAGTTCGGTGACGAACTGCAGGCCGAGATCGACCACATCAACAGCGGCAACGTGCGCCTGCAGGACACCGCACGCGTGGGCCAGCAGCTGGCGACCGATCTGATCCTGATCCCGACCATCGAACGCTTCGAGTACCCGCGCAGCGTGCGCAACCTGCGCATGTCCGACCGCCAGGTGACCTCGTACTCCGGTGGTGGCCGCATCACCCTGCGCCTGATCAACGCCACCACCGGCCAGGTGGTGATGTCCGACAGCTTCGACCACCAGCTGGCCTCGACCGGCCCCAGCACGCTGCCGCGCGTGGTCAACGGCCGCAACATGGCGGCGGCGATGATGGAATCGCTGTCCGGCCAGATCGGCACCACCATCGTCACCACGCTGTTCCCGGTGTCGGTCGTCTCGGTGGACGGCGACCAGGTGGTACTGAGCCAGGGCGGCGAAACGCTGCAGGCTGGCCAGCGCTGGCAGGCCGTGCGCCTGGGCGAAGAACTGAAGGACCCGCAGACCGGCCGCTCGCTGGGCCGCAGCGAACACCCGTGCTGCACCATCCGCATCGACCGCGTGGCCGCACAGACCTCCTACGGCACCATCGAAGACGGCGTCGACGCGATGCGTGGCGGCTTCCGCCCGGGCCAGATCGAACTGCGCCAGAAGCTGGGCAGCAAGCCGGCTGCCGCCGCTGCTGGCGCAACAGCCTCGGCAGCACCGGCCGCCGCCGCGCGCCCGGCGGCCAAGCCGAAGCCCAAGCCCGCCGCGGCCCCGGCCGAAGACCCGAACTGGTAACACGCCCAAGCAAGACACAGATGGGGTCAGAGCCCTTTCCCGCCGGGAAAGGGATCTGGCCCCTTCTTGTTTCCGTTCGTGTCGACCATGGTCGACACCCACCAACAGCAGCGGGAACCTGTCGAAGGCGGGGAGGGTCCGGTTGCGGGGGTGTCCGCGGCATGGATGCCGCGGCCAAGCCCCCAAGGAAGGGTTCACGGCGTCCCCCGCAACCGGACCCACCCCGCCATCCCACCGAATGCCTGCTTCTACTGTTGCTGTTGCTCCGGCTGTTGCTGTTGCCCTGGCTTCGGCAGGTGCAGGGCGCAGCCCTGCCGAATCCCATTAAACTCCAGAAGGATTTCCCTGCTGGAGAGAGCAATGAAGCGAGTAGCACTGGGCCTGCTGGCCCTGTCAGTGTCGAGCGCACTGATGGCGGCCACCCCGAAATTCGACGGCGCGCGGATCTCCGCCGACGTCAAGGAACTGGCCTCCGACGCCTACGAAGGCCGCTCCCCGGCCACCGCGGGCGAAGAGAAGACCATCGCCTACCTCAGCAAGCAGTTCGCCGAGGCCGGCCTGCAGCCCGGCGGTGACCTCAAGGACGGCAAGCGCCTGTGGACCCAGGCCGTGCCCCTGCGCAAGGGCGACATCGTCGGCGCACCGCAGCTGGCGCTGCACCAGGGCGGCAAGACCCTGCCGCTGGAGCAGGGCAAGCAGATTGCCGTGCGTGCCGCCATGAACGGCGCCAGCAACGTCGACATCAGCAAGGCGCCGCTGGTGTTCCTCGGCTACGGTGTGAAGGCGCCGGAGCGCAACTGGGACGACTTCAAGGGGGTGGACCTGAAGGGCAAGATCGCCGTCGTGCTGATCAACGACCCGGACTTCGAAACCGGCCAGGGCGATTTCGACGGCAAGGGCATGACCTACTACGGCCGTTGGACCTACAAGTACGAGGAAGGCGCACGCCAGGGCGCGCTGGGCGTGCTGATCGTGCACGAGACTGCACCGGCCTCCTATGGCTGGGCCACGGTGGCCGGCTCCAACACCAACACCATGTTCGACGTGGTGCGCGACAACCCGTCCGAGAGCCACCCGCTGCTGGAAGGCTGGATCCAGCGTGACCTGGCGGTGGAGCTGTTCCGCTCGGCCGGCCAGGACTTCGAAGCGCTGAAGAAGAAGGCGCAGCAGCGCGACTTCACCCCGGTGCCGCTGACCGGCGCCAGCCTGGACGCGAAGTATGCGGTGAAGACCGAAGTCATCACCTCGCACAACGTGGCCGCGCGCCTGGAAGGCAGCCGCCATCCGGACGAGACCCTCATCTACAGCGCGCACTGGGACCACATCGGCATGGGTGAGCCGGACGCGCGCGGCGACCGCATCTTCAACGGCGCACTGGACAATGCCAGCGGTACCGCTTCGCTGATCGAGCTTGCCCGCGGCTTCGCCAAGGCCAAGCGCCCCGAGCGTTCGGTGCTGTTCCTGGCGGTCACCGCCGAGGAAAAGGGCCTGCTGGGTTCGGAGTACTACGCCACCCATCCGCTGTACCCGCTGGAAAAGACCGTGGCGGTGATCAACATGGACGGCATGGCGCCGTTCGGCCCGTCGCGTGATTTCGGCATCTACGGTGCCGCGCGCTTCGAGCTGCTGGACCAGCTGAAGGACGTGGCCAAGGGCTGGGACATCCGCTATACCCCGGACCCGAAGCCGGAAGCAGGCCTGTTCTTCCGCTCCGATCACTTCCCGTTCGCCAAGCGTGGCGTGCCGGCGCTGTCCTGGTCGGCCGGCCAGGACTGGGTGGACGGCGGCGTGGCCGCAGGCAAGAAGGCCTCCGAGGACTACACCGCCAAGCGTTACCACCAGCAGGGCGACGAATGGCAGCCGGACTGGGTGTTCGCCGGTGCCGCCCGCGACCTGGAGGTGCTGTACACGCTGGGCAACCAGCTGGCCAACTCGCGCAGCTGGCCGAACTGGAGCAAGGACGAGTCGTTCCGCGCCGTGCGTGACGCCAGCGCCGACCAGCGCAGATGAGGGATTGCGGGGCGCTGCCTCGCCACCCTCCGGTAGCGCCGGGCCATGCCCGGCGTTGCACTGAAGGCTTCCATCCCCGCTTTCCGGCCCTTCGTCGCAACCCGCTTGTTTGCCCGGCGGACCGCCCTATGCTCGGCTCACCCCCTTCCTCCAAGGCGCCGTCGTGTTCGCCAGCCTCTCTCTCCTGATCCGCCACCTGCTGGCCTGGGCCGCCGCGCTTGTTGTTGCCGGCATGGTCTGGAGCGGCATCTTCAGCGGCATGAACGATGGCCCCGGCTGGGTGTTCGGCCTGCTGGCGATGTTCCTGATGATCTCCGCGCTGGGCAGCGCGATCACCCATATACGCCGGGTCTGGCTGGTGGCTGGCCGGCTGGATTCGACCACGCTGTCAGGGCGCCAGCGCCGCCAGGTGGAACTGCCGATGGACGCCGGCCAGGCCTACGCCGTGGTGGAAGCGGCAATTGCCGAACTTCCGCGCGTGGAGGATGTGGAAAGCTCGGCCGGCAGCCTGCAGGTGCGCGCCTACGTGCGCCGGGTCGATCTCTGGAATGGCCGCCAGCCCTCGCGCTGGAACCTGCCGGCGCGGCTGGCGATCAAGCGCAACAGCGTGCTGGCCACGGTCACGCCGGGGCAGGGCACCAGCACTGTCACGCTGTTGTTCGAACCAGACGCTGGCTGGTGGGCCGATCTGCTCGCGCTGGACGAGGGCAGCAACTTCGAGAACGCCGAAGCGGTGACCCGCGCGATCAGCCGCCGCGTGGCCGACCAGCGCCGCGACGAACAGGCCGCGGCCGAACAGACCCAGGTGGAGAAGGAACTGTCGGTCGCGCGCTTGAACCTGCTGCATGCGCAGGTGGAACCGCACTTCCTCTACAACACGCTGGCCAACGCGCAGGTGTTGACCCGCACCGATCCAGCGCGCGCCGAACAGATGCTTGGCCACCTGATCCAGTACCTGCGCAGCTCGCTGCCGCAGGTGGATGAGTCGGTGTCGACGCTGGGCGTGGAGCTGGAACGCACGCGCGCCTACCTGGAGATCCTGCGTATCCGCATGGGTGCGCGGCTGGCGGTGGAGGTGCAGGTGCCCAACGAACTGCAGGGCGTGCACCTGCCGGCGATGGCGCTGCAGACGCTGGTGGAGAACGCGATCAAGCACGGCCTGGAACCCAAGCCCGGCGGCGGCACGATCTGGATCCTGGCGCGCGGCTTCGATGACCATGTGACGGTGACCGTGGCCGACGACGGCCTCGGCTTCGGCCAGGGCACCAGCGGTACCGGTATCGGCCTGAAGAACCTGCGCGAACGTTTGCGCCTGACCTGTGGCGAGCAGGCCGGCGTGGCGATCGTTGCCAACTTCCCCAGCGGCGTGGCCGCGACCATGACCCTGCCGCAGTCGAACAAGGAGCGCAGCCATGCCGCTTGAAGCCCTCATTGCCGAAGACGAGGAACTGCTGCGGCAGTCACTGGTGGAGCAGCTGCGCCGGTTGTGGCCGGAGCTGAAGCTGGTGGCCGAGTGCGAGGACGGCGCCAGCGCGCTGGAGCAGCTGGCCGAGAAGCAGCCGGATATTGCCTTCCTGGATATCCGCATGCCAGGTATCAGCGGCATTGAAGTCGCACGCTCGCTGTCCGAGTTGAGCCCACGCACTCAAGTGGTGTTCGTGACCGCCTACGACCAGTACGCCATCGATGCGTTCGAGCAGGGCGCGATGGATTACCTGCTGAAGCCGGTCAGCGACGAGCGCCTGCTGGCCACGCGTGAGCGCATCCTCTCGCGGTTGCCTTCAACGCGCCAGGACGATGCCGTGCTTGAGCGCCTGTTGCAGCGGCTGGGCCCATCGCCGGGGGCCGCGGAGCGCCCACCGCTGGCCTGGATCACCGCCAGCAACGGCCGCGAGACGCAGCTGATCATGCTGGAGGACGTGGCCTACTTCCGCGCCGACAACAAGTACACCACCGTGGTGACGGCCGCGGGTGAGAGCCTGCTGCGCACGCCGTTGCGTGAGTTGCTGGACGTGCTCGATCCGCAGCACTTCCGCCAGATCCACCGCTCGACCATCGTCAACATGAAATCGGTGGCGGCGGTGAGCCGCGACGATACCGGCCGCGGTGTGCTGCGGCTGCGTGGACGCACGGAGACGCTGGTGGTCAGCCAACCGTTCATGAGCCTGTTCCGCGGCATGTAGCCGCAACCCGGAGGCACCATGCGCCTGTTCCTGCTTGCCTGCATCGCGGCGTTGCCGCTGGCCGGCTGCGACAAATCCAGCACTACCTCGATCACCCGCACCCGTGCCAACGGCATGGACACGCTGTACAGCAAGGGCAGCGTGGTCGACGGCGAGGCACGGTTCCAGTGCATCGCCAGCAGTAGTGGCCAATGCCACTATCTGGTGCTGGACCCGGCGTGCAGTACCGACGCCGCGTGTGCGACGCCACCGTTGCGCCGGTTCGCCGTGGCGGTGGGGACGACCGAGGCGATGCGTGACCTGCCCAGCGGCTTCCGCCAGTGTGTCAGCCAGGACCCGATAGAACACTGCCACCGTGAGTGATCACGGTGGCAGTCTGGGTCCCCCCGCTTTCCCGAAGGGTCAGTAGGCAGGTTGCAGCGTCAGGTCGTGGTGGTGTTCGTTCTCGCCGACATGGTTGAGGCGGCCGACCAGCTCGGAGTGCTGCTTCATGCGCCCGATCTCAGTCATGATGCGGATGTCCTCGTGGCGCAGTTCGCGCTTGGCGGTGACCGCCTGCTTGTAGTCCAGCACTTCCGGGTAGTGCTCGGCCAGGTCCAGCGCCTCGGCTACGTGTTCGACGCTGTCGGCCTTGGAACTGATGCGCGCGCGGCTGTTGAAGGCCTTCATCCAGCGCTCGAAACCGGCGGTTCGGTCGAACATGTTGGCCATGAACCAGATCACGAACAGGATGGAGATCCACGAACCGAACACCACGACCACGCGGGTGAAGGTGATGTGGTAGTCGTCGCGCCACAGGTAGTTGGTGATCAGGCCGAGGATCAACAGTGAGGCCGCCTGCCAGCCGACGATCGAGGCGATCAGCCACTGGCACTTGGCCTGGGCCAGCACGGCCACTTCATCGCGGATCTGCTGCTCGCTGAGGTTGCGCCAGTGCGCGACCTGTTTGTCGAACGGGCTGCTGTAGAGCTCGTTGTCGCGAAGCAGTAGTCCCAAACCCTTGAACAAAGCAATCATGGCTGGCTCCTTGTGGAACGTGCGTCGATCAGCATTGGACGGTGTGGCGGGTCCAGTTCTAGCACTTCCAGCGAGCCGTGCAATGGGCGCAATGCCAAGCGGGGTAAGGCTTTTGTCTGAATGGGTGAATGTTGCTGCAGCGCAGCATCGCGGTTGCAGCCTGCGACAGGATGTCGCAGGGTGAAATGTGCTGCGGCCGCACATGAAACGGGCGCTGAGCGCGGAGACTCGCCGCCGGCGTCGTGATCGCCCAGAATCGGGGGCGACCGCGCAACGCGCGGCCGTACTTCCGCCTTTCCTGGACCTGTGATGCCCGCTCTGCTGCAGCGACTTTCCCGCCCCGTCACCGCGCCGATCCGGCGCTGGGTGCTGGAGGCCTTCCCGCGTGGCCAGAGCGGCATCGATTACGACCAGCCGGTGGGTGATCCGGGCTGGTTCGGCCCCGACAGCGTCACCTGGCGGCTGCATGCCGAATTCCCCTCGATGCTGGCCGGCGGGCTGTGCGCGCTGATGCTGCAGACCCTGCACCCGCGTGCGCTGGCCGGGGTCTACGACCACTCCAACTTCCGCCAGGACCTGGTGGGTCGCCTGCGCCGCACCACCGCCTTCGTCGCCGGCACCAGCTATGCGCCCAGCGGCGAGGTGGAAGCGCTGGTGGCCAAGGTGCGTCGCATCCATGCGCAGATCCGCGGCCAGACCGCGCAGGGCGAGCCCTACGCCGCCGATGATCCGCAACTGCTGACCTGGGTGCATGTGACCGAAGCGTTTGGTTTCCTGCAGGGCTTCCGCCGCTACGGGCGCGAGGTGCCGGCGTACATCGCCGATCGCTACTACGACGAGTACCGCCGGGTGGCCGAGGCGCTGGGCGCGGTGGATGTGCCGCGCAGTGAAGCCGAGGTGGCGGCGTATTTCTGTGCACGGCAGCCGGAACTGCGCGTGGACGAGCGCTCACGCGACGTGCTGGAGGTGCTGTCCGGCGTCCGCCTGCCGGTACCGGTGCCGGGGCTCTCGCGCGAGGTGTTCCTTGGCGCCGGTGCGGCGCTGCTGCCGGACTGGGCCGAGGGCATGCTGGAACGCACTGGCCGCCAGCGTGCGCAGGCGGCAGCGTCGGCGAAGCTGATGCAGGGCATGGCGCCGCTGTTCCGTCGCGCATTGCCCGATGGCCTGGCCAGCCGCGCCTGCGCGCGCATGGGCGTGCCGGTGGAGATCCTGCGGGCGTGGCCCGCCGTTGCAAGGTAGGTGCCAACCGTGGTTGGTACGGGTTGCGCGATAGAGCTTCATCCGCGCCGTGCGTGGATTCCCAGCCTGTGCCGACCAAGGTCGGCACCCACCAGAGCGGTGCATGTGCCGACCAAGGTTGGCCGCCACCTGAAATGAAACGGGCGCCTTGCGGCGCCCGTTCCGGTTACATCACCACACCTTGACCCGCTTGTCCGGGGCCAGGTACAGCTTCTGGCCTTCCTTCACCTCGAACGCCGGGTACCAGGCGTCGATGTTGCGCACGGTCAGCGCGCGGAACTGGCCCGGTGCATGCACATCGGTCAGCAGCGAGTTGCGCAGCGCCTGCTCGCGGCTCTTGCTGCGCCAGGCCTGGGCGAAGCCGAGGAAGAAGCGCTGGTCCGGGGTGAAACCTTCCAGGGTCTGGCCCGGCTTGCCCTGCAGCGACAGCTGGTAGGCGTCGTAGGCGGTACCCAGGCCGGCCACGTCGGCGATGTTCTCGCCCAGGGTCAGCTTGCCGTTCACATGCACGCCCGGGAACGGTTCGTAGCTGCTGAACTGCGCGGCCAGCGCATCACCGGCGGCGTTGAACTGCTTCAGGTCCTCGGCGGTCCACCAGTTGTGCAGCTTGCCGGTTTCATCGAACAGTGCACCGGCGTTGTCGAAGCCGTGGCTGATCTCGTGGCCGATCACCGCGCCGATCGCACCGTAGTTCACCGCGTCGTCGGCGGCACCGTCGAAGAACGGCGGCTGCAGGATCGCGGCCGGGAACACCAGGCGGTTTTCCAGTGGCACGTTCATCGCATTGATGGTCTGCGGCAGCATCGCCCACTCGCTGTGGTCGACCGGCTTGCCCAGCTTGGCGATGCTGCGCTGGTATTCGAACAGTTCGGCGCGCTGTGCATTGCCCAGCGCGTCATCGCGGCGGATCTCCAGGCCGGTGTAGTCGCGCCACTTCTCCGGGTAGCCCATGCCCACGGTCAGGCCGGCGACCTTGGCCTTGGCATGCGCCTTGGTCTGCGGCGACATCCACGACAGTGCATCGATGCGCTTGGCGAAGGCGGCGATGATGTTCTTCGCCATCTCGTCCGCGCGCTCCTTGGTCTTCGCGTCGAAGTGCTTCTCGACGTAGCGCTTGCCGATGGCTTCACCCACCGCATGGTTGGCATCATCCACGGCGCGCTTCCAGCGGTCGCTCTGCTGCGGCGTGCCGCTCAGCGCGGTGCCATGGAAGGCGAAGCGGGCATCGGCGAACTTCTTCGGCAGGTAGGCGGCGGCACGGTCCAGCGCGTGGAAGGCCAGGTAGTCCTTCCACACGTCCAACGGTTCGGTGGCGACCAGCTTGGACAGGCCGGCCACAGCCTTGGGCTGCCACACGATGAAGTCCTGCTGGTTGCCCAGCGCAGCCGCATCGAGGAAGGCGTTCCAGTCCATGCCCGGTGCCTTGGCAGTGAAGTCGGCCTGGGTCCATGGGTTGGCACCCTTGGTCACGTCGTTGGTCTCTTCCTGGGTGGCGTGCGCCTGCGCGATCTTGGTCTCCAGCGCCAGGATGCGCTGGGCCTTGCCGGCCGGGTCGGCCACGCCGGCCAGCTGCAGCATCTGTGCGATATAGGCCTGGTACTGCTTGCGCAGCTCGGCCATGCGGCCATCGCCCAGGTAGAAGTCGCGGTCGGGCATGCCCAGGCCACCCTGCACCAGGTAGGGCGCGGTGCGGTCCGGCTGCAGCATGTCCACCGACACCCACAGGCCGAACAGGCGGTCGGTGTAGAAGTTGGTCGCGTTGAGCAGATCGACGTCGGCGCGCACGTCGCCGCCGAGCGCACGGGCCAGGCCCGCCTTGTCGGCGATCGCATCGATGGCCTTCAGCTGCGGCTGCACCGGCGCGATGCCGTGCTGCTCGATGCCGGCTTCGTCCATGTAAGCGGCGTAGTAGTCGCCGATCAGCTTGTCGTCACCGCTGGCCTGCGCGTTGCCGGCAGCGCCTTCGAGGATGGCGCGGGTGTCGGCCAGGGTCTTTTCGGCAATGACGTTGAAGCTGCCGAAGCGCGAACGGTCGGCCGGAATCTCGGTGTTCTTCACCCAGGTGCCGTTGGCGAAGCCGAAGAAGTCATCGCCGGCGGCGATGCTGCGGTCCATGCCGCTGGCATCGAAACCGAAGCTGCCCAGCATCGGCTTTGCCGCAGCGGGGGCCGCCTCGGCGGGCTTGGCGGTGCCAGCGGCCTGATCGGCCGGACGGTCGCAGGCAGCCAGGGACAGGCTGGCAACGATGGCCAGTGCCAGGGTGGGACGGCGCAGCTTGGACATGGACTTCTCTTGCAGCGGAAAACCCCAAGTCTAATCCGCGCCGGCCGGCCTGGTCGTTCCGTTGTGCCACCTGTCCTGTGCAGGATCTGGCTGAACGCGCCGAAGCGATCTTCACGCCGTCACCGGGGTGGTGCATGCTGGGCGCTGGAGCCCTGCGCGGACACGGGGAGGTGGCCATGCAGGACGGGGTCAGGCGTCAAGAATGGCGTCCGCCGGCCGTTGAGGTCGGGGACGTGGAGGATTCGTTCGCGCATGAAGCCAGCCGACTGCACAAGGAAGACCGACCGATGCCCGCGCTGAAACGGGCGTTGGCCCGGCCGCTGCGCGCCATCACCTGGGGCGGCGTGCTGCTGGGCGTGTTGCTGGTGGCCGGGTTGGCCACCATGCTGGTCAACGACCATCAGCGCCGGCTGGAAGCCGCGCAACGGCAGAGCCGGGCGCTGGCGGTGGGCAGTGAGCGGCTGCTGGCGATGGAGCTGCGCAACCTGGAGCGGGCGATGTCGGGCGTTGCCGCCGATGCCGCCGAACTGTTCCGCAGCGTGCCGGCACAGGCGCCGGCACTGCTGGATGCCGCCATCGGTGGCGTGCTGCGCCGCCACGCTGAGCTGCACAGCATCGTGGTGCTGGACAGCCACGGGCGCGCGCTGACTGCCGGCCGCGGCGACCTGCAGCTGCCGCTGTGGACCGACCCGCTGCGCAGGGGGCAGGGCAGCGCGCTGTACATCGGGCCGCCGCAGCGTGCCAGCGACGGCGGCTGGGTGGTGCCGCTGGCGTTGCCGATGGTGGGTGAGCGCTGGCTGTTGGCACGGCTGCGCTGCGGCGAACTGCAGCGCATCGCGGGCGGCCTGGATGTCGGCCCCAATGGGCTCGTCTCGATCAGTGATGCCGAGGGGTACATGCTGGCGCGCGTGCCCGATCCGCATGGCACGGTAGGCCGTCGCTACGATCTGCCACGGCGCGATCTGCTCGGCACGCAGGCCGTGGTCGAGCTGGGCAGCCTGCCCGGCGTGGTCGATGGCGTGCCGCGCATCACGACCATCAGTACGCTCGACCGCAGCCCGCTGGCGGTACAGATCGGCCTGGCCGACGAGGACGTCCTTGCGCCGTGGTGGCCTTACCTGCAGGCGTCGGTGGTGATTGTGCTGGCCTACATCGCGGTGCTGCTCGTGCTGCTGTATGCGGTGCGCCGCACGACCCGCCGCCAGCAATCGATGGCCGAAGAACTGAAGGCCGGCCATGCCGAGCTGCGCCTGGCCCATCAGGTCGGGCGTGTCTGCACCTGGTACGTGGACGAGGATGCCGCGCTGCTGCGCTGGTCCCCCCTGGCACGCGAGATCTTCGGTGTGCAGACCGATGCGCTGCCGGTAGCCGACTTCTTCGCCCGCGTGCATCGCGATGATGCCGCACGCCTGCAGCAGGCCTTTGACCAGGCCTTCGCCGGTGGTGCGGTGCTCGACCAGGTGTTCCGCCTGGTGCTGCCCGGTGGTGACGTGCGCTGGGTGGGTGCGCGCGGACAGCGGGTGGAGGTGGCCGACAGTGAACGACGCATGATCGGCGCGTTGACCGACCTGAGCGAGCGCTACCAGGCGCGCGAGCAGATGAGCGAAGTGGAGCGCCGCTTCCGCCTGCTGTTCGACCGCAACCCGGCGCCGTTCTGGGTGTTCGACCCGGACACGTTGCGCTTCATCGAGGTCAATGACGCGGCGGTGCGCCAGTACGGCTACAGCCGCGAGGAATTCCTGGCGATGAGCATCCTCGACATCCGCCCACGCGAAGGCTGGGACGAGGTGAAGGGAGCGATCGCCAGGGCCCGCGTGGGTGAGCTGCAGGACGCGGCGGTGCGCCTGCACCGGCGCAAGGACGGCAGCGTGTTCGAAGTGCGCGCGCACCTGTCCAAGCTCGATTTCGATGGCCAGCCGGCCTGCCTGGTGCTGGCCGAGGATGTCAGCGAAAGGCTGGCCTACGAGCGCGACCTGGCCTACCAGGCGCGGCACAACCCCGCCACCGGCCTGCTCAACGTACGTGCGTTGACCGAACAGCTGGATGAGCAGGAACAGGGCTACACCATCGCCTTCGTGCAGCTGCGTGGCCTGCAGCTGGTAGCCGATACGCTGGGCCGCGAGATCGGTGATGCGGTGCTTCAGTCGATGGCGACCCGCTTGGGCGGGTTGGGCGCACGCTGCGGCACGCTGGCCTTCCAGCCGGCGGAGGACTTCGTGTTCGCCATCGGTGCCGAGCACGATACCCAGCGCGTGCTGGACGACCTGCTGCAGATCGTGTCGGCGCCAATGCGCGGCAAGGATTCACTGCACCAGTTCGAGCCACGCATCGGCGTGGCAGTGCACATCGCCGGTGACGGCCACAGCGCCGAGCAGGTGATCGGCATGGCCGCGCAGGCGGCGCATGCGGCGCGCGCCGAGGGCAACGTCGTGGTGTGGTTCGACGCGGCGGTGACCACGCGGCTGGCCGACCGGCTGCGCCTGGCCGGGCGCATCCATGCGGCCATCGACAACGAGTTCCAGCTGTACTTCCAACCGATCCGGCATGCCAGCGATGGCAGTCCGGCGGCGCTGGAGGCGCTGCTGCGCTGGCCGCAGGCCGACGGCAGCTTCATTCCGCCCAACGAGTTCATCCAGCTGTGCGAGGAGACCGGGCTGATTCTTGCGCTGGGCCGGTGGGTGATCCACGCGGCAGCGAAGGCGCAGCGGCGGCTGGTCGAGGCTGGCTGGGGCGAGCTGCCGATTGCGGTGAACGTGTCGGCGGTGCAGTTCTTCAACAGCGATCTGGTGGCCGAGTTCACCCGCGCCCAGCAGGAGTTCGGGTTGGCCCGTGGCGCGCTGCATGTGGAGCTGACCGAGAGCAGCCTGATGCGCAAACCGGCGCAGGCGATGCAGACCATGCAGCGCCTGCACGAGCAGGGCATCAGCGTGTCGCTGGATGATTTCGGCACTGGCTATTCCAGCATGTCCTACCTGCAGCACCTGCCGCTGGACATCCTCAAGATCGATCGCAGCTTCGTGGCGGACGTGGAAACCAATCCGCGCAATGCCTCGATCTGCCGCGCGCTGTTGTCACTGGGCCACAGCATGGGGCTGACCATCATCGCCGAGGGCGTGGAGACACCGGGGCAACTGGACTGGCTGGCCGCGCACGGCTGTGACCAGGTGCAGGGCTACCTGCTGGGGCGGCCGGCACCGCTGGAGCGGATCATCGATGCGCTGGACGAGGTGGCGGCCTAGGCCGGGCTCCGGAGAAGGAGTCGGCGACGTGTAGAGTCGACTGCTCTTGTTGGTTCACTGCTCTTGGCGTTTGGCAGAAAAACGCGCGCGACGCGCGGGAGTCGACTGACAGTCGACTCTACCGGGCCATATCCGCAGGAAACGTCGGCGCATCCATGCGCCGGTAGCGCTGGACCATACCCTGCGGACGCACCCTTACACCCCGGTTTCGATCAGGTGATCGATGAAACTGCGCACCTTCGGTGCCAGGTGGCTGCGGCTGGTGTAGACGGCGAAGATGCCGATCGGCGCCGCCTCCCAGTCAGGCAGGAGGCGCACCAGGCGGCCATCGGCCAGTGCATCCTGCAGAAGGAAATCCGGCTGCAGGATCACCCCCATGCCGGCAATCGCCGCTTCGCGCAGCACGTCGCCGTTGTTGGCGTGCAGCAGGCTGCTCACCGCCACCTTCACTTCGCCGCCGGGCCCCTGCAGCGGCCAGTGGTCACCGGCGGCCCAGTAGCTGTAGCTCAGGCAGGCGTGCGCCTGAAGCTCCTGCGGTGTCTGTGGCGTGCCATGCGCGGCCAGGTAGGAAGGTGCGGCGCACAGGCTCACCCGCGATTCACCCAGGCGGCGCGCGATCAGTGCCGGGCTCGGCTCACGGGTGATGCGGATGGCCACGTCGTAGCCTTCCTCGACCATGTCCACCAGCCGGTCGGACAGCGCCAGATCCAGCTCCACCTGCGGGAAGCGCTGCCGGTAGCTGGCCAGCAATGGTCCCATCCGGGCGATGCCCCAGCTGACCGGTGCGTTGATGCGCAGGGTGCCGGAGGGCTCCAGCGCCTGGGCGCCGGTGCTGGCCTCCAGCGCGTCGAACTCGGCCAGCAGGCGCACGCACTGGGCGTAGTAGGCTGCGCCCGCACTGGTCGGGCTGACCCGGCGCGTGGTGCGGTGGAGCAGGCGGGTGGACAGGCGTTTTTCCAGCGCGGCGACCTGGCGGGTAACGCCGGCCGTGGACATGTCCAAGGCCTGGGCGGCGGCGCTGAAGCCGTTGCGCTCGACCACCGCCACGAACACACGCATCGCCTCGAGGGTGTCCATTGTTGCGACTTTTGAAATAAACACGGTCAAGCGATCGTATTTATCGGCTCGTGAAGGCGCAATAACCTGTACCCATTCCTTCCGAGGTGCTTCCCCATGCACACCACGACTGCTCCTGTTTCGCCGCTGGCGCCGTATGGCGCCACCCTGCTGCGCCTGGCCCTGGGCGTGCTGTTCCTGGTCCACGCGCTGACCAAGCTGCTGGTGTTCACCCCGGCCGGTACGGCAGCGTTCTTCGAGTCGCTGGGGCTGCCCGGCGTGCTCGGCTACCTCACCATCGGCGTCGAACTGGCGATCACCGCCGCGCTGCTGCTGGGTATCTACGCGCGCTGGATCGGCCTGGCCGGTGTGCCGCTGCTGCTGGGCACCATCGTCACCGTGCACGGCGCCAATGGCTTCAGCTTCGCCAACGCCGGCGGTGGCTGGGAATACCCGGCCTTCTGGGCGCTGGCGCTGGTGGTGCTGTTCCTGGTCGGCGATGGCAAGTGGACCCTGCGTTCGCGCTGATCGCCGCCTGATCCTTCAACTGGAGAATTCCATGTCCCGCCTGCCTTCGTTGTACATCTCGCATGGTTCGCCGATGACCGCCCTGCATCCGGGCCAGGTCGGCGTGCGCCTGGCCGAGCTGGCCCGCGATCTGCCGACTCCGCGCGCCATCGTGATGGCCTCGGCGCACTGGCTGGGCCGGCAGCCGCTGGTCGGCGCGCATCCGCAGCCGCCGACCATCCACGATTTCGGCGGTTTCCCGCGCGCGCTGTTCGAACTGCAGTACCCGGCGCCGGGTGATCCGGCGCTGGCCGAAGACGTGGCTGGCCGCATCGCCGCCGCCGGCCTGCCGGTGGCCCTCGATCCGCAGCGCGGCCTCGACCACGGCGCGTGGGTGCCGCTGCGGCTGCTGCGCCCGCAGGCCGATATCCCGGTGGTGCCGGTGTCCATCCAGCCGCTGCTCGGCCCCGAGCATCAGTTCGCGCTGGGTCGCGCGCTGGCGCCGCTGCGCGAGCAGGGCGTGCTGCTGGTCGGCTCGGGCAGCATTACCCACAACCTGCACGACTGGGGCGACTACCAGGACGGCAAGGAAGCGCCGTACGTGCGGCCCTTCATCGAGTGGGTGGAGCAGCGCCTGGCCGCTGATGACCGCCAGGCACTGTTCGACTATCGCCGGCAGGCCCCGTTCGCCGAGCGCGCGCACCCGACCGACGAGCACCTGCTGCCGCTGTTCTTCGCGATGGGCGCGGCGGGCGAGGGCGGCTTCGATGCACGTCGCGTCGATGCCGGCATCGACGCCGGTTTCCTGGCCATGGACCTGTACCGCTTCGATGGGGCGGCATGAGCCGGGGCTGACGCCGGGCCATCCCCGTCGTCGCGCCTGCAGTCGCATGTGGTAATTTTTTCCGGGTTTCCGGCGCTGGCTTCCGAGCCTCCCCCCGCGCCGCTTCCTGGAAGAAGCATGCATACCATCGAAGTCGTCCTGGCGATGCTGGTAGCCGTTGTCGCCAGCGGCTACCTGGTTCGCGTCCTCCCCTTCTCGTTGCCGCTGCCGCTGGTGCAGATCGGACTGGGCGCGGTGATCGCCGGGGTGTTCAACCGCGGCCACGCGCTCGAGCCGGAAGTGTTCTTCCTGCTGTTCCTGCCGCCGCTGCTGTTCCTTGATGGCTGGCGCATTCCCAAGCAGGGCCTGTTCCGCGACAAGGGCGCGATCCTCGAGCTGGCGTTCGGCCTGGTGGTGTTCACCGTCATCGGCGCCGGCTTCCTGATCCACTGGCTGATTCCGGTGATGCCGCTGGCGGTGTGCTTCGCACTGGCGGCGATCGTGTCGCCCACCGATCCGGTGGCAGTCGGTGCGATCGCCTCCAAGGCGCCGATCCCCAAGCGCCTGATGCACATCCTGGAAGGCGAGTCGCTGCTCAACGATGCATCGGGCCTGGTCTGCTTCCGCTTCGCAGTGGCGGCGGTGATGACCGGCACCTTCTCGCTGGCCACGGCATCGCTGACCTTCGTGTGGGTGGCGGTGGCCGGTCTGGCGGTGGGCGTGGCGGTCACTTTGGGTGTGTCCACGTTCCAGCGCTGGCTGTGGCGCCGCTTCGGTGAAGAGCCCGGCGCGGCGATGCTGGTCAACCTGCTCATTCCGTTCGCGGCCTACCTGCTGGCCGAAGAGATCCATGCCTCGGGCATTCTCGCCGCGGTCGCCGCCGGCATCGCGATGAGCTACGTGGAGCTGACCGGCCGCGTCTCCGGCAGCATGCGCGTGCAGCGCGCCGGGGTCTGGAACATGCTGCAGTTCAGCTTCAACGGCATCATGTTCGTGCTGCTGGGCGAGCAGCTGCCGGGCATCGTCGAACGCGCCACCACCACCATGAACGAGAGCGGCCACCAGAGTGCGTGGTGGCTGCTGGTGTACGTGGTGGTGATCAACCTGGCGCTGATCACGCTGCGCCTGCTGTGGGTGTGGCTGTCGCTGCGCTGGAACCTGCTGCGCGCGCGGCGCCGTGGCCTGGAGCGCGGCGAGGCGCCGAACTGGCGCATCGTGGTGGCGACCTCGGTGGCCGGGGTACGCGGTGCGATCACCCTGGCCGGTGTGTTGACCCTGCCGCTGTTCCTGCCCGATGGCAGTGCGTTCCCGGCGCGTGATCTGGTGATCTTCCTGGCCGCGTCGGTGATCCTGTTCTCGCTGCTGGGGGCCAGCATCGCGCTGCCGCAGCTGCTGAAGGGCCTGCAGCTGCCGGCCGATTCGGGTGAACGCAAGGAAGAGGACCTGGCACGCCGGCTGTCGTCGAAGGCCGCGCTGGCCGGGGTCGAGCGCATGCGCCAGCAGCTGGTGATGAACCAGAACACCGAGAACGTGCAGCTGTACAACGACGCTGCGTCACGGGTGAGCCTGCTGTACCAGCGCCACCTGGAGCGCGACAGTGATGGGCCCGACGTGGACCCGGAGAAGGTACGGCGCATGGAAATGGGCTACCGCCAGCTGCGCAGCGCCGGCCTCAATGCCGAACGCGAGGAACTGTTCCGGTTGACCCGGCGCGGGGTGATCTCCGATGAGATCTCGCGGCGCCTGATCCGCAACCTGGACCTGCTGGAATCGCGCAAGCGCGAGTGATGCTGCGGTCGGGCGGCGTCGATCGGGGTCAGATCCCTTTCCGCAGGAAAGGGGTCTGCCCCCAGGATCATGCGGGAGCCGCGCTTATTCCGGCTTCGTTTCCAGGAAATACGCCTCGACCTTGCCCTTGACCTTGATGGTCATCGGGTTGCCGCGGCGGTCGCGGGCCTTGCCGGCCTGCACGCGGATCCAGCCTTCGCTGACCGAGTATTCCTCGACGTTGTCGCGCTCGACGTCGTTGAAACGCACGCCGACGCCGCGCTCCAGCGCCTGCGCATCATGGAAGGGGCTGGCCGGGTTGATCGCCAGGTGGTCGGGAGGGGTATCGCTCATCGCTTCATTCACAGTGACGGCCACCAAGGCCGGCTTCAGCGGCACAGGATAAACCGTAGAATGCCGGCCTGCCCCAGAGGAAGTTCCGCCATGCCTGACAACAGCGACTATTTCGACTTCGAGGAAGACATCCACGACTTCGACGAAGATGGCTTCGAGGCGCGGGTCTGGAACCTGCTGGTGCTGATCAACCCGGGCGACGAAGAGCTGGCCCTGCAGCAGTTCAACCGCTGGCGCGAGCACCTGTCCGAGGACGGGCAGCCGCTGGAAGCGGACAGCGACTGGCTGCCGGCCCTGTTCACGGCCATTGCCTGGCAGTCCGGTTTCGAGGTGGAGCGTGATGACCTGGAATCGCTGCAGTCGGCGGTGAACGAGCTGTCGGCGCGCTTCAACCTGCAGCTGGACTGGGGTGGTGACCTGGACGACGAGGACTTCGCCGAAGACCTGGACGGCGTGCAGCTGATGTCCACCGCCTTCGACCGCCTGCGCGAGCACAACTACACGCTGTGGAGCGTGGATGCCGGCAGCGACGGCTTCAGCGGCGTGATGGCATTGACCCGCGACGACGACGCGATGCTGGCGCTGTGCTCGCTGTTGAACGTGGAAATCCGGCTGGGCAGCGACCCGTTCTGAGGGATGGGGTGATCCGCCGGGGACGATCTGCTGGGGGCGGCCCGACGGGACGACCCGACGGGACCACCCGACGGGGTAGAGTCGACTGTTAGTCGACTGCTCTTCCATCCGGCCGCGAAAACCCCGCGCTGCGCGCGATAGTCGACTAACAGTCGACTCTACCCAGTCGACTCGACCCAGCCGTCACTTGGCGCCGCCTACGGCCGGTACTGCGCCCGGGCGTTGGCGATCACCGCTTTGACCAGGTCGCGGTCGGCGTGCCGGGAAATAGCCCGTGCACCGAGCGCGATCGCCTGTGCGCGCAGCTCGGCAGTGACATCGTAGTGCGCACCGCTGGCCTTGTTCTGGAAGGCCCGCAGTGGAATGCCGAGCTGCGCCGCCATGGCGTGCAGCTCGGGCAGGGTGTCGGCCATCAGGTGCGCCCAGCGCTGTCCGCGCCAGGCATGCACCGCGTCATCGACGTAGACCGTCACCGCCGCGGCCGGTTCAGGCCTGCGGCTTGCTGTCGCTGTCGGCGGCCGGGGCGGCCTCGGCGTCGGCAGCAGCGGCTTCGGCCACGTCGCCCTCGGCGGCTGCGTCGTCCTCGCCGTCGGCGGCTTCGACGCCTTCGAACTCGGCGACCAGCTTGTCCAGGTACTCGTCAGCGGTCTGGCCGGACTCTTCGGCCAGGGTGTCCAGCAGCTTCTGCAGAAGCTCGGAGTATTCCAGGTTGACCTTGCGGCCTTCCTTCTCCTGCACGTTGGCCAGGTGCTTGAGCATGGCCAGCATCGGCACGGGGTTCTCGGCGTTGCCCATGGTCTGGCCGCCGATGGCCAGCAGCCACTCACGGCCCTGCAGGCCGATGGCCGCGACCACCTGGCCGTCTTCGCTGGTCAGCACGGCATGGTTCTGCACCTGCTGCTGGGCGTTCAGACGGAGGAACGGGCGCTTGCCCTGCTGCTTCTTGCGCTTGTCGCGCTTGGCCTTGGAGTTCTGGGACATGAGGTCGGGTCACCTGGAAACGGAAAGACGGCCATTGTAGCGGGTGCGCCGGGTGATGCCCCTGGTGGGTGCGGACCCTGGTCCGCACGCACGGTCTACTTTGCCTCACCCTGCGCGGCCTGTACGTCCGGATCGGCGGTGGGCGCCGACAGCCCCACCTGCGGGCCGGCGCCGGCCAGGGCGGCCGCTTCGGCGGCCTGGGTCATCACCACGATGCTGATGCGGCGGTTGATCGGGTTCTGCGGGTCGGCCTTGTCGAACAGCACCGACGAGGACAGGCCCACCACGCGGGTGATCTTGCCGTCGTCCAGGCCGCCGTCGATCAGCGCGCGCCGCGCGGCGTTGGCACGGTCAGCGCTCAGCTCCCAGTTGCCGTAGCCGTGTGCGGCCGAATACGCGGTGATATCGGTGTGGCCGGTCAGGCTGATCCGGTTCGGCACATGGTTCAGGTAATTGGCCAGTTCGTGCAGGATCTGCTGGGTGTACGGCTTCAGCGTGGCGCTGCCGAGGTCGAACATCGGCCGGTTCTGCTTGTCCACGATCTGGATGCGCAGGCCTTCCGGGGTCAGGTCCAGCAGCAGCTGGTCCTTGAACGGCTCCAGCGCCTGGCTCTTGCTGATCGCTTCCTGCAGCTCCTTCATCAGCTGCTCCAGCTGCTGCTTGTCGCGCTGCTGCTGGTCCACCGGCTGCGGCACCGCTTCCTTCTGGTTCTGGAAGGGGTCGTTGCTGTTGCCGCGCGAGATGTCGGTGGCACCGCCCAGCTTGATCATCGAGGTACTGGCACCGCCGGGGCCGGCCATCCCGGGTGCCGGCGTGGCGCTCTGCCCGCTCAACGGGCTGGGATTGCGGAAGTACTCGGAAATGGCGGCGCGGTCGTTCTTGTTGGTGGTGGCCATCAGCCACAGCACCAGGAAGAACGCCATCATCGCGGTCACGAAGTCGGCATAGGCGACCTTCCACGAGCCGCCGTGGTGGGCGGCGTGGCCGGCCTTCTTGACCCGGCGGACGATGACGGTGGGCTTGGTCTCGGCCATGGCTTACTTGACCGTCTTCAGGTGCTGCTCGAAATCGGAGAAGGCCGGGCGCACGTTCGACGGCAGCGTCTTGCGGGCGAACTCCAGCGCGATCTTCGGGTTGTAGCCGCGCAGGCAGGCCAGCAGGGCGGTCTTCACCGACTCGTAGATGCGGCTGTCCTGTTCGGCGCGGGCTTCCATCGCCGCCGCCATCGGGCCGACGAAGCCGTAGCCCAGCAGGATGCCGAGGAAGGTGCCGACCAGCGCACCGGCGACGTGGCCACCGACCTCGACGATGTCGCCGCCGATCGAGCCCATGGTGATGACGATGCCCAGCACCGCCGCCACGATGCCGAAACCGGGCAATCCGTCGGCGACCTTGGTCAGCACCTGCGACGGCGCCATGGCTTCGGCGTGGTGCTTTTCCAGCTCCAGTTCCAGCAGCGGCTCCAGCTCGTGCGGCTCGATGTTGCTGCCGATCATCAGGCGCAGGCAGTCGGTGATGAAGTCGATCAGGTGGTGATCGGCCTGCACCTTGGGGTAGTTGCCGAACAGCGCGCTCTCGGCCGGGCGCTCGACATGGTCTTCCAGCGCCATGAAGCCTTCGCGCCGCGCCTTGTTGAGCAGTTCGTAAAGCAGGCTGAGCACATCGATGTAGTCCTGCTGCTTGTAGCGCGGGCCCTTGAACACGCCCACCATCGCCTGCAGGGTCTGCTTGACCGTCTTGGCCGGGGTGCCGACCAGGAACGCACCCAGCGCGGCACCGCCGATGATGACCAGTTCGTAGGGCTGCCACAGCGCTCCCAACCGGCCATGTGCGCCGAGGTAGCCGCCCAGCACGCTGATGATGACGACCAGGAATCCAACGATGATGAGCATGGCGCGACGCAAGGAGCGGGGATATCTCCTTGTCGGCCCATCACCTGGTTTTCTGAAGAGGGAATTCTGTGAAATCGGTCAGCGGGGCATTTCAGCCCGCCACGCCGCTTTCGGCGCCGCCACGCTGCAACGGGTCAGGCCACGGTTCGCCGTTGCCGATGAACGAAAGTGAGACCGAGTTCAGGCAGTGGCGCTCGTAGGTAGGCGGCGGGCCGTCCGGGAACACGTGGCCCAGATGGCTGCCGCAGCGCGCGCAGGTGATCTCGGTGCGGACCATGCCGTGGCTGGTATCGCGGATCTCGCGCACATGCGCCGGGTCGAACGGGGCAAAGAAGCTGGGCCAGCCGGTGCCGGAATCGAATTTGGTGCTGGAGCGGAACAGCGGCAACGCGCACAGCCGGCAGCAGTAGACGCCCTCACGCTTGTTGTCGAGGAACACGCCACAGAATGGTGCCTCGGTGCCGTGCTGCAGCAGCACGCGGCGCTCTTCGCTGCTGAGGCCGGCGACCAGCGCCTCGGTCTGGGTGGCAGTGGGGGGCGTCAGGTCGAAGGCAGTCATGGCGGCGCTCCGTGGGGTCGATGGCCTGGGGATGCGAGCAGACGTGGGGGTGGCGGCGGCACCTTGCAAGTGTGATGGCCGTTGGTGATGGCCGTTCATGGCCGGCACACGGGGGCAGGCGCATGGTGAAGCCGATCCACGCTGGAGCGTGCCATGAAACCAACCCTTCCCTTGCTGTTGAGCGCCCTGCTGCCCGCGCTGGCGCTGGCCCAGGTGCCGACTGCCGACCCGACCGCCACCCGCAGCAGCACCACCGTGGCGCCCGCACCGGTGCCACCGCCGCCACAGGCCGCCCGCCCGCAGCCGCAGGTGCTGCCCTCGCCGCAGCCGGCGCAGCCGATCAAGTCCACCGGCCCGGCCCAGGTTGCGCCGATGGCGGTGCCGAAGCCGGCCGACAAGGTCTACGACCGCAACGGGCGCATCCTTCCCGGGGTGCGCCCGGCCGGCCCCAACCGTGTGTTCGATTCGCGCACCGGCCGTTACTACGACAGCGTGCCGCAGGGCGACGGGCAGCAGGTCCGGTAGCGCCGGGCGGTGTAGCTGAACTGTGGAAAACAGCATCCCGGCGCTCACTGCTTTTTCGCCTGCGATTAACCGATCCGGGACCACTTTGGCCGTGCGCCGGCATTCCGCCGCCGCTTCTCCTTTGTCCATTGGATCGCGATCATGAAAAACCAGCAGAACCGTCATCCCGGCAAGGAACCGCAGGGCCGCAACCCGCAGCAGCAACAGCAGCAGATGGATCAGCAGCAGCCGCACAAGAGCGGCAAGCAGCAGGAACAGCGTTCGCAGAAGCACCCGCAGCAGCGCTGACGGATCTGGGGTCAGAGCTCTCGCTACGGGATCTGACCCCGTGCAGCACCCTGACCGGGGTCGGATCCCGCACAGCGGGCTCTGACCCCCCCCCCCCGCAAGCCGGCTCAATCCGGAATGGGCAGGCTCAGCGTCTCCTTCACCTCTTCCATCACGATGTAGCTCTTCGACTCACGTACGTGCGGCAGCGTCAGCAGCGTGCTGCCGAGCAGCTTGCGGTAGGAGGCCATCTCGCTGATCCGTGCCTTCAGCAGGTAATCGAAGTCGCCTGACACCAGGTGGCACTCCAGCACGTTGGGAAGCTTCAGCGCGGCGCGACGGAACTCTTCGAAGATGTCGCCGGACTTGTAGGCCAGGCTGATCTCCACGAACACCAGTAGGCTGGCTTTCACCGCCGCAGGGTCCAGGTGGGCGTGATAGCCGGTGATTACCCCTTCGCGTTCCAGCCGGCGCACGCGCTCGGTGCATGGGGTGGTCGACAGGCCGACCCGCTCACCCAGCTCGGTGAAGGAAATACGGCCCTCGGCCTGCAGGATGCGCAGGATCTTGCGGTCGATCTTGTCCAGTTCGCGGGTACGGGTGGCCATCGCCGTCAACCTTGGGGAATGAATTGCAGGAGAACATCCTGCCGGTTGATTTCAAATCAGGCAAATCAACTGGTATCGGCTGTCTATACTTCCCCAATTATGGTCCCGGCGCGCTCCAGTGCAGGGAATGATCGGGTTGGAGAAGTCCCATGCGAGTCCTAGTTCTCGGCAGCGGCGTGATCGGCACCACCAGTGCCTGGTACCTGCGACAGGCCGGGTTTGAAGTCACGGTCATCGACCGCCAACCCGGCCCGGCGCTGGAGACCAGCTTCGCCAATGCCGGCCAGCTGTCGTTCGGCTACACCTCGCCGTGGGCGGCCCCGGGCGTGCCGAAGAAAGCGATCGGCTGGCTGTTCGAGAAGCACGCGCCGCTGGCGATCAAGCCGGGCATGGACCTGGCCCAGTACCGCTGGCTGTGGCAGATGTTGCGCAACTGCACGCATGAGCGCTATGCGATCAACAAGGCGCGCATGGTGCGCATGTCCGAATACAGCCGCGACTGCCTGAACGAACTGCGCGCGCAGATCGGCATCGAATTCGAAGGCCGCGACCTGGGCACCACCCAGCTGTTCCGCACTCAGCAGCAGCTGGACGCTTCGGCGCAGGACATCGAGATCCTGGCCCAGTACGGCGTGCCGTACGAAGTACTGGACCGCGCCGGCATCATCCAGGCCGAGCCCGCGCTGGCCCATGTGGATGGCCTGGTGGGCGCACTGCGCCTGCCGCGCGACCAGACCGGTGACTGCCAGCTGTTCACCCGCCGCCTGGCCCAGCTGGCCGCCGACGCCGGCGTGGAATTCCGCTACGACCAGGACATCACCGGCCTGGAGTTCGATGGCGACCGGGTGACCGGCGTGCGCGTCGGCAACCGGGTGGAAACCGCTGACCGGGTGGTGGTGGCGCTGGGCAGCTATTCGCCGGCCATGGTCGCGCCGCTGGGCATGCGCCTGCCGGTGTACCCACTGAAGGGCTACTCGCTGACCCTGCCGATCACCGACCCGGCGATGGCGCCGACCTCGACCATCCTGGACGAGAGCTACAAGGTGGCCGTCACCCGCTTCGACAACCGTATCCGTGTGGGCGGCATGGCCGAAGTGGCCGGTTTCGACCTGTCGCTGTCGCAGCGCCGCCGTGAGACCCTGGAACTGGTCGTGCGCGACCTGTACCCGAAGGGCGGCGATGTGGCCAAGGCGCAGTTCTGGACCGGCCTGCGCCCGGCCACGCCGGACGGCACGCCGGTGATCGGTGCCACGCCGTTCCGCAACCTGTACCTCAATACCGGTCACGGCACGCTGGGCTGGACCATGGCCTGCGGTTCGGGTCGCTACCTGGCCGACCTGATGAGCGCGCGCCAGCCGCAGATCAGCACGGAAGGTCTGGATATTTTCCGCTACGGCCAGTACGGTCACGCGCCGCAACACGAGAACCGCACATGCGTCCTGCCCGCGCGCTGATCGATCTGGGCGCCCTGCGCAGCAACTACCGGCTCGCCCGTGAACTGGGCGGTGGCAAGGCCCTGGCGATCATCAAGGCCGATGCCTATGGCCATGGCGCGGTGCGCTGTGCCCAGGCGCTGGAAGACGACGCCGATGGCTTCGGCGTGGCCACCATTGAAGAAGCGCTGGAACTGCGCCAGGCCGGCATCCGTGCGCCGATCCTGCTGCTGGAAGGCATCTTCGAACCCAGCGACATGGCGCTGGTGGCCGAGCATGATTTCTGGTTCGCCGTTGGTTCGCCGTGGCAGCTGGACGCCGTGGCCGCCTTCGACAGCCCGCGTCCGCTGACGGTGTGGCTGAAGCTGGACAGCGGCATGCATCGGCTCGGCCTGGACGTGGACAGCTTCCGTGCCGCGCATGCGCGCCTGTCGGCGTTGCCGCAGGTCGAGCGCATCGTGCTGATGACCCACCTGGCACGTGCCGACGAGCTGGACAGCGAACGCACCCACGAACAGGCCGCGACCTTCGCCCGTGCCACCGACGGCCTGCAGGGCGAGACCAGCGTGTGCAATTCACCCGCGCTGCTGGGCTGGCCGGACGTGCGCAGCGATTGGGTGCGCCCGGGCCTGATGCTGTACGGGGCGAACCCGCTGCCGGATGCTACGGAGGTCACCGCGCGGCTGCGCCCGGTGATGACGATGCAGTCCAAGGTGATTGCCGAGCGCTGGATCGACGCCGGCGAGCCGGTGGGGTATGGCGCCCGTTTCGTGTCGAAGGCACGCACGCGTGTTGGCGTGGTGGCGCTGGGTTATGCCGATGGCTATCCGCAGTTTGCGCCGAACGGCACCCCGGTGCTGATCGACGGCCAGCCCGGTGTGCTGATCGGTCGCGTGTCGATGGACATGCTGACCGTGGACCTGACCACGCATCCGCAGGCCGGCGTCGGCAGCGTGGTGGAGCTATGGGGCACTGCGCCGACGCTGTCCGAACTGGCCCCGCGCTGTGGCGTGAGTGCCTACCAGCTGCCGTGCGCGGTCAAGCGCGTGGCCAAGGTATACGTGTAGCGCCGAGCCCAGGCTCGGCTTCGGTAGCGGCCGACCTTGGCCGGCGCCGGTCGTCTGACGTGTGTCGACCAAGGTCGACACCTGCCGGCGGGGCGCGTTGCCCGGCCTTACCGCGCGGCGGTGGCCTGGCTGGCCAGCTGGCGCTTCACCCAGTCATCGATCAGGCGCTTCTCGTAGCGCAGCGGGTCGCTGTCGCTCTTCAGGCCCAGGTTGTGCAGGTAGCCGGTATCGCTCAAGCGCGCGTCACCTTCGCTGACGATGCGGCCGCTGGCGTCCTTCAACGTGTACTGCAGGGTGATCCGCGGCGGGTAGATGTCGCGCATGATCCGGATATCGCGCCCGCGCGGGCCGTGCCACGGCTCGTAGTCACCGGCGCGCTTGATGTCGACCAGCGTCACATCCAGGGTCTGGCCCGGTTGCAGCGGCTTGGCGGCGGTGGTCTGCACATAGCGCGCCAGCTGCTGTACCCAGTCGCCGCGTTCGGCCTCGAAGCGGTTGCTGCTCTGGCGGATCTCGGTGAACCTGGCCGGATCGTCCCACTTCACGCTCACCGGGCCATCGGCCTGCAGTGCGCGGGGGGCTGCTGGATCGGTCACCGCGCGGGGCGCAGCCTGGGCGCCGCCTGCCACGAGGGCGCCGGCCAGCAGCAGGGCGGAAGCAAGTGAGCGGTTCATGACGGTCTCCTGCATCCCCTGAGGGGGACGATGTTGATCACACATCGAGTGTGAGCCTGCTCCCGGGCAACGGCAATGGCCGAATGCGTCACGCACAAGAGCGGTTGCCGCCAATTCATCGTCGTCAACCATGACTGACGGCGCTTGACGCTGTGAATACGTCCTTTGGAAGATGCTGTGCCTCCAATACGGCCCGTCCAGACGCCCTTGTCCACACTGCCGCCCCTAGTGGAGCGCCCACCGATGATGGTGCCGGCGCCCGAACCCGACCTGCATCATGGCGTGCTTGAGCGCATCAACGCCGGTTTCTGCGTGATCCAGGTGCTGTTCGAGGGTGACCGCGCGATCGACTACCGCTTCATCGAGGTCAACGACGCGTTCGAGCGCCATACGGGCCTGAAGGATGCCCTTGGCCAGCGCATGACAGCGCTGGAGCCGAACCACGAGCAGGACTGGTTCCGCATCTACGGCGAGGTCGCGCGCAGCGGCCGGCCGGCACAGTTCGAGATGGAGGCACGGGCGCTGGGCCGCTCCTTCGCGGTCGACGCGGTGCGCGTGGGACGACCGGGAGAGGACAAGGTCGGCATCCTGTTCTTCGACATCACCGCACGCAAGCAGATGGAGGTGGAGCTGGGCGAAAGCGAAGCCCGCTTCAGCGCGCTGGCCGATGGCCTGCCGATGCCGGTATGGGTGCTCGACGAGCGCGGCCACGCCCGTTTCGTCAACAGCGCCTTCAGCGAGTTCTTCGGTGGCGATGAAACGCGCGTGCCGGAAGACGTCTGGCGCGGGCTGGTGCATCCGGATGATGCGTCGGTGTTCGAGTACGAACTGCAGGAAGCGCTGAAGGCACAGCGATCGATGCATGCGCTGGTGCGTGCGCGCCGTGCCGATGGCCAATGGCGCTGGCTGGAAATGAACGCGCGCCCGCGCTTCTCGCGCATGGGCCGCTTCATAGGCCTGGCCGGCAGCAGCCCGGACGTGACCGAACGCCGCGAGATCGAACTGGCACGCGAGGAACTGCTGCAGTCCGAGCGCGCCGCGCGCAGTGCCGCCGAGAACATGGCGCGGTTGAAGGACGAGTTCCTCGCCACCCTGTCGCACGAGCTGCGCACGCCGCTGACCACCATCCTTGGTTGGAGCGAACTTCTGCTGCAGCGCGTGGACAACACCAGCCCGCTGTTCAAGGGCCTGAACGTGATCGCCAACAGCGCCGGCGCACAGAAGCGGCTGATCTCGGACATGCTTGATCTCAGCAGCATGCTGCTGGGCAAGGTGCAGCTGGAAGTGGAAGTGCTGGACCTGCGCACGCTGCTTGGCGAGGCCATCGGCGCGCAGGAACCGGTGGCCGAGGGCAAGGCGCTGGACGTGCACCTGCAGCTGCCCGAGCAGCCCAGCCTCGTGCTCGGCGATGCCACCCGCCTGCAGCAGGTGTTCTGGAACCTGCTGTCGAATGCAATCAAGTTCACCCCGGCCGAAGGCCGCATCGACGTACAGCTGCAGGCCGACGACAGCCACTGGATGATCACCGTGCGCGATACCGGCGACGGCATCGCACCGGAGTTCCTCAACCACCTGTTCAGCCGTTTCCGCCAGGCCGATGGCACCACCACGCGGCGCCATGGCGGCCTCGGCCTGGGGTTGGCCATCGTGCAGCAGCTGGTTGAACTGCATGGCGGCACGGTCACGGCCGCCAGCGAAGGGCATGGCCACGGTGCCACCTTCACCGTGCGCCTGCCGCAGCACCTGCCGGATGCCGAGCGCCGGCCGCTGCGCGAAGTGATCAGCGGGCCGATCCTGGAGCCGGTGATCGTCGAGCCGTATCCGCTGCGGGGCGTGCACGTGCTGGCGGTGGAAGACCAGCCGGAAGTGCTGGAGTACCTGCGGCGCATGCTGGAAGAGCAGGGCGCCAGCGTATCGGCGGCCAGTTCGGCCGGCGAGGCACTGGCGCTGCTGGCCGATACCGGGCACCTGCAGTACCACGTGATGCTGACCGATATCGGCATGCCGGGCATGGACGGTTACGGGCTGGTGCGCACGCTGCGCGAAGACATGGGCGTGGATGCGGCAACACTGCCCGCGGTGGCGGTGACCGCACTGGCGCGTGCCGATGATCGTCGCCGGGCGCTGGCCTCGGGCTTCCAGGAGCACGTCGCCAAGCCGTACTCGGTTGCGCAGCTGGTAGCTGCCGTGCGCAAGGTGCAGGTGCCGCGCGCGGACAGCGCACTGCACTGAGCATTCACGGCCGATCGGCGACCCTGCACGCAGGAGGTCGCCGATGTCCCGTACCGCTCCCCGTATCCATACCGACCCGGCGCAGATCGCGCGCCTGGAAGCCCTGCTGCCGCAGCTGGAAGGCGAAACGCAGGTGGAACTGACCCTGCATGATGGCCGGCGCCTGCTCGGCACGGTGGCGGTGAAGCCCACCGTGCAGCAGTACCGCAACGGCGCCGGCGATGAAGGCAGCAACGGCCAGCTGCGGCTGGACGACTACGACACGCCGGTGCAGCAGCACCACGTGTGGCTGGACGAGATCGCCAGCATCAACCGCCTGCCACCCAGGGCGCCCTGATCGGTTGCAGAGCCGAGCCCACGCTCGGCTGCGCCCTCGCCCGAGCGTGGGCTCGGGCGCGCTACCGGTGCCTCAATGCTCGAACAACGTCGGCGTCGCCTCGAACCGGCGCGCATAGGCGCGTTCTTCGGCGACCCGCGCCACCTCGTCATCGGCCAGGTCCGGTGCGCCGTACACCGCATAGGCCACGCTGCCATCGGCGCCATGGCCGACCTGGTGCAGCCGGTAGCGCGAGTGGCCGCCGCCGGTGTCCTCGGGGTAGTGCACGGGCGGATGGCTGCCTTCCAGGTCCATTTCACTGTTGTCGACCACGCCACCGACGAACAAGGCTCGCATGCAGGTTCTCCTGGGTTTCCGGGGGGGAGCCTCTACCCTGAACGTTCCAATGTTGCTGGCGGATCAAGGCCCCGTTCGGGTTTCGCAAAGCGGCCAGCCGGGGCCGGCGCGGCCAAGCCGGTACAATGGACGGCCCTCACGCTTGAAGTACCCGCGCCGATGGCCTCCAGCGACGACGCCCCCCTGCAGACCCTGTTCCTGCCGTTCTCCCAAGGCGCCCTGCGCTGGCCGGAGGGTCCGGTGGCCTTCCTGCGTGCCCGCGATGGTTGGCCGTTGCGCGAGGCCGCTGGCACTCGCGAAGTGCATTGCGAGCAGAGTTTTGCCCCGTTCGCGCAGCCGTTGCAGCAGGCCGCCGGCTGGACCGTCCGTGGCCAGCTGGACGATGCCGCCGGCAAGGGCCGCTACCCGCTGGTGCTGGTGCTGCCGCCGCGCCAGCGTGAAGAGGCGCGTGCGCTTTTCGCCCGCGCGCTGGCGCTGGTCGCCGATGGCGGCCGCATCGTCGCCTGCCAGTCCAACAACGAAGGTGCGCGCTCGGGCGAGGGCGATCTCAAGCAGCTGGCCGGCCTTGGCGGGAGCCTGACCAAGAACCACTGCCGCGTGTACTGGACCGCACCGCTGCAGGGCCAGCACGATGCCGAGCTGGCCAAGCGCTGGTCGGCACTGGATGCGGTGCGCCCGATCGTCGGTGGCCGCTTCCTCAGCCGTCCGGGCGTGTTCGCCTGGGACCGCATCGATCCGGCGTCGGCACTGCTGGCCGAACACCTGCCGCCCGATCTGGCCGGGCGCGCCGCCGATCTCGGTGCCGGCTACGGCTACCTGTCGCGCGAGCTGCTGGAGCGCTGCCCGAAGATCACCGCGCTCGACCTGTACGAGGCCGAGCAGCGCGCGCTCGCGCTGGCCGAGCTGAACCTGGCGCCGCCGCCGCGCCCGCTGCCGCTGCGCTTCCTGTGGCAGGACGTCACCGCCGGCATCGAGCCGGGCTACGACGTGATCATCAGCAATCCGCCGTTCCACACGCCGTCGCGCGCCGACCGCCCTGACATCGGCCAGCGCTTCATCGCCGTGGCCGCGCAGGCACTGCGTCCGGGCGGGCGCCTGTACGTGGTGGCCAACCGCCACCTGCCGTACGAGTACACGCTCAACGAGAGCTTTGGCGCGGTGCGCGTGATCGCCGAGCGTGATGGCTTCAAACTGGTGGAAGCAGTGAAGGGCAAGGGCCGATGAAACTGGTCAAGCACATCGCCAACCTCGGCTATGGCAGCCGCAAGCAGGTGCAGTGGATGTTCCGCGAAGGCCGTGTCACCGACGCCGACGGCGAAGTGCTGTACGCGGATGACCAGGTGGCGCACGACGCCATCCGCGTTGACGGCGAGCCGCTGGACCCACCGGCCGGGTTGTCGATCGCGCTGCACAAGCCGGCCGGCTACACCTGCTCGACCAAGGACACCGGCCGCCTGATCTACGACCTGTTGCCGCCGCGCTTCCGCGACCGCGATCCGGTGCTGTCCACGGTTGGACGCCTCGACCGCGAGACCAGTGGCCTGCTGCTGCTGACCGACGATGGCGGCCTGCTGCACCGGATCATCTCGCCGAAGTCGAAGTTGCCCAAGGTCTACGACGTTGAGCTGAGCGACGACCTGCGCGGCGACGAAGTGGCGCTGTTCGCCAGCGGCACGCTGATGCTTGAATCCGAGAAGACGCCCCTGCTGCCGGCTGAACTGGAAGTGCTGGATGCGCGGCGCGCGCGCCTGGTGCTGCACGAAGGTCGCTACCATCAGGTGCGCCGCATGTTCGCCGCCACTGGCAACCATGTGCAGGCCCTGCACCGCAGCCGCGTTGGCGGGCTGGACCTGCAGGGACTGGACGAGGGGCAATGGCGGCAGCTCACCTCAAGCGACCTGGATACGCTGTTCGCTCCATGACCACCATCGCTGCGCTGCCCTTCCTGCCCGACGCCGTCATCTTCGACATGGACGGCCTGATGATCGACAGCGAGCGCGTCTCGCTGGCTTGTTGGAGCGAGGCTGCCGACGAATTCGGGCTGGGCCTGGACGAGGCGGTGTTCCTGCGCATGATCGGCCTCGGCGACCGCGATACGCACGCGCTGCTGCGTGCGCAGGGCATCGAGGACAGCGTGATCGACGCCGTGGCAGCACGTTGCCATGAGCTGTACGAAGCACGCACGCAGACCGGCCTGCCGTTGCGGCCGGGCATCCTGGAGCTGCTGGAACTGCTGAAGGCACATGCGGTTCCGCGCGCGGTGGCGACCACCACGCGGCAGCCACGGGCCAACCGCAAGCTGGCCGCTGCTGGCCTGCTGCCGTACTTCGATGCGGTGATCACCAGTGGCGACGTGGCACGGCCGAAGCCGGCGCCGGACATCTACCTGCTGGCCGCGCAGCGGCTGGGGCAGGCGCCGGAGCGGTGCCTGGCGCTGGAAGATTCACCGGCCGGTACGCGCGCGGCGCTGGCCGCCGGCATGACCGTGATCCAGGTGCCGGACCTGGTGCATCCGGATGAAGAGTTGCGTGCCCTGGGCCACCGCATCGTTGGATCGCTGGTGGACGCGCACGCGCTGCTGCTGCCGTTGTTGCCGAGGTAACCGGTAGGTGCCGACCGTTGGTCGGCACGCCTTCCCCATCACACCCGCCCGAACACCAGCGCGGCGTTGGTGCCACCGAAGCCGAAGCTGTTGGACATCACCGTATCCAGCTGCTGCTCGCGGCTTTCGCGCAGGATCGGGAAGCTCTCCACCTTCGGGTCCAGCTCGCCGATGTTGGCCGAACCGGCGACGAAGCCGTCGCGCATCATCAGCAGGCAGTAGATCGCCTCGTGCACGCTGGCCGCACCCAGCGAATGGCCCGACAGCGCCTTGGTCGACGACAGCGGCGGTACCGCATCGCCGAACACTTCGCGGATCGCATTGAGCTCGGTGACGTCGCCCAGCGGCGTGGAGGTGCCGTGGGTGTTGAGGTAGTCCAGCGGACGATCGACGCCCTGCAGCGCCATCTTCATGCAGCGCACCGCACCTTCGCCGGACGGGGCGACCATGTCGGCGCCGTCGGAGGTGACGCCATAGCCGATCAGTTCGGCGTGGATGTGCGCGCCGCGTGCAACGGCGTGGTCGTAGTCCTCCAGCACCAGCATGCCGCCGCCGCCGGCGATGACGAAGCCGTCGCGGTCCTTGTCGTACGGACGCGAGGCGCTGGCCGGGGTCTCGTTGAAGCTGGTCGACAGCGCGCCCATCGCGTCGAACATCACGCTCATCGACCAGTGCAGATCTTCGCCGCCACCGGCGAACATGATGTCCTGCGCGCCATGGCGGATCATGTCCGCGGCAGCGCCGATGCAGTGCGCCGAGGTGGCGCAGGCGGCCGACAGCGAGTAGCTGACGCCCTTGATCTGGTAGGCCGTGGCCAGGCAGGCCGACACGGTCGAGCACATCGTGCGCGGCACCATGTACGGGCCGACCTTGCGCACGCCACGTTCGCGCAGCAGGTCGACCGCGCCGATCTGCCATTCGCTGGAGCCGCCACCGGAGCCTGCGATCAGGCCGGTACGCAGACTGCTGACCTGCTCGGCGCTGAGCCCGGCATCGGCGATGGCATCGCGCATGGCCAGATAGGCGAAGGCCGCCGCATCGCTCATGAAGCGCTTTTGCTTGCGGTCGATCAGCGCGTCCAGGTCGAGGTCGACGCGGCCGCCGACCTGGCTGCGCAGGCCCGCTTCGGCGTGGTCGGCCAGGGCGGTGATGCCCGAGCGCCCTTCGCGCAGCGCAGCCGAAACGGTATCCAGATCATTGCCGAGGCAGGACGTGATGCCCATGCCGGTGATGACGACGCGACGCATCAGAAGCTCCCGGTTTCAGTGAACAGGCCGACGCGCAGGTCGCGCGCGCTGTAGATTTCGCGGTCATCCACGTACATGCGGGCATCGGACTGGGCCATCACCAGCTTGCGGTTGATGACGCGGCTGATGTCGATCTCGTAGCGCACCAGCTTGGCGTCCGGCAGCACCTGGCCGGTGAACTTCACTTCGCCACAGCCCAGCGCGCGGCCCTTGCCGGGGGCGCCCAGCCAGGTCAGGAAGAAGCCGGTCAGCTGCCACATGGCATCCAGGCCCAGGCAGCCGGGCATCACGGGGTCGCCGATGAAGTGGCAGCCGAAGAACCACAGGTCCGGGCGGATATCCAGTTCGGCGCGTACCATGCCTTTGCCATGCGGTCCGCCGTCCTCGCGGATGTCGGTGATGCGGTCGAACATCAGCATCGGATCGTTGGGCAGACGGCCGGCGGCGGCGCCGAACAGTTCACCGCGTGCGCTGGCCAGCAGCTGTTCGCGGTTGAACGCGTGGAGACGGGTCATGAAGCACAATCCTGGAAGCGGGGAAACAGGGAAACAAGCGCTCGAGGATGCCCGTGGAAACTGCGCCGATCAAACATTTCAACCGTACGCAACCGTAGTGTTTTCAATGGAATACGCGCATCCTGTTGATGTGCAACGACCATACTTCGGCGTGTGGCCCGTCCGGCACGCCCCCGCCCTTTCCGCCTGACATGACCCGACTGCGCAAGATCATCCACGTTGACATGGACGCGTTCTACGCGTCGGTGGAGCAGCGCGACGATCCGTCACTGCGCAGCAAGCCGGTGGTCGTGGCATGGCGCGGCGCGCGTTCGGTGGTGTGCGCGGCCTCGTACGAGGCACGCGTGTTCGGCGTGCGTTCGGCGATGCCCGCCGTGCGTGCCGAGCGCCTGTGCCCGGATGCGATCTTCGTGCCGCCGGACTTCGCACGTTACAAGGCGGTGTCACAGCAGGTGCGCGCGATCTTCCTGCGCCATACCGACCTGGTCGAACCGTTGTCGCTGGACGAGGCCTACCTCGATGTGACCGAGCCGAAGAGCGGCATCGAACTGGCCACCGACATCGCCCGCACCATCCGCGCGCAGATCCGCGAGGAAACGAACCTGACTGCTTCAGCTGGCATCGCGCCAAACAAGTTCCTGGCCAAGATCGCCTCGGACTGGCGCAAGCCGGATGGCCAGTTCGTGATTCCGCCGCAGCGGGTGGACGCGTTCCTGCTGCCGTTGCCGGTGAACCGGGTGCCCGGCGTCGGCAAGGTGATGGAAGGCAAGCTGGCCGCACGCGGTATCGTCACCTGCGGCGACCTGCGGCAGTGGGCCTTGATCGATCTGGAAGAGGCGTTCGGCAGTTTCGGCCGCAGCCTGTACAACCGTGCACGTGGCATCGACGAGCGGCCGGTGGAACCGGACCAGCAAGTGCAGTCGATCTCCTCGGAGGACACCTTCGCCGAGGACCTGCTGCTGGAAGACCTGGGCGAAGCGATCGTGCAGCTGGCGGAGAAGACCTGGAATGCAACGCGCAAGACCGAGCGCGTCGGCCACACCGTGGTGCTGAAGCTGAAGACCGCGCAGTTCCGCATCCTCACCCGCAGCTTCACCCCGGAACGCCCACCGGAATCGATGGAGGAACTGCGCGACATCGCGCTGGCCCTGCGCGCCCGCGTCGACCTGCCGGCGGAGACGCGCTATCGCCTGGTGGGTGTCGGGCTGGGTGGGTTCCGTGAGAAAGAGCCGGTGGTGCAGGGGGAGTTGTTCGAGCACGAAACGAACGACTTCCCGCGAAGCTGACCCATGTGTCGACCAGGGTCGACACCCACCAAAAGCAGGCCATGCCACCCAGGCAGATCGCACAGAACTGTCGAAGGCGGGGTGGGTCCGGTTGCGGGGGCGTGAGCGCCATGGATGGCGCGACCGAGCCTCCATGGACGGATTCACGGCGTCCCCCGCAACCGGACCCACCCCGCCATCCCAGGGATAGCCAGCCGTTGCTGCTGCTTCGGCTGTTGCCGTTGCATTGAGCAGGTGCAGGGCGCAGCCCTGCAAAAGAAAACCCCCTACCTCACGGCCACTGCATCTCGCCCTTGGCCACCTTCGCACTCAGCTCCAGCGATGCCACGCCATCCAGCTTCGGGTAACGCGCCTGCATCGCCTTCACCAGCGCCGCACTGTCCTTGGCCTTCGCCGCTTCGCCATCGAACGCGCGGATGTAGTCCGCCGTGAACGCCAGCGCACTCGCATCCAGCGCCGCACCCGGTGCGTAGTGCCCCGGCACCACCACCTTCGGCTTCAGCGCCTGCAACCGCTGCAGGGTCTGCAGCCAGTCGGCATGTGACTTCGGCGTCTGCGTATCGGCCATCCACACGTGCTCGCCGGCCACCACCGGAATACCGCCGACGATCGCGCGCAGCGACGGCACCCACAACACCGTGCGGTCCGGGGTCGGGCCATCCAGCCCGATCAGCGGCAGGCGCTGGCCTTCCAGCATCAGGGCATCACCGTCCAGCACCCGCGGCACCACGATGCGCGCCGGCACGTCCGCACCCATCTTCGGGCCCCAGTAGGCCAGCTTGCCGGCCTGGGTCTGCTGGATGTGGGCGACGGTCTGCGCGGTGGCGACGATGCGCGCCTTCGGGAACGCATCCTGCAGGGTGGCCAGGCCGAAGTAGTAGTCCGGATCGCCGTGGCTGATGTAGATCGTGGTCAGCTGCTTGCCGCTGGCGCGGATCAGCTCGACCAGCTTGCGCGCGTCGCTGGCGCCGAACTGCGCATCGACCAGGATCGCGTCGTGGCGGCCTTCGATCAGTACCGAGGACACCGAGAACATGGCCTGCGGGCCGGGATGGAAGGTCTGCAGGTGCAGCTGGGATTTCGTTGCCGTGGCCGGCGCCGGGGTGGCCGACGCGGCCATCAGCGGAGCACTGGTGAAACTGGCGGCCAGCGCGAGGGGAAGCAGCAGGGCAGCGGTGCGCATGGGGAATTCCTTGTGTCGGATGGGGAGCCGAGCGTGGGCTATGCCGGGCGTCCTTGCCCGGCCCCGTACGGGCCGTCGCAAGCGACGTTGGCAACGGCTCCTGCCGTTGCCTACGGCTCTACAGGTAGGTAGCGCCGGGCCAGCCCCGGCGCACGCCATGATCAATAGGCTGCCGTGATGATCTGTTTCGGGTACTGGTGCGCTTCCAGCTCGGCGACGAACGCCGCGCCGTAGTCGGCGTAGCTGATGCGGCTGTGGCCGCTGGCGTCGGCCAGGAAGGCCTTGGGCTGCACGCGGTACTGGCCGCGCTCTTCGCCCGGGCCGATTTCGGCGGCCGGCGAGAAGAACGTCCAGTCCAGGTCGTCCACCGCCTGCAGGCGATTGAAGGCTTCACGATGGGCCAGCGCGTACGGCTTGTAGGCCTCCGGGAAGGTGGGGGTATCGACCAGCTGCACGCCCGGCGCGACTTCCAGGCTGCCAGCGCCACCCACCACCACCAGGCGCGGTACACCGGCCTTGCGCGCGGCGGCGGCCAACTGCGCGGCTACCTCGCCGACGCGGCCGATGTCATCGCCCGGGCGCGGGCCGTAGGCACTGGCCAGTACGTCGTGGCCGGCGATGGCAGCGACCAGCGCATCCTGGTCATCCAGCGAGGCGATCACCGGATGGGCACCGGCCAGTTCGGCCGGAAGGTCCTGCGCGGTGCGCACGATGACGGTGAGTTCGTGGCCGTTGGCCAGCGCGTGGCGGGCGATCTGGCGGCCGATGTTGCCGGTGGAACCAACGAGGGCGATCTTCATGGCAGGACTCCGTGGGGCGGTGTGGGGTGGGAATGGGGCCACTCTAGGCCGCTGCAGTCGCTCGAAAAACAGCGTATAACGCGCTTGTTTGTTGCAGGAATCGAGCAGATGGATCGACTGACCGCCATGACCGTGTTTGTCGAGGTGGCCGAGCGTGGCAGCCTCACCGCCGCCGCCGAGGTGCTGGACATGTCGCGGGCGATGGTCTCCCGCTACCTGGCCGAGGTCGAGGGCTGGCTGGGCGCGCGCCTGCTCCACCGGACCACGCGCCGGGTCAGCCTGACCGGCCCCGGCGAGGCGGCGCTGGCGCGCTTCCGGCAGATGCTGGCCATCGGCGAGGCGCTGCAGGGCGAACTGGCCAGCGACGATCCCGAGCCGCACGGCACGCTGAGGGTGACCGCCAGCGTGTCGTTCGGGCAGGCCCACCTGGCGCGGGCGGTGGCAGGTTTCGTCGCACGCCACCCGGCGGCGCGCATCGAACTGCTGCTGGTCGACCGCATGGTGAACCTGGTGGAAGAGCGCGTGGACCTGGCCGTACGCATCGCCCGCCAGATCGACCCCAGCCTGATTGCGCGACGGCTGGCCACCTGTCGCTCGGTGTTGTGCGCGACGCCGTCCTACCTGCAGGCACGCGGTACGCCCACCGCACCGGAACACCTGGCCGCGCACAACTGCCTGACCCATCACTACGTGGGCAAGAGCCTGTGGCAGCTGCACCGCGATGGCCGTTCACTGTCGGTGGCGGTGGGCGGCAACATCAGCGCCAACGAGGCTTCGCTGCTGCTGGAGGCAGTGCGGGCCGGTGCCGGTATCGCCATGCTGCCGACCTACCAGGTGGCGCCGCTGCTGCGCACCGGCGAACTGATCGAACTGCTGCCCGGATTCAGCCTGGACGAACTCGGCATTCATGCCGTGTACGCGTCACGGCGCCAGCAGCCCGCTATCATGCGGCGATTCCTGGACTACCTGGCCGAGTGTTTCGCCAGCCCGGCCTTCCAGGATCTGGATTGGCGCCCACCGGGCAAGGAGAACACATGAACCATGGACAGGCCTTGATCGACCACAACCGTGCTGCCTGGGACCGCCAGGCCAGCGAAGTGCGCGAATGGTCGCGCCCGGTGGAAAGCTCAACCATTGCCGCCGCGCGCGAAGGCCGTTGGCAGGTGCACCTGACCCCACGCGCGCTGCCGCTGGACTGGCTGGGTGATGTGCGCGGCCGCCGCATCCTGTGCCTGGCCTCGGGCGGTGGCCAGCAGGCACCCGTGCTGGCGGCGGCCGGCGCAGACGTCACCGTGTTCGACCTGTCCGACGGGCAGCTGGAACAGGATCGCAGGGTCGCTGCGCGCGACGGCCTGCAGCTGCGCACCGTGCAGGGCGACATGCGCGACCTGCACGTATTCGCCAACGACAGCTTCGACGTGGTGTTCCATCCGATCTCCAACCTGTACGTACCCGACGTGCGCCCGGTGTGGACCGAATGCCGCCGCGTGCTGGCGCGCGACGGGATGCTGATGGCCAGTTTCTACAACCCGGTGCTGTTCGTCGGCGCGCGTGATCCGCAGCTGGATGCACAGGGCCTGATCCGGCCGCAGTACGCCATTCCCTATTCGGATCTGGAAGATCTGCCATCGGCGGAACGCGAGGCGAAACTGGCCCGTGGTGACGCGCTGACCTTCGGCCACAGCCTGACCGAACTGATTGGGGGGCAGCTGGATGCCGGCTTCGTCATCGATCGCTTCATGGAAGACTGGCAGCCGCGGCCGCGCTTCCTGATCGACCGTTACCTGCCCACCTTCCTGGCCACCCGCGCACGCCGGATCGGCTGAGGCGGATCCAGTAGAAAAAGGGCGGCGTACAATGGACGGCCCCACGTTGTACAGGCGCCGTCCCTTGTCGTATCCCTATCCGCTGGTCGTATTCGACCTCGATGGCACGCTGGTCGACAGCGCTGCCGATATCGCCGAAGCACTGAACCGCACGCTGGAGGACATCGGCTTGGCGCGCGTGCCGGAGGCCACCGTGCTGGGCTGGATCGGTGACGGTGTGCGTCGCCTGGTCGAACAGTCGCTGCAGGCCGCCGGCCGCGAGGTGGACCTGGCCGAGGTGATGCCGGTGTTCATGGTGCACTACCGTGAGTGCCTGCTGCGCAGCCCGCGCCTGTTCGATGGCGTGGGCGAAGCACTGGCGCAGCTGCGTGCACGTGCTGTTCCGCTGGCCATCTGCACCAACAAGCCCGAAGCGCTGGTGCCGCCGCTGTTGCAGTATCTGGGTATCGATGATGCGTTCGCGCTGGTGCTGGGGGGCGATTCACTGCCGCAGCGCAAGCCCAGCGGTGAGCCACTGCGCCATATCGCAGCGCACTTCGGGCTGCCGGTGGCGTCCTGCCTGATGGTGGGTGATTCGTTGACCGATTACCGCGCCGCCGAAGATGCCGGCATGCCGATCGCACTGGTGCGCTACGGCTATCCGCGCGGCCTGGACCTGGCCACCGCGCATGCGGTGGCGGTGATCGATGACCTGCGTGAACTGCCGGGACTGACCGCCGGTATCCCGGGGTAGAGCCGAGCCCACGCTCGGCTGCTTGAATGCATGAGCCTAGCATGGGCTCGGCTCTACAGTAGATCGACGCCATGCGTCGATGGAAAACGCGCCGGGCAATGCCCGGCGCCTTCCTTCACTTCGGCTGGTAACGCACGCTCAACTGGTACTCACGACCCGGCTGGTTGAACCACGCCACCGTCTCATATCTGCGGTCGAACACGTTGGCGGCACGCGCCAGCAGCGACCACGACGGCGTCAGCGCGTACTCGGCGCGCACATCCAGCGTGCCGTAACCTCCCACCTTCACCGCATTGGCGGCATCGTCGTAGCGCTTGCCCGCACCCTGCACGGTCAGGCCTGCGCGGAAGTCGCCGAAGCGGCGGTCGATGTCCAGGCGCGCGGTCTGCTGCGCGCGGCGAGGCAGCCAGTTGTCGAACTGGGTGCTGCCGCCGGTGCGGTTGCGCGGGTCGGTGTAGCTCAGCTGGGCGTTGATGTCGAAGCCGGCCAGCAGCAGGCTACCGGTCAGTTCGGCACCGCGGATGCGGGCCTTCTCCACCTGCTGCATCCTGAAGGTCGCCGCATCGTAGGTGATCAGATCATCGACGCGGGTTTCATACACGTCCAGGCCCCAATGCCAGCCCTGGCCCTGCTGCGAAACACCCAGGTTGGCACTCTTCGACTTCTCCGGATTCAACGTCGGCACGCCGCTCCACGGGTCATACAGGTCGCTGAAGGTCGGTGCCTTGAACGCGGTGCCATAGCTGGCATTGACGCGCAGGCCGTGGCCCAGTTCCATCGCCCAGCCAACGCTGCCGGTGGCGTGGTTGCCGAACTGCTGGTTGTCGTCGTTGCGCGCGCTGGCCTGCAGCTGGTGGCGGCCGAAGCGGCCCTGGTACTGCACGAATACGCCGGTGTTGCGGCGGCTGTCGACGAGGTAACCCGCGCTGCTGCCATCCAGGTTGTCTTCGCTCCAGTCCACGCCTGCGCTCAGCAGCTGGCCTTCGGCCACGCCGATATCGCCCTGCAGCGAGGCGCTGTCGCGGTGGGTCTGTGCGCTGCCACGTGCACCGAAGTCGCCGAAGTTGTCCGACTCGTTGTCACTGCGGCCGACGCTTGCGGTGAATGCCAGGCGCTCGGACGGGGTGTAGCGCACCTTGCCGGCCAGCACCTGCTGGCGGGTCTCGGAGTAGTTGTAGTAGCCGTCGTAGTGGTTCCTGCCGTCGGCGCGCAGCGCGCTGCCTTCCACGTTCCACTTCTCGTTGAAGGTATAGCCACCGCGCAGGCTCTTGGACAGGTTGCGGTAGCCGTCGCGGTCGGGCTCGTTGGCGAAACAGCCGGCGAACAGCGTGGCCGAGCCGCGGCAGGCATCGATGCCATCGGAATGCTGGTAGGCGATGTCGGCACCGAACCAGCCGCGCTCGGTACCACCGCCAATGCCACCGCTGGCTTCACGCAGCCCGTTGCTGCCACCGCCAAGCTGGAAATGCGGGGCGAAATCGCCCTGGTTGCGGCGGGTGAAGATCTGGATCACGCCACCGATGGCGTCGGCGCCGTACAGGCTCGACTGCGGGCCGCGCACGATTTCCACGCGTTCGATCTGCGCCAGTGGCAGGTCCTGGTACATGGCCAGGCCGAGGTCGGCGCTGTTGATGCGCACGCCATCGACCAGCACCACCGTGTGGCTGGAATTGGTACCGCGCAGGAACAGCGAGCTCTGCTTGCCGAGCCCGCCGGCATTGGTGAGGTTGATGCCGGCGCGGCCACGCAGCAGCTCCTGCAGCGAGGTCGCCTGGCTCGCTTCGATCTGTGCGCGATCGATCACCTGTGCCGGCGCGATGCTGTCCTGCAGGGCAATCGGGGTGCGGGTAGCGGTGACCAGGATCTGGTCGAGCGCGGTGGTGTCCTCGTTGGCCTGTGCCAGCGCGGGCAGGGCGGCCAGCACGGCCAGGGACAGCATTCGGGACTGCAGCTTCATGGGGGACTCCAGGTGCCACGCACGCCCGCGTGGCGAAGGGGAGGAGCCGCGAAGGCAGGCACGCGCCGATGCCGCAGCATGGGCTGCGGTCATCCAGCGCCATGCCCACCGCATCGCGACCTGAGGCTTCCGGGCCGGTCTCCGGGCTTGCCGCCGGGTGGCGCGAGGCCACCGTCCAGGCGCCTTCCCATGCCCGTGGCACAGTGGCGGTGTTGCCTGGAACTGACGTGCTTACCGTTGCGGGGGCAGCGCCGGCCTGGCGTGGAATCACGCGTCACCGGCTTCCCGTTTCAACCTGCCGGCCGTGGCCGCAGGTCACCTGGAAGTGGGCGCAGTCTACGGCATCGCAGGCAGTCCCGTTGCGTCGCGTCTGCTCGACTGCTTCGGCCGTGCCTTTAGAATGGTTGCTCGATCCCGTGGTGCCGTTGCCGATGTCCGCCCGTTTTCCGCTGTACCTGCGTTGCCCGTCCGGGACGCACGCATGATCCTCGACCTGGTCCGCCATGCCGGCAATGGCCGTGATGAATACCTTGATGGCCGCAGCGACCCTCCGCAACTGGCTGGCCTGCCGCAGGAACTGATCGAGGCCTATGCCGCGCAGCCCTGGGGGCGGGTGATCAGTTCACCGCGGTTGCGTGCGCTGCACACCGCCATGGCGCTGGCCACGCCGCGCGGGCTGGACGTGGAAGCAGACGAGGAATGGGAAGAGCTGGACTTCGGCGATTGGGACGGGCAGTCGCTGTTCGACCTGCCGGAAGACGCAGTGGCGGCCTTCCACGCCGATCCGCATGCGTTCCCGCCGCCGAACGGCGAGAGCTGGGGGCATTTCGAGCGGCGCATCGCGCGCGCGCTGGATCGCCTGCTTGACGAGGATGACCCGGTGCCGACGCTGGTGGTCAGCCACGGTGGCCCGCTGCGCATGGTGCTGTCGCAGGTCTGCGGCCTGCCGATGTCGCTTTGCTGGGCGCTGCGCATCGACCACGGCACGCGCCTGCGGGTGTGGCTGGAGCGGGGTGAGGTCGGGCTGGTGGGTGAGCTGCTGGAGCTGCAGCAGCCCTGATCTGCTCTGGTAGAGCCGAGCCATGCTCGGCTGCACTTCGATCAGAAAAGCCAGCCGAGCGTGGGCTCGCCTCTACAGAAGGGCGCGGCTCAATCCTCGTCCGCGCCCTCGTCAACGCTGTCTTCAGCGTCATCACCGGCATCGAAGCGCTGCTCATGCACCGGGCCCGAGGCCGGGCCGGCCGCCTTCAGCGGATGCGCGGCGATACGCGCTTCATAGTCCTGCACCAGCGCATCGCGCTGCGGCTCGCTCAGCTCCTGCCAGTGGCAGTCCAGCAATGCACCTTCCAGCGAGTACAGCAGGTTCAGGCTGGGCTTGAAGCCGGCACGCTTGACCTTGACGAAGGCACCGACCGCACCGATCGCGACCAGGTCGTCGCGGCTGCGCAGGCCGACCTGGCGCAGCCAGGCTGCACTTTTGGGGCCGATGTTGCGCAGCTTCGGTGCGCTCATCCCAACGCCTCGACGAACACGCGGGCGATGGCTTCCAGGCCAGCCTGATCCTCGGCGTCGAAGCGGCCGACCTTCGGGCTGTCGATGTCGAACACGCCGATCAGTTCATCACCACGCAGCAGCGGCACCACCAGTTCCGAGCGCGAGGCCGAATCGCAGGCGATATGGCCGGGGAAGGCATCGACGTCCTCCACGCGCTGGGTCACGCGCTGGGTGGCGGCGGCGCCGCACACGCCCTTGTCCAGCGGGATGCGTACGCAGGCCGGCAGGCCCTGGAACGGGCCGACCACCAGTTCCTTGCCGTCGTACAGGTAGAAGCCCACCCAGTTCAGGTCGGGCAGGGCGTGGTAGACCAGTGCAGAGAGGTTGGCCGCGTTGGCGATGCGGTCGGACTCGCCGTAGACCAGGCCTCGGGCCTGTTCCAGCAGCTGGGCGTATTGTTCCGGCTTGCTGCCGGTGAGCGAGGCATTGGCGAACATGGTTGCAGTCTAGCAAGCGCGCCGGGCCGGCGATAATGCACACACTGTTGCCCTGTTGGAGCCCTTCGATGCCGTTGCCCGCCACGCTGCCGCCCGCCCTGTTCGTCACCGGCACCGATACCGGGATCGGCAAGACCGCCACCAGTACCGCCCTGCTGCATGCGCTGCGCCGGCGCGGGCTGCGCGCGGTCGGGATGAAGCCGGTGGCCAGCGGCAGTGAGGACCTGGGGCAGGGCCTGCGCAATGAAGACGCGCTGGCGCTGCAGGCGGCCAGCTGGCCGGTGCCGGACTACGCGGATCTGAACCCGTACGCGCTGCGGCAGCCGCTGGCACCGGAGCTGGCTGCTGCCGAGGATGGTGTGCAGGTTGAACTGGCGCCGATCGTGGCTGCGTTCGAACGACTGCGTGCGCAGGCCGATGTGGTGGTGGTGGAGGGCGTGGGCGGTTGGCTGGCGCCGGTTTCGGCCACGCTGGATCAGCTCGATCTGGTGCGTGCGCTGCAGTTGCCGGTGCTGCTGGTGGTGGGCATGCGGCTGGGCTGCGTGAACCACGCGCGGCTGACTGCGCAATCACTGCAGGCCAGCGGCGTGGACTGTCTGGGCTGGATCGGCAACCACATCGACCCGGCGATGCAGCGCCAGGACGAGAACGTGGCCACGCTGCAGCAGCGCCTGCCGATGCCGTGCTGGGGGCGGCTGCCCAATCTTCCGGGGGCGGATGGCCAGATCCTGAGCACGCACCTGCTCGATTGACCTGCCTACTGTAGAGCCGAGCCCATGCTCGGCTCAGTGGGGGACCATTGGCGAAGGGCAGCCGAGCGTAGGCTCGGCTCTACAGGAGCTGGCGCGCCGCCAGCTCCCGCGCAATCGCGCCCAGTCGCTCCACCGCGCCGATGACGTGCGCGTCCAGCGTCTGGCAGCACGACAGCCGCAGGCAATGGCGGTAACGCGCGCCACGCGAATACATTTGGCCGGGCATGAACACGATGTCCTCGTTCAATGCACGCTCGAACAGCTCGCGCGTATCCACGCCCGGCAGTTCCAGCCACAGCAGGAATCCACCCTGCGGTTCAGTGGCGCGGGTGCCGGCCGGGAAGTGCTCGGCCACCAGCTGCCGCAGCCGTCCGACCTGTTCGCGATACAGGCGACGCATGCGATGCAGATGGTGCTCGTAGCTGCCGGCTTCCAGATAGGCCGCCACCGCATCACCCAGCAGCTGCGGCTCGCCACCGGTGGACTGGAACTTCAGCAGCGCGATGCGCTCGGCGAAGCGGCCACCATCGAGCCAGCCGACGCGGTAATCCGGTGCCAGCGTCTTGGAGAAGCCGCCGACGACCATCACCCAGCCGTCGCGATCAAACGCCTTCAGCAAGGGCGCCGGCGGCTCGCAGAACTGCAGTTCTGCGTACACCGCATCCTCGATCAACGGCAGCTGGCGCGCGTTGACCAGCTCGGCCAGACGTTGCTTGTCGGCGGTCCGCATGGTGCAGCCCAGCGGGTTGTGCACGGTCGGCATCACCACCAGCGCGGCCAGTGGCGTGTGCTCCAGCATCGCATCCAGCGCGTCGACGTCCAGGCCGTGCTGCGGGTGGGTGGGCAGTTCGATGGCCTGCAGGCCGAGGTTGGCCAGCAACGGGTACAGATTGAAGTAGGACGGCGCTTCGATGCCGACCGCGTCGCCCGGTTGGGTCACTGCACGCAACGCCAGCTGCAGCGCTTCCATCGCACCGTGGGTCAGCAGCAGGCGCTCGGCGTGGGTGTGCAGGCCCATGCGCGGACCACGGCGCACGATCTGCGCCAGCAGCCGTGGTGAACCATTCGGGCGCGCGTAGGTCTCCACCGTCTGCTGGCCGTGGCGCAGCACCTGGGCAGTGTGCCTGGCGAGCTGCGCGCCGGGGTAGAACTGGCGACCGCGCGGGCCGGCGAAGGCCAGGTCGATCACGCCCGGGCGGCGCTGTGCTTCCAGCACGCGCGCCATCAGTACCTGCTGCAGTGGTGCGGTGGGCGCGGAGGGCACATCGCGCAACGACCGTTCCGGCACCGACAGCCGCGGCGCGACCTCGAAGCCGGCCTTGGGCCGGGGAATCACCAGCCCGGCATCCTCCAGCTGGCGATAGGCGGCGATCACCGTGTTCAGGCTGAGCCGGCGCTGCGATGCCATCTGCCGCAGCGACGGCAGGCGGCTGCCTACTGGAAGCCGGCCGCCGTGGATGGCCTCGGCCAGTTCATCGGACAGCCGCTGGTAGCGGGGAGGGATCATCGCGCTGTGGTCATCTGTATCCATCGAACATCCCGCCATCTGGTGCTGTACCCATGATGATGGCGAGCCTAGCATGGCGGTGTCGGCTGGGCCTGATCGGGGCACGGCCGGTACTTTCCAAGCGCACGGCTGGATGGCCGTGCGTCTTTTTTTTGTGTAGAGCCGAGCCCATGCTGCTTTTCCGCCAACAGCAGCCGAGCGTGGGCTCAGCGCTACAGAAGAGCAGCCCAAGCACCGATCAGCCTCGGGGGAAAAGCCGTCAGCGCATCGGCACCAGCACCGCATCGCGCCGGTACAGCGCCGGGAACTGCCTGGCCAGGGCGGCCAGCTTCGGCGCGTCGTAGTAGCGGATGTAGGCCGCCTGCGGGTAGTTGGTCATGTAGTTCTGGTGGTAGCTCTCGGCCGGGTAGAAGCGCTGGCCGCTGACCAGCTGGGTGACGATCGGCGCGCGGTAGCTGCCGGCCTGGCCGAGCTGGGCGATGTAGGCGCGGCTGGCAGCCTGCTGGCGGGCGTCGTCAGTGAAGATCGCCGATCGGTACTGGCTGCCGTGGTCGGGCCCCTGGCGGTTGAGCTGGGTCGGGTCGTGCGCCACCGAGAAGAACACCTGCATCAGTTGCCCGTAGCTGACCTGGCGCGGGTCGTAGTCGATCTTCACCGCCTCGGCATGGCCGGTCTGGCCGCTGCTGACCCGTTCGTAACGCGCATTTGCAGCGCTGCCGCCGATGTAGCCGGAGACCGCATTGCTCACGCCCTTGACGTGCTGGAAAACGCCCTGCACGCCCCAGAAGCAGCCACCGGCAAACACCACGCTGGCGTGGGTGGCGTCATCGCGGAACGCGGCATCGCCGCTGGGTACTGGCAGCGCCTTGGCCTGCGCGCTGGCGTCGACCGGTGCCGCGATGGCGCCGTGGTCAACCAACAGCACACCGGCGATGAGTGCCGCGGCCACCAATCCGGCAACGCCAGCGGCAATGCCCTGTTCGAAGGAGAGTTTCATCGTGTCCTCCCGGTTCAACCGAAGGTGAAGGCATAGGCCTGTACGCCCGCGTCGAGGAACTCGATCTCGAAGCGGTGCGGGCCGACCGTGCCGCGTTGGCGCACCAGCTGGTACAGGCGGTGCTCGTTGACCACGCCGCTGCCATCGGCGCCGACATCACTGCCGGCATCGGCAGCCGGCAGCGGCTTGCCATCCAACAGCACGCGGAAGCGCACCGGTTTTCCTTCCTGGCCCGGCGCCAGCACCAGGTGAAGGTCGCGCGCATGGAACTGGAAGGCGATGCGGCCACCGGCCTGCTGCAGCTGCGCAGCCTCGTCGGTGACGGTCCAGCGCCCGGACAGGCCCCACTGGTTCAACGCGAGCGTGGTGGGCAGCGCGTAGTCGAAGGCGGTATCCGCATGTTGTCCACCGGGTGAAGCGAACTGCTCGGCACGGGCGTGGCCCAGGTAGGTTTCCGGCGAACGCAGGTTGCCCATGTCGGCCTGCGCGGCGACGCCCTGCAGGTCCGCTGCGGCGGGGTCGGCCGGGGGCGGCAGATGGGTCTGGCCCGCTTCGGTCAGCAGGCGGCGGATCACCTGTTCCGAACGCGCGTAGTTGCCTTCGCCGAACTGGTGGCCGCGGATGTTGCCCTGTGCATCGACGAAGTACTGCGCTGGCCAGTAGCGATTGTTGAACGCGCGCCAGATCGTGTACTGGTTGTCCAGCGCCACCGGGTACTCGACCTTCAGCTGCTGCACCGCCTTCATGACATTGCGCGGGTCACGCTCGAAGGCGAACTCCGGGGTGTGCACGCCGATCACTACCAGGCCGTGGTCGCGGTAGCGACGTTCCCATTCGTGCACGAAGGGCATCGCGCGCAGGCAGTTGATGCAGGAATACGTCCAGAAATCGACCAGCACCACCTTGCCGCGCAGCTGCTGTGCACTCAGCGGCGGGCTGTTGAGCCAGCCGGTGGCGCCATCAAGTGCTGGCAGGGTGCCTTCCACTGGCAGCGGTGCATCGGCCCCGACATTGGCGCCGGCCATCATCATCAACGGCGGTGCCGCCGGTTGCGCACCGGGTACCGCATCCAGCAGGCCCTGCTCGATGCGCGCGGTGCTGAGCGTGGACAGGCGGGTCAGCAGGCCGGTATCCCAGCCCAGGCCGATCGCCACCACCGCCAGCAGCGCCGCCACGCCCAGCACCTTGCGCAGCACATCGCCGAGGCCCAGCCGCGCCTGCAGCGCGCGGAACACGCGGCCACCCACCCATACCGCCAGCGCCAGCGCGGTGATGGCGCCCAACGCATACGCCAGCAGCAGGGTGCTGGTGCCGACGCTGGCGCCGTGCAGCGCAGCACCGGTCAGCACCAGGCCAAGGATCGGCCCGGCACACGGCGCCCACAGCAGGCCGGTGGCGATGCCGATCAGCAGCGAGGTCCAGGCACCGCCACGCCCGGCAGCGTCGGCCGCATCAGCGCGGGCGCTCAGCCGCGCACCCACGCGCTGGAACGGCGCCAGCAGATGGTCGGCCAACCGCGGCCACAGCAAGGCCAGCGCGAACAGCGCCATCAGCAGCAGGGCGATCCAGCGTCCGATCTGGTTGGCCTGTGCCACCCATTGGCTGCCCACTGCCGCCAGGCTGGCGACCACGGTGAAGGTGAGTGCCATGCCCAGCAGCAGCGGCAGCGTGCTGCGCAGGAAGGGGCGGTCGGCACGTGCGAACACGAACGGCAGTACCGGCAGGATGCACGGGCTGAGCAGGGTCAGCGCGCCCCCCAGGTAGGCAAGCAGCAACAGCAGCATGGTCAGGCTCCGGAAGTCGGGGACGAACCGACCGGCACGCGCCAGCCGTCGGCGGTGCCATCACTGGCACCGGGGACGAACACCAGTGCCGCGCCGTTCATGCAGTAGCGCAGTCCGGTCGGGCGCGGTCCGTCGTTGAACACGTGGCCGAGATGGCCGCCGCAGCGCCGGCAATGCACCTCCACCCGCAGCATGCCGAAGGTGAAGTCGCGGTCCTCGCCGATGGCGTTGTGCAACGGCGCCCAGAAGCTGGGCCAGCCGGTGCCGCTCTCGAACTTGGTGGACGAAGAGAACAGCGGCAGTGCACAGCCGGCGCAGGCGAAGGTGCCCTGCCGGTGTTCCTTGTTGAGCGGGCTGCTGTACGGGCGCTCGGTGGCCTGTTGGCGCAGCACTGCGTACTGCGCCGGGGTGAGGCGCTGGCGCCAGTCGGCGTCGCTGTGCATGACCTCGAACTGCCGTGCCGGCCGTGCCTCGGCGGCGGCCGGGGCGGCACGGCTGCAGGCGCCCAGGCCGAGCAGGCCGGCCGCGGTGGCAACACCGCCCAGGCCCAGCAGATGGCGTCGGGTGAGGGACATGGCGGACTCCGGGAAGGGGCGACGGGGCCATGCTGCGCCCGCCCAGGTCAACGAATCCTCACGCAGGATTCAATTTTTCGTGAGGTATCGGCGGCCGTCCCGCGCCACAATGCGGGCAGCCTCCCCGCTGGCCCCGAGCTGCCGATGTCCACCAAACGCGTGCTGATCGTTGAAGACGATGCCCACATCGCCGACCTGCTGCGCATGCACCTGGGCGATGAGGGCTACGACGTCGCCCACGCCGCCACCGGTGACGCCGGCCTGCGCCTGCTGGAGCAGGAAGGGCCGTGGGACGCGCTGGTGCTGGACGTGATGCTGCCCGGCGTGGATGGACTGCAGGTCTGCCAGCGCGCACGCGCGATGGCGCGTTACGTGCCGATCATCATCATCAGTGCGCGTGGCAGCGAAACCCAGCGCATCGTCGGCCTGGAACTGGGCGCGGATGACTACCTGGCAAAGCCCTTCTCGATGCCGGAACTGGTGGCCCGCGTGCGTGCACTGCTGCGCCGGGCCGAGGCAATGGCGCAGAGCGCGCGCATCGATGCCGGTGCGATCGAGCTGGGCGGCCTGCAGCTGGACCCGGTCGCGCGCACCGCGTCGGTGGATGGCAACGTGCTGGAGCTGACCCCGCGCGAGTTCGACCTGCTGCTGTTCTTTGCCCGTCATCCGGACCAGGTGTTCGCGCGCATGGAACTGCTCAACCAGGTCTGGGGCTACCAGCACGACGGTTACGAACACACGGTCAACACCCACATCAATCGCCTGCGCAGCAAGATCGAGCCGGACCCGGCCAACCCGCGGCGGCTGCTGACGGTGTGGGGACGCGGCTACAAGCTGGTCGATCCGGCCGGGGCGGCGGCATGATCAAACCGAACCTGTGGCAGAAGCTGGCGGCGGTGATCGCCGCGCTGATGCTGATGTGCTGCATGGCGTTGCTGGCGCTGCAGATGCGCGCCAATACCCGCCACGAACAGGAAGTGGTGCAGCGGTTGTCGCTGGGCCTGGCCGAGCACATCGCCCAGCGCAGCGAACTGATGGACACCAGCGGCATGCGCGATGCCGCGGTGCGCGCGTTGTTCGGCCAGCTGATGGCGGTCAATCCCAGCGTCGAGGTCTACCTGCTGGACGACCAGGGCCGCATCCTCGGCCATGATGCGCCCACAGGCCATCTGGTGCGCAACCGGGTGGACGTGGCACCGCTGCGCCGGCTGCTGGCCGGTGCACCGCTGCCGATCCTCGGCGATGACCCGCGCAGCCAGGACGGCCGCAAGGTATTCAGTGCCGCGCCGTTGATCGTGCAGGGCCGCCAGGCCGGCTATGTGTATGTGGTTCTGGTCGGTGAACACCGGCAGATGCTGTCCGACGATCTCGCTGCCGGCAGCCAATGGAACACCACGTTGTGGTCGGTGGTGCTGGTCGGTGGCCTGGGCCTGCTGGCCGGGCTGGTGGCGTTCTACTGGGTGACCCGCCCGCTGCGACGGCTGACCCGCCGCATCCAGGCCTTCGACATCGATGCACCGACGCCGCTGCCGCCGCCCGAGCCGCTGCGTCCCGGCGAGCGCGACGAACTTGTGATCCTGGAACACGCGCACGCGCAGATGGCGCAGCGGCTGGGCGAGCAATGGCAGCAGCTGCGCCAGCAGGACCTGCAGCGGCGCGAGCTGGTCGCCAATATTTCGCACGACCTGCGCACGCCGCTGTCGTCGTTGCACGGCTACCTGGAAACGCTGGCGTTGAAGGACGCCACGCTGTCGCCGGACGAGCGCCGCCGCTATCTCGGCATCGCCCTGGCGCAGAGTGCCAAGGTCGGTCGGCTGGCACGCGCGCTGTTCGAGCTGGCGCGGCTGGAGCACGGCGAAGTGCGGCTGGAGTGGGAGGTGTTCGCGCTGCCCGAACTGCTGCAGGACGTGCTGCAGAAATTCGAGTTGGCGGCGCAGGCGCGCAACCAGCGCCTGCACGCGGACTTCCCGCCGGGCCTGCCGCTGGTGCGTGCCGATCTGGGCCTGGTCGAGCGGGTGCTGACCAACCTGCTCGACAACGCGCTGCGGCATGCGCCCGACGGCGGCCGGATCGTGGTATGTCTGCGCGCGACGCCGGACAGCGTCGAGGTGAGCGTGGCCGATGATGGCCCTGGCGTTGCCCCCGCACTGCGCAGCCAGCTGTTCCAGGCGCCGGCCGCGCTGGGTGCACGGCGTGGCGAGAATGGTGGGCTGGGCCTGCTGATCGTGCAGCGCATCGTGCAGCTGCATGGCCGCCGCATCGAACTGCGTGACAGTGAGCGCGGCGCGCTGTTCGTGTTTGCGTTGCCGCGTGCGGAACCGGCGGCCTAGCAGGCCGCCTCGCACTCCACCGCGCCGCCGCTGTCCAGCGGCAGGTGCAGGCGGATGCAGGCACCGCCCAGCGCCGAATCGGTCACCTCGACGTGGCCGCCATGCTTGTCGGCCACCACCTGCACCAATGCCAGGCCGAGGCCGAAACCGGGGCTGCCCGGGTCCAGCCGCACGTAGGGCTGCAGTACTTGGCCGCGCAGTTCGGGCGCGATGCCGGGGCCGTCGTCCTCCACCTGCAGGCACAGCCACCCGTCGTTGACCGTGCTGGCGATGCGGATCTGCCGTCGCGCGTAGCGCAGGGCATTGCCGAGCAGGTTGCGCAATGCCAGTTCCAGCATGTGTCGGTTGACGTTGACCAGGTCCACCGGCGACAGCGCCTGCTGCACGGGCATCGGCAACGGCGCGAACTGCGCGACCACGCCACGCACCAGTGCCGCCAGCTGCAGGCGCTGCCGGGTCAGCTGATGGCAGCGACCGAGTGCGGCGTACTCGACGCCGGCATCGGTCAGGTGCTGCAGCCGATCGACATCGGTGCGCAGGCCACCCAGCGCATCGCGCTGCACTTCGTCCAGCGCGGTGTCTTCCAGGTCGGCCAGGCCGAAGCGCATCCGTGCCAATGGCGTGCGCACTTCATGTGCAACCGCCTGCGCCAGCACGCGCTGGCTCTCCAGCAGCTGCTGCAGCTGCTCGGCCATATGGTTGAAGGCATTGGCCAGCGGCCGCACCAGCGCGGTGCCGGCGCGTGGGGCCCGCGTTTCCAGCTGGCCGTCGCGCATCTGCCGTGCCGCCTGCGCAAGCTGCGAGACATCACGCCACAGGCGATAGACCATCACGTACATCGGCAGCGCCACCGCCACCATCAGGATCAGCAGCAGGATCGCCACGCCGGAGACATCGCTGTCCTGCCAGCCCTCATCCGGCAGCGCCTCGTCCAGCGGCCCCAGCATCACTGCATAGTCGCTGTCGCCGATCCGCTGCAGGCTGCGCATATGCTCCAGGTCGATCTGCACGCGGCCATTGTTGAACGAGGGGCGCTGGCTGGCCGGCAGCTCCTTCACCGCCTCGGCCAGCGGCACCATGCGCAGGGCATAGGCGAAGTCGGCGTCCAGTTCGCGCGCGAGCGTCGGCCACTGCTCACGCGGGGTTTCGGCGAATCGATGCTGCAGCAGGGAATGGGTGCCGCGCATTTCGGCCTGCAGGCCGGCCTCGGTGCGGTCTTCCAGCAGCGCGTCCCAGGCCCACAGGCCGAGCACGATCAGCAGCAGGTGGGCAACCAGGAAGCCGATGCCGTAGCGCAGGAAATGGAAGGCGTGGCCGCGCATCGCCGAGGGCGTGCGCTTCATCCCCATGCCGAGCGGCTGAACAGGTAGCCGCGACCGCGCACGGTCTTGATCCGTTCCGGCTGTTCCGGGTTGTCGCCCAGCTTGCGGCGCAGGCGTGAGATGCGGGCGTCGACCGAACGGTCCAGGCCGTCGAAGGCGATGCCGCGCAGGCCGCGCAGCAGCGCGTCGCGGTCGAGGATCTGGCCGGCGTTGCTGGCCAGCAGGAACAGCAGGTCGAACTCGGCGGTGGTCAGCTCCAGCAGCGCGCCCTGCAGGTGCACGTTGCGGGTGGACGGGTCGATGTTCAGCTCGCCGAAGCGCAGGCTGCCATCGCGCGGCTCGACCCGGCGGTGGCGTCGCAGATGGGCGCGCAGGCGGGCCAGCAGCACCCGTGGTTCGATCGGCTTGCCGATGTAATCGTCGGCCCCCAGTTCCAGTCCCAGCACCTGGTCGATGTTGTCGGTGCGTGCGGTCAGCACGCAGATGATGCCGTCATAGTGGGGCCGGATCTGCCGACACACTTCGAAACCATCCTGGTCGGGCAGGCCGACATCGAGCAGGACCAGGGCCGGCTTCTCGGCCAGGATCCGGGTCACGGCACGCTCACCGCTGCGCTCGTGGGCTACCTGGTAGCCATGCCGCTGCAGATAGTCGCTGACCATCGTACCCAGGCGGGCATCGTCTTCGACCAGTACGATATCCAGCATTTTCAAGGCCTCCGTGGACGCAAACGTACCGCCACGGCACGAGCGCGGCGATGCTATCCCAGCCTGTGGGCCGCCCGGGTCCCGGGGGCGGGCGCCATTCAGCCGGGGTTGCTGGCGCACGGGCCGGACCTCAGGCCCGGCAACAACTTGTCGCCCAGCATAACGCGGTGCTGTTACAAAGCGTTACCTTCGTGATACGTCTGGTGACCATCGCTGACAGCAAAGCGACTGACGCGGGACAAGGGGCGCGCCGAGCATGGAGTCTCCTCCGCTCCGCGTGCCGTGCCCATGTCGCTCGCCCATCGCCGCCTGCCGAACCCGTCCCGCTGCTGCTGCCGAGGTGCCCGATGAGCGGCGTCGTCGGAGCCTGGCTGCCGCCCGCCGAGGATGAACACCTGCTGCAGCAGCTGGCGCCGATGCTGCGCGCCCTGCAGCAGCGTGGGCGTGGCCGCATCGGCTACTGGACCGACGCCGAGGCCGGCCTCGCGCTGGGGCACTGCCGGGCACCCACCGATACGCCGTTGCAGCCGCTGAGCTCGGACTGCGGCCGCTACGTGCTGTGCCTGGACGGCCGGCTGTACAACCGTGGCGACCTGCAGGCGCAGCTGCGCGATCTGCCGCGCAGCTGCAGCGATGCCAGGCTGCTGCTGCAGGCGATCGTTGAATGGGGCGTGGAGCGCGCGCTGTCCCGCATCGAGGGCGCGTTCGGTTTCAGCGTGTGGGACCGCGAGTCGCGCGAGCTGTGGCTGGCCCGCGACCCGGTCGGCGAGCGGCCGCTGTATTACGGCTGGTACCAGGGCCAGTTCCTGTTCGCCTCGGAAATGAAGGCCCTGCAGGCCTTCGCCGGTTTCGCACCAAGCATCGACCAGGATGCGCTGAGCCTGCTGCTGCGCCATGACTACGTGCCGGCACCACACACCATCTACCGCGGCATCCACAAGCTGGTGGCAGGCGCGATGCTGCGCATCGATCTGAATGACCATGCGGCTGGCGGTTCCAGCCAGGCCGCACAGGGTGGCTCACGCTACTGGTGCGCACGCGACGCGATGCAGCGCGCACTGCAGGAACCCCTGCAGCCGGCACCCAGCCTGGAGCAGGCCACCGACCAGCTGGAAGCGGCACTGCAGAAGGCCATTGCCGCCCGCATGCACTCGCCGCTGGCCTGCGGCGCGTTCCTGTCCGGTGGTACCGATTCTTCATTGGTAACCGCAATGATGCAGGCGCAGTCGACCCTGCCGATCGAAGCCTGGACGGTCGGGTTCGACGATCCCGGCCATGACGAGAGCGACTGGGCCTCGCAGGTCGCGCGGCATCTGGGCGTGAAGCACCACCTGCACCGCATGGACGCGCGCCAGGGCCTGGACCTGCTGCAGCGCCTGCCGCAGGTCTGGTGCGAGCCGTTCGCCGATGCCTCGCAGCTGCCGACCCTGCTGGCCAGCGAGCTGTTGGGTGCACGCAAGCCGGTGGCGTTGACCGGTGACGGCGGCGACGAACTGTTCTTCGGCCACCCCAGCTATGGCCGCGCGCTGCGCAATGCGCGGTTGTGTGGCGGTCTGCCGGACTGGGTGCGCGATCTGGCGCGGCGCAGCGGCAACCGCATGAACGTCGAGCGCGGACGTCTCGGCGGCTGGCGCGCACTGGTGGCCGAGGTCGCGGCCAACGATGTGGAAGGGCATTACCTGCAGCGCGTGACGCGCTGGCGGCAGCCTGCGCAGGTGGTGCTGGGCGCGCGCGAACCGATCACGATCTTCCAGCAGCAGGACACGGCGCTGCCGGCCGAGGCGCGTATCCAGCTGCTGGATTTCCGCATGGACCTGGCCGAGGGCATCCTCGCCAAGGTCGATCGCGCGGGCATGGCGGCGGGCGTGGAGACGCGTGCGCCGCTGCTGGACATGGAGGTGGTGCGGTTGGCCTGGCGCCTGCCGCAGCACCTGAAGTACCACGATGGCGAGCACAAGCGGATTCTGAAACACCTGCTGGCCCGCTACCTGCCCGAGCCGCTGGTGTACCGCCCCAAGCGCGGCTTTGGCCCGCCGATGGCGCGATGGCTGGCGGGCCCGCTGCGCGATTGGGCGGAGGCGCTGCTGGATCCGCAGCTGCTGCGCAACCAAGGGTGTTTCGATGCGGTACGCGTGCGCGGTATCTGGGAGGCGTTCCTGCGCGGTGAGCGCAAGTGGCACACGCACCTGTGGAACGTGCTGATGTTCCAGGCGTGGCACCAGCATTGGCATGGTGGTCGCGGGCGTTGAGGTTCCTTCGCGGTGGGTTCTGCGTGGCGCAGGGCGGAGTTCGTCGGCGCCTCGTTGAAAGGCGGCCACGAGCGCTGCGCTTCACCTGCCGCACGCCGAACCTCGTCGGGGCGGGCGGGGGGCCGGGCAAAGTAAAGGAGGAGGTGACGGCCAACGGCCGGCGCCGGGGGACATTTGCCCAGGCCCCTGCCCGCCCCGGCAGGGCCCTTCAGCCGGCAGAGACGACGGACGAAGACGCACTTCGGTATCCGGACGCAAGGCAAAAAAAGACCCGGCAGAGGGAGGGATCTGCCGGGTCCGGATTGCATGGGGGGAGGGACCCATGCAATGAGCGTTGCGTCGCGTCAGTGACTGTTCGCGTCCGCCGTTGATGAGTTGTAGCCCTGCACCAGTTCGGACCAGGCCTTGCCGGCCTGCAGCCCGAGGCCGACCACGTCCTGCTGGGCCTGGCCCAGCCGCTGCAGGTTGTCCTGCCACAGCTGCGCGCCACTGGAGAGCATGCCCGCCGCATCGTCGCTGCGGGCCAGTTCGCCCAGCCAGCCGCCGGTCGCGGTCAGGTTGCGCTCCATCGCCTTCAGCTGCACGCCGAACATGCTTTCCGCGTTCTCCAGCGCCAACCGGTTCGCGCGCGTTGCCGCGGCGGCGAGCTGGCGGGTGGCATCACTGAAGCGATCGCTGAAGGCGGCGGCCATGGGGGCATCAGGGAGTGACTTGATGCAATGCAGCATACGCCGTTGATGCGGCAATGCAACAAAAATAACAAAGGCGCCCGAGGCGCCTTTGAAAAGCCTTTCAGATCAATGCTTTGATCAGATCGCCGGGCCGCGGTAACGGCAGCCGGAGGTGCAGGTTTCGTGCACGGTGATCTCGCTCAGCGCGGGCAGGCTGGGCTTGAGCTCGTTCCAGATCCATACCGCCAGGTTCTCGCTGGTCGGGTTCTCCAGGCCGCGGATGTCGTTGAGGTAGTGGTGGTCCAGGCGGTCGTAGATCGGCTGGAAGGCTGCCTTCACGTCGCCGAAGTCCATGATCCAGCCGGTCTGCGCGCCGGGCTCCCCCTCGACCTTCAGTTCCACCCGGAACGAGTGGCCGTGCAGGCGCGCGCACTTGTGCCCCGGCGGCACATTGGGGAGGCGATGCGCCGCCTCGAGCATGAAGACTTTGAAGATTTCCATGGCGCGATTGTACGCCGTGGGCGGGCCGGCAGCCTGAGCGGATGTTGGGCTTCCGCGAAGTAATTCTTTCCATCCGGATGAAGAGATGATAGTTTCTCTTATATCCGTATGAAGAGATGTTATTGGCCGGCCCCCGGCCTGGCATGGACTACTGCGGAACTTCGTCGTCCTTACCACCTCCCCCACATCGTCATGCCCAAGCACACCCTGCTCGTGGCGGCCCTGGCCGTCGCTCTGGCCGCGCCTTTGTCCGCCGCCGCCGAAACCTCCGCCGACGCCAGTGGCGAAGCCAGCACGCTGGCCGCCGTGCGCGTCACCGGTTCCAATATCAAGCGCACCGATACCGAGGCCTCCAATCCGGTGCAGGTGATCGGTCGCCAGCAGTTGGAACAGACCGGCAAGGCCACCGTGGCCGACGTGCTGCGCTCGATCTCGGCCAACACCGGCAACGCCAGCAACGAAACCACCAACAACGGCTGGGCCTCCGGCTCGGCGGGCATCGGCCTGCGCGGCCTCTCGCAGAAGAACACGCTGGTGCTGCTCAACGGTCGCCGCCTGGCCAACTATGGTTTTCCGGCCGGTGGCCTGTCCGACACCTTCGTCGATCTCAACGCGCTGCCGCTGGTTGCGGTCGAGCGCATCGAAGTGCTCAAGGATGGTGCCTCGGCGGTGTACGGTTCCGATGCCGTGGCCGGCGTGGTCAACATCATCACCCGGCAGAACTTCGAAGGCGCCGAAGTCGGCGGCAGCTTCGGCGGTGCCGACCAGGGCGGCCTGCACGAGCAGAACCTGAAGTTCGTCGGCGGCCTGGGTGATCTCGACACCGACGGCTACAACATCCTCTTCAGCCTGCAGGGCTACAACCGCGAGCGCCTGGACCAGGACGAACGCAACCTGACCAGGAGCGGCATTTACACCGACCAGCCGGGCGGCCGCTGGAACGGCTGGTCGGCCAAGGGCGCGCGCTATCTGGTCAACGGCGTGTCGGTGCCGATGCTCGATGCCAACGGCAACTGCCCGGCCGGAACCACCCGGGTTGCCAGCGCGCCGATCGACGGCCTGAGCGGTGACACCTGCGGCTTCAACCAGGCGCCGTTCACCACGCTGATCCCGTCGACCAGACGCTACCAGGCCTACGCCAACGGTACGTTCCGGCTGAATGACAGCGTTGAGGCCTTCGGCGAAGTGCTGTACAGCCAGATCAAGAGCGCCGCGTGGTTCGGCAGCAGCCCGTTCTTCACCCTGGAGAGCGGCCGCTTCGCACTGAACGCGAACAGCGGCCTGGCCGAGCCGGTGTCGTCGCTGCTGCCGGCCAGCAATCCGTACAACCCGTACGGCCGTGCGATCCCGATCGAGTACACGTTCTTCGACCTCGGCGGCACGATCAAGACCAACCGCTCCACCGCCTATCGCGGTGTGTTCGGCCTGCGTGGCACCACCGCGTCGTGGGACTGGGAAGTGGCCGCGTTCGGTGCACGCAGCAGCGAGCGTGAGAACGTCTCCGGTGGTTTCGCCAATCGCTGGGCACTGGCCGATGCGCTGGCATCGGGCAGCTACAACCTGCTGGATCCGGCGGCGACGCCGCAGTCGGTGCGCGACGCAATCAACATCGCCACCCTGCGTCCGGCCGAATCCAAGCTGCAGGGCATCGACGCCAAGGTCTCCGGCAGCCTGGGCCACACCTGGGCGGGCGAGATCGGCTTCGCTGCGGGTGCCGAGTGGCGCCGGGAGAAGCTCGATTCCAACAACCCGTGGCAGATCGATGCCGGCCTGCAGGTGCGCCCGGCGATCGCCGAAGTGCACGGCAAGCGCCAGGTCAGTGCGGCCTACGCCGAAGTGAACGTGCCGCTGGCCTCGACGCTGGAGCTGTCCGCCGCCGCGCGTGCCGACCACTACGACGATTTCGGCGATGCCTTCTCGCCGAAGATCGGCCTGCGCTGGCAGCCGCTGGACTTCCTGCTGGTGCGTGCGTCGGCCTCGAAGGGCTTCCGTGCACCGTCGCTGTCGGAGAACTCCAACAGCACCAGCATCGCCTACGGCAGCGTGGTCGACCCGCGTGATCCGGACGTGCCGGGCTCGCGCCAGAACCCGACCTTCTTCACCGTCGGCAACAACGAACTGAAGCCCGAGCGCACCAGGAGCGTGAACTTCGGCGTGGTGCTGTCGCCGTGGGCCAACACCAACCTGAGCGTGGACTACTACCGCATCCAGCTGGACAACCTGGTGGGCACCAACAACACCCAGACCCTGGTCAACGACAACGTGGCCGGCGCGGTGCAGCGCGATGAGCGCGGCAAGCTGCAGGCGGTCTACAACCGCTACCAGAACCTGAGTGAACTGAAGACCTCGGGCATCGATGTCGAACTGCGCCAGCGCATCCCGACCACTGCGCTCGGTGACTTCACCCTGTCTTCGGCCTACACCCACGTGCGCGATTACCGTCGCCCGACCGTGGTCGGCGGCCCGCTGGTGGACTACGCCGGCAGCAACCTCGGCCCGACCCTGCCCAAGGACAAGGCCACCACCACGCTGGACTGGAAGCATGGCGACTTCAACGCGGCGGTGACCTGGTACTACACCAGCGGCTACCGCCAGGAAGCGAGCACCGCGGCCAAGGCCGTGCAGACGCGCGTCGGCAGCTACAGCCAGTACGACCTGTACCTGGCCTACACCGGCATCGACAAGCTGACCGTCTACGCCAAGGTGCAGAACCTGGCCGACAAGACGCCGCCGTACGACGCCTCGTTCCCGGGCATCCGCGCGCCGTACGACTTCAGCCAGTACGACCTGCGCGGCCGCTACTTCACGCTCGGCTTCGATTACCGCTTCTGATCCATCCGCCGCGGCCGGTCTCTTCAGGGAGCCGGCCGCGCGACCGTCTGCCGTTGTTTCCTGGGGAGTCACCGTGTCCTTGCATCGTCGTGCCGTTCTACCGTTGCTGATCGCCGCCGCCACCGCACTGTCCTTGCCATTGCCGGCGCAGGCACAGAGCGCCTACTTCTTCCCGCAGGTCACCGAGGCAGCGGCATTTGATGCGGCCATTCCCACGCCGGAGCAGTTCCTCGGCTATCCGATCGGCAGCCGCTACACCCGGCACGACCAGCTGGTGGCGTACTTCCAGGAACTGGCCCGCCGCTCGGACAAGATCAGCGTGCGCCAGATCGGCCGCAGCTATGAAGGCCGCCCGCTGCTGATCGCCACGGTCACCGCAGCAGGTAACCACGCACGACTGGAACAGATCCGCCAGCAGCACGCGACCCTGGTCGATCCGGCGCAGCCACGCATCGCCGCCGGCGACAGCCCGGTGGTGGTGTGGCTGGGCTACAGCGTACATGGCAATGAAACCTCCAGTGCCGAAGCCGCGATGCTGACCGCTTACTACCTGGTGGCCAACCGCAGCGCTGAAACCCAGCGATGGCTGCAGCAGGCGGTGGTGCTGTTCGACCCCGCGCAGAACCCGGATGGCCGCGATCGCGCTGCCAACTGGCACAACGCCTGGGCCTCCGATCCGGCCTCGGCCGACCCGGCCGACAAGGAACACGTCGAGCCGTTCCCGCAGGGCCGCACCAACCACTACTTCACCGACCTCAACCGCGACTGGCTGGCCCTGACCCAGCAGGACTCCCGGCCGAAGGTGGAGGTGTTCCACCAGTGGTACCCGAACGTGCAGATCGACTTCCACGAAATGGGCAAGGACAGCACCTATTACTTCGAGCCCTCGCCGAAGAGCATGCACAGCCCGCTGATCCCGGCGGCGTCGTACGAATTCAACAAGACGCTGGCCAAGTATCACGCGCAGGCGCTGGATGCGCTGGGGTCGCTGTACTACACCGGCGAGAACTTCGACAACTTCTCGCCGGTGTACGGCTCGACCTATCCTGATTTCCACGGCGCAGTCGGCGTGACCGTCGAGCAGGCCAGTTCGCGCGGCCGTGTGCAGGAGTCGGTGAATGGCCTGCTGACGTTCCCGTTCACCATCCGCAACCAGGTCGCGACCGGCCTGGGCACGGTGCGAGGCGCGGTGGCCGAGCGCAACGGCCTGTTCGACCTGCAGAAGCAGTTCTTCCAGAGCGCACTGAAGCAGGCCGCGCAGCAGCCGGTGAAGAGCTTCGTGTTTGGTGATGCGCATGACCCGGCGTTGACCCGCCGCCTGCTTGAGTTGTTGCTGTTGCATCGCATCGAGGTGCGCGCGCTGGATCGCGCGGTGACCGTGGATGGCCAGCACTTCGCACCGGGCAGTGCCTACGTGGTACCGGTGCAGCAGGCGCAGTTCCGCCTGGTGCATTCGATCTTCGCAGAGACGCCGCCGGTCAAGGGTGATGTGTTCTACGGCAGTACCAGCTACGCGATTGCACCGGCGTATGGCGTGGCGTTCGCGGGCAGCCGCAGCCGCGTTGATGGCGGTGCGCGCGTGACCACGCTGCCTGCGGAACAGGGGGCGGTCGTTGGCGGGCAGGCCGGATTCGCCTATGCCATCGACTGGCGCGACTACAACGCCGGGCGCGCGTTGGCCGCGCTGCAGGGCAAGGGCGTGAATGCGCGCGTGGCATTCCAGCCGTTCACCACCGCGACCGCGCAGGGCGACATCAGCTTCGCCGCCGGCAGCCTGGTCATTCCGGTCGCCGGTCAGTCGCTGCAGGATGCGACGCTGCTTGAGGCAGTGACGTCCGCCGCGCGCGAGGCGGGCGTACAGGTACATGCGCTGTCCAGCGGCCGCAGCCGCGAAGGCATCGACCTCGGCAGTGACGGCGTCAAGGCGCTGCGCAAGCCTGCGGTGGCACTGGTGATGGGCGAGGGCGTGGCGGCCACCGAGATCGGCTCGGCCTGGTTCCTGCTCGACCAGCAGTTGCGGCTGCCGGCCAGCAAGCTGGATCCCCAGCAGTTGGGAAAAGTGTCGCTGGACCGGTACACCACGATTGTGTTGTCCGGCGGTACCTATACCGGCGTCGATGCCACGGCAGTGGCTGCGCTGAAGCGCTGGGTGCAGGCCGGTGGCTCGCTGGTGACCTACGGCAGCGCATCGAAGTGGGCGATCGAACAGAAGCTGGCCGACGGCGAGAAGCTCGGCAAGGAAGAGGATGCCGCTGACGAAAGCCGCCGCGCGTTCGGTGACCAGCGTGACATCGCCGCGATCGAGCGGGTCAGCGGCAACATCCTCAGTGCCGACGTGGACACCAGCCATCCGTTGGCGTTCGGCGTGCCGCGCCGGCAGCTGGCGATCAACAAGGAGAACACGGTGACGCTGCGGCCGAGCGCGAATCCCTTCTCGACGGTGGTACGCATCGACACGCCGCCGCGGGTGAACGGTTACCTGTCCGAGCGCAACCGCGCGCGGGTGGGGGGCAGCGCGTGGCTGCTGGTGTCGGCGCAGGGGCAGGGCAACGTAGTGCTGTTCGCCGATGACCCGGCGCACCGCAAGTACTGGCACGGAACGGATCGACTGCTGATCAATGCGGTCTTCTTCGGGAATCTGGTGAATCCGGCGAAAGCGCGGGGTTGAGGCTTTACGCGCCTTGATTGATGCGTGTGGGGGAGGCCGGGCGGGCTGCGCAGGACACGCTGTAAATACGTCCATGTAAGCTCGATCGGCGCATCCATGCGCCTCACGGTCCTGCGCAGCCCGCCCGGCCTCCCCTCGACAGTTTCCTGCGGGCGCGGACGCATCGAACCCCAAGGCGGGAGCAAAAGCAAAAGCGGGCACTGCGGCTTCGGCTTCTGACTTTGAATTTGAATTTGAATTTGAATTGGAATTTGATCTTTCTTCTCCCGGCTACCCGGCGGGAGAAGAAGGCGCAGGCAATGCTTGACGTGGATGGGCATGGGGGCAGCGCAGAACCGTTGGCGCCATGGATGGCGCCATCGAGCTACATGGACGTATTTACAGCGTGTTCTGCGCTGCCCCCATGCCCATCCGCCCTCGATACTGCCACCGCGTGCTTTATCACCCGGTAGCCAGCAACAAAAAAGGACGGCGCGTCAGCGCCGTCCCTCGATAGCCCCCGCGCAGCGGGAGGCACCCTCGATGTCAGCTGGGATCAGCCAGCGCGACCACCGCCGCCACCCTGGCCACGACCACGGCCGCCACCATTGCCACCACCGCCACGGCGCTGGCCCTGGCCGGCACCTGCACGCTGCTGGCCATTGCCACCGCCCTCGCGACGGCCACCACCGGCCTTCTTCGGGCCCGCGTGCGCATGGCGCGGCGCATCACCGTGCGGACGGCGTGCATGGCTCTTGCGCGGTGCGCGCTCGCCGGTATCGTGCTCGGCCTTGCCCGGCGCACTGTTGCCCCAGCGGATCGGCACCTGCAGCTCGAAGCCCGGCACATCGCGGATGTCCATGTCACGGCCCAGCAGGCGCACGATCGCGCGCAGCAGCTTCACTTCGTCCTGCGCGACCAGCGAGATCGCCTGGCCGGTGGCACCGTTGCGGCCGGTACGGCCGATGCGGTGCACGTAGTCCTCGGCCACCATCGGCAGATCGAAGTTGATCACCTTCGGCAGCTCGTTGATGTCGATACCACGCGCGGCGATATCGGTGGCCACCAGCACGGTCACGCGGCCGGCCTTGAAGTCGCCCAGCGCACGCAGACGCTGGCCCTGGCTTTTGTTGCCATGGATCGCCGCGGTCTTGATGCCCGACTTTTCCAGGAACGCGGCCAGCTTGTCGCTGCCGTGCTTGGTGCGCGCGAACACCAGCGTCTGCTCGCGGCTGTCCTGCGCCAGCAGGTGCAGCAGCAGGTCACGCTTGCGGCCGGCATCGACCGGGTGCACGCGGTGGGTGATGGTTTCGGCCACGGTGTTCTTCGGCGTCACCTGGATCTGTTCCGGGTTGCGCATGAACTCCAGCGCCAGCTGGCGGATGTTGTCCTCGAAGGTGGCCGAGAACAGCAGGGTCTGGCGGTTCTGCTTCGGCAGCTTGGCCAGGATGCGCTTGATCGACGGCAGGAAGCCCATGTCGAGCATGCGGTCGGCTTCGTCCAGCACCAGCAGTTCAATGCCGGACAGGTCGATGCTGCGACGCTCCAGGTGGTCGATCAGGCGGCCCGGGCAGGCCACCAGCAGGTCCACGCCACGGCGCAGGATGTCCAGCTGGTTGCCCATGCCGACGCCGCCGTAGATGCAGGCGCTGGGGATGCGCAGGTACTTGCTGTAGCCACGCAGGCTGTCATGCACCTGGGTGGCCAGTTCGCGGGTCGGGGCCAGGATCAGTGCGCGCGGCTTGCGGGGGCCGCTGCGCACTTCCTGCGAGGCGGTGCCCAGGTGCTGCAGCAGCGGCAGGCCGAAGGCAGCGGTCTTGCCGGTACCGGTCTGTGCACCGGCCAGCAGGTCGCGACCGGCCAGCGCCAGCGGGATCGCCTGCTGCTGGATCGGGGTCGGGTTTTCGTAGCCCTGCTCGGCAAGCGCACGCAGCAGGAAGGGCGCCAGGCCCAGCGATTCAAAAGACATTGAGTTTGCTCCAAGTACAAGAAACGCCTGTCCGATCGGACAGACGGGGGCAGATCAAACTGATCGGCTGACTCGGAGCGTTCCCGTGAACCGCGCTGCGAGAAGTTGGGTGCAGCCGGCACGGAGCGCAGGCTGGAATGCGTGACGAACGGCGTCGGAGTGGGGGCGGGCGAAGTGGGCGGACCCAGGTCGCCGGCGATCCCGGAGGGAAACGGACGGCCGCTGCAGACCCGCCTAGTCTAACCGATGGCTGAGACCTCGCGCAAAAAGCCCCGTTCAGGTAGGGGGGCTCTCCGCAGGGCTGCGCCCTGCACCCGCAGAGGCCAAAGCGACGTCAACGTCAACGTCAAAAGCGGGCTTCCTGAGGGAGGGCGGGGTGGGTCCGGTGGCGGGAGACGCCGTAAACCCCGCTCCGCGGTCCGGCCCAGCCGCTGGCGGCTGTGCGTTCGGGCGCTTGCGAAGCAGTGCTTCGCAAGCAAAGCGCCCTCACCCCTGGGGGCTTGGCCGCGGCATCCATGCCGCGGACACTCCCGCCACCGGACCCACCCCGCCTTCGACTGTTTCCTGCGAGCCGTTGGGAATGCTGATGGGGTCAGATCCGTTTTCCATTGGAAAACGGATCTGACCCCGGAACTTCACTCGATATCTGACAGATTTCATCCACGCGTGGCGTGGATCTACCGACCGTCACCGGGAAACTGTCAAGGGTGGGGCGGTGTGGGCGGGCAGGACCGTTGGCGCCATGGATGGCGCCATCGAGCCCCCAGGGATGGGTTTACGGCGTGTCCTGCCCGCCCACACCGCCCCACCCAACTCACGGAAAACCAGAGCCGCTTTGGCATTTGACGTTGCCTTGGCTTGAAGCAGGTGCAGGGCGCAGCCCTGCCGAACCCCCACTACGGTAGGGTGGGCCGATGCCGCGCTGCAGCTTGGCGTCGCCGCATATTTGATTACACTTGAAACTTGTTTGCCCACGACTCCGGACACCCACCCATGAAGCTTGGTTCTTTGAAGGAAGGCGGCCGCGACGGCACCCTGATCGTCGTCTCGCGTGACCTGCGCCACGGCGTGCGCGCCACCGGCATTGCCGCCACCCTGCAGCAGGCCCTGGAGGACTGGAGCCGCATCGCGCCGCGCCTGAACGCCCTGTACGAATCGCTCAACGCCGGCGACGCCGATGGCGTGTTCGACCTGGATATGCAGGCACTGGCCGCGCCGATGCCGCGCGCCTATGAATTCGTCGACGGCAGCGCCTACCTGCCGCACGTCGAGCGCGTGCGCCGCGCCCGTGGCGCCGAAGTGCCGGAGAGCTTCTACACCGACCCGCTGATGTACCAGGCCACCAGCGCCGGCTTCTACGGCCCGCGCGACGCGGTCAAGGTGGTCAGCGAGGACTACGGCATCGACCTGGAAGCGGAGATCGTGGTGATCACCGACGACGTGCCGATGGCCGCCACCCCGGAGCAGGCCGCTGGCCACATCCAGCTGGTCGGCCTGGTCAATGATGTTTCGCTGCGCAACCTGATTCCGGGCGAGCTGGCCAAGGGCTTCGGTTTCCTCCAGTCCAAGCCGCGTTCGGCGCTGTCGCCGGTGTTCGTTACTCCCGATGAGCTGGGTGCCGCCTGGCAGGACAGCAAGGTGCACCTGCCGCTGCTGACCCACATCAATGGCCAGTGGTTCGGTGCGCCGGAAGCGGGCGTGGACATGCAGTTCAATTTCGCCCAGCTGGTCGCGCATGCGGCCAAGACCCGCCCGCTCAGCGCCGGCACCATCGTCGGCTCGGGCACCATCGCCAACGAAGACACCAGCAAGGGTGCATCGTGCTTCGCCGAGCAGCGCGTGGTGGAAACGCTGCGCGACGGCAAGCCGAGCACGCCGTTCATGTCCTTCGGCGACGTGGTCCGCATCGAGATGCTCGACGCCGCCGGCAACAGCATTTTCGGTGCGATCGAGCAGCGCATCGAACAGGCGGCCAAGCCCTGAGCATGGAGGCGGCGATGGACATCCTGGGTGACGACGGCCCGGTCGACGACGGCATCGTGCTGTACACCTACTGGCGATCCAGTGCTGCCTACCGCGTGCGCATCGGCCTTGAGCTGAAGGGCCTGGCCTGGGAGGCGCGGCCGGTGCACCTGGTGCGCGAGGGTGGCGAGCAGCACCTGGACGCCTATCGCGCGCTCAATCCGCAGCAGCTGGTGCCGACGCTGCTGCACGCTGGGCAGACGCTGACCCAGTCGCTGGCGATCGTCGAGTATCTTGATGAGCGCTTCCCGCAGGTGCCGCTGCTGCCGGCCGACGCCGCCGGCCGCTCGCGGGTGCGGGCGCTGGCCCAGCTGGTGGCCTGCGATATCCATCCGATCAACAACCTGCGGGTGATGCAGTACCTGGAGCGCGACCTGCAGCTGCCGGCCGACGCCCGCGCGCAGTGGACCCTGCACTGGATCGTCGAAGGCTTTGCGGCGATGGAAGCGATGCTGGCCAACAGCCGCGACACCGGCATCTTCTGCCACGGCGATCGCCCGGGGTTGGCCGACCTCTGCCTGATGCCGCAGCTCTACAACGCGCACCGCTTCGGCCTGGACCTGACGCCATATCCAACGTTGCGCCGGATTGAAGCGGCCTGCCAGGCGCTGGATGCCTTCGAGCGCGCGCGACCGGAAAACCAGCTCGACGCCGCCTGACAGGCCGCTTCGCTCGCCCTGCGTGGCCCGGCGCTACTGGTCCCCGGCCCGTGATAGCGCCGGGCCATGCCCGGCGGATGCCCCATCCCCTCGCAGCATCTGCCGAAGGTCGTCCCGGAACAGCTGATAGCCGGCCTCGCGGCGTGCATCATCGCCCTGCCGCAGCACCCACGCCGGATGCACGGTGGCGTAGCCGCGGGTGCCGTCCTCCAGCGTGTGCCAGCGTCCACGGTCGCGCGACAGATTGAAATCACGGCCAAATACCGAGACTGCAGCGGTTGCGCCCAGGCAGACGATGACCTGCGGGCGCACCCGCGCGATCTCGCCCATCAGCCACGGCCGGCAGGCCTGGATGTGGCGGCTTTCCGGACGCTTGTGCAGCCGGATCTTGCCGCGGCGCTCATGGTGGAAGTGCTTCACCGCATTGGTCAGGTACAGCGTGGCGCGATCGATTCCCAGCTCGGCCAGGGCACGGTCCAGCAGCTGGCCGGCCGGGCCGGCGAATGGCTGGCCGCGCAGATCCTCCACGTCGCCCGGCTGCTCGCCGACCACCATGATCCGGGCATCGGCCGGGCCTTCACCGAACACCCCCTGCGTGGCCGCTTCCCACAGCGGGCACTGGCGGCAGGCCAGCGCCTGCTGGCGCAGTGTCTGCAATCCCTTGGCGTCGGCGGCGGGCATTGGCGCCAGCGCCCGCGCAGGTATCTTCCGTTGCGGTGCCTGCGCGGGCCGGTCATGCATTTCCTGCACGCGATCACCCGCATCGCGCACCAGGCGCGGCAGCAGCTGCGCCTCGGGCAGGTGGCGCCAGTACTTGGCAGGCATCTCCTGCATCATCATCCGCGTGTTGAGCCGGGCCGGATTGAAGATGCTGGCGTAATAGGTCTGCCACAGCGCCTCGCGCGCATCTTCTGCCGGGGCGTCCTCACGCCGTGCGCCCGGCCCGAACGCCAGTGCCTGCCCATCCCATGCCACGCTGCGTGACGGTGTCAGGATGGCCCAGCGCATGCCGGTGAAGCGGCGCGCGAAAAACGGCGCCACCCGATCGACGATGTGGTGCTGTGGCTCGAACCACGCGATGAACGCCTCGGGCTGGCCGGGCACCTCGCGGAAGCGCACGAACGCCTTCATCTTGTGGGTATCGCGGCGAACGGCCTGGGCGAGCGCGGTTGCGCGCAGCACGTCGGCATCGGCGGGATTCGACAGCACCGAGCGCTCGCCATGGGTGATGCGCCACAGCAGCCGGTACAGCAGGGCCATGCGTTGCACATCGCGATGACAGAGGCAGGTGGCCGCCAGTTCAAGGAAGTCGCGCGGTACGTTCGGCACGCCGGCATCGGCCAGCACGGGCGCGGAGCTGACCGCGGGCGCATCCAGCAGTGATGCCTCGCTGCCCTCCAGCCAGTCCAGCTGTTCCGGTGCGATGCCACGCAAGAGGGCATCGCGCGCACCGTTGCGCCAGGCCTCCAGCGACCACGGCGGGTCCACCCGTAGCGACCAGCGCTGTGCGTCAGGCTGACGGTGGGGCATCGAACAGTGATCCCTGACGAGGCGGTGGGGCCAACTGGGCGCGCAGCGCCGCCGGATCGTCCAGCGCCCTGCGTGGGTGGTGGTCGGCCAGCAGCACGAATGGCAGCAGTTTGCTCATCGGCGCCTTCAGGCGTGCCACATCGGCAACCCGCAGGCGACCGTGGCGGCGCGCCATCAGCACCCGCTTCACATTGCGCACGCCCAGCCCGGGTACGCGCAGCAGCATTTCCTTCGGCGCGCGGTTGAGATCCACGGGGAAGCGTTCGGGGTGGCGGATCGCCCAGGCCATCTTCGGGTCGATGTCCAGATCGAGCATGCCGGCCTGGGTGGTATCGGTGATTTCATCCACGCCATAGCCGTAGAAGCGCAGCAGCCAGTCGGCTTGGTAGAGGCGGTGCTCGCGCTGCAGGGGCGGCGGCTGCAGCGGCAGCTGGCGGCTGGCATCCGGAATCGGGCTGAAGGCGGAGTAGTACACCCGGCGCATCCGGTAGTTGCCGTAGAGCGCATCGGCGCTGGCGAGGATCTGCCGGTCGTTGGCGCCGTCGGCGCCGACGATCATCTGCGTGCTCTGCCCGGCCGGTGCGAAGCGGGGAGGGCGCGGACGCGCGCTGCGGGTGGACACTGGCGCGACCACCGCTGGCGCCTTGCGCGCTTCCTTGGCTTCCTCGATGCGCCAGCGCAGCTCGCCCATCGCACCGCGGATGGACTGTACGGTCTTCTCCGGTGCCAGCGCGCTCAGCCCGGCTTCGGTGGGCAGCTCCACGTTGATCGACAGCCGGTCGGCGTAGCGCCCGGCGCTGGCCAGCAGTTCCGGCGAGGCCTCGGGAATGGTCTTGAGGTGGATGTAGCCGGCGTAGCGGTGTTCCTCGCGGAGTTGCCGCGCTACTTCCACCATCTGCTCCATGGTGTAGTCCGCATTGCGGATGATGCCGCTGGAAAGGAACAGGCCCTCGATGTAGTTGCGCTTGTAGAAGTCCAGGGTGAGCGCGACCACCTCGTCCACGCTGAAGCGCGCGCGGGGCACGTTGCTGGACACGCGGTTCACGCAGTACGCGCAGTCGTAGACGCAGAAGTTGGTCAGCAGGATCTTCAACAACGAAACGCAACGGCCATCCGGCGTATAGCTGTGGCAGATGCCCATGCCTTCGGTGCTGCCGATGCCGCCGCTGGCGCGTGAGTCGCGCTTGCCCGAGCCGCTGGAGGCGCAGGAGGCATCGTACTTGGCGGCGTCAGCCAGGATGGCGAGCTTGCGGATGGTTTCCATTGCGGAAACCTACGGATCAGCGGTCTCATTGGATGAGACCGCCCCTGAACCCTTCAGGAAAAAAGGGAACGGAAAGGACGAAGTCGTTTGTGCCATGAACGACTTGATCCCCCGCGTCCCCTTTCCAGGTCAGAACCCGTGGGTGATGCTCGGCGCGCCGGCCGAGAAATCCGCGTACGGATCGTGCTCGCCGCTGCTGCCTTCGGACAGGCGGAACTTCAGCGCCAGGCCATCGCGCGAGTCGGCCGCGCGCAGGGCCTCCTCCTGCTCGATGGTGCCGGCCTTGGCCAGCCGGAACAGGCACTGGTCGAAGCTCTCCATGCCTTCCTCCAGCGAGCCTTCCATCGCCGCCTTGATCTCGTGCACCTGGCCACGACGCAGCAGGTCGCGGATCATCGGCGTGTTGATCAGCACTTCGGTGGCGGGCAGGCGACGGCCTTCCTTGTTCTTCACCAGGCGCTGGCTGATCACCGCCCGCAGGTTCAGCGCCAGGTTCATCAGCACGTTCTTGTGTGCGCTTTCCGGGAAGAAGTTGAGGATGCGCTCGATGGTCTGGTCGGCGTTGTTGGAGTGCAGGGTGGCCAGGCAAAGGTGGCCGGTTTCGGCGAAGGCGATGGCCGCCTCCATCGTTTCCGCATCCAGGATCTCGCCGATCAGGATCACGTCCGGCGCTTCACGCATCGCGTTCTTCAGCGCGTTGTGGAAGGCATGGGTGTCCAGCCCGACCTCGCGCTGGTTGACGATCGACATCTTGTGCTTGTGCAGGTACTCGATCGGGTCCTCGATGGTGAGGATGTGACCGGTGGTGGTGCTGTTGCGGTGGTCGATCATCGACGCCAGCGAGGTGGACTTGCCGGAACCGGTGGACCCCACCACCAGCACCAGCCCGCGCGGGGTCATGATGACGTCCTTCAGCACCTGCGGCAGGTTCAGCTCTTCAATGCTCGGAATGCGGCTGCGGATGGCACGGATGACCATGCCGACCTCGCCACGCTGCTTGAACACGTTGACGCGGAAGCGCCCGGCATCGGGCAGGGCAATGGCCATGTTGAGCTCCAGCTCGCGCTCGAACTGCGGTACCTGGCCTTCGTCCATCAGCGAGTAGGCGATCTTCTTGACCATGCCCGGCGGCAGGCCGGTGTTGCCCAGCGGATAGAGCTTCCCCTCGATCTTGATGTAGACCGGCGCCCCGGTGGTCAGAAACATGTCCGAAGCGTTCTTTTCGGTCATCAGCTTCAGGAAGTAGCCGATATCCATTGCGAATTTTCCCCAACGAAACGGCCGACGCCCGTTGCCAGCACGGTGTCGGCTTGACGACAATGGCCGTGAACCGACAACCGGTACGGCCTCCCCAATGAAACGACTTAGCTTCGCACGAATGCGCCATGGCCTGTATGTGATGGCGTTTGCATTCGCACTGTCTGCCCCCGCCTGGGCGCAGGACGCTGCCCTGGAACTGGCGCAGGCCCGGCAGGCGGTCGACAAGGCCACCCAGGCCGACGCCGATCAGTACGCCCCGGACCTGATCGGGCTGGCCCGGCAGGGGCTGGAGCAGGCCCAGCGCGCCGCCGGCGACCGCCGCGAGCGCAAGAACGCCCCGGCGATGGCCCTGCGCGCCGCCGCCGATGCCGACCTGGCCCGCGTCCGCAGCGAGGAAGCCACCGTATCCGCGCAGCTGCAGCTGCGCCGCAACGAGGTCAACCAGCTGCAACGCCAGCTGTCGACCGGGGAGGACCGCCGGTGAAGCCGATGACCGCCGCAACCCTGGCCGCGCTGCTGGCGCTGCCGACCCTGGCCGTGGCCGCCGACAACCCGATGGTGGCGCAGCTGAGCCAGCGCCTGATGGCGATCCAGGCCAACCCCGATACCGCTGAGCTGGGCGCGTTCGAGCGCATGCAGGCCCAGCAGGCCATCGCCACCCTGGACAAGGCCAAGCGCCGCGACCAGGAGCTGGCCACCTACCTGGCCGAGCGCCGGGTCGAGATCGCCGAGACCGCCGTGCGTACCGCGCTGGCTGCCCGCGAGGTCGACCGCCTGGAGCGGACCCGCAGCGACCTGCTGATCGAGGCCAGCCGCCGCGATGCCGCCCGCGCCCGCCAGGAAGCCGAGCAGCTGCGCATGCAGGCGCAGATGCAGGCCGAAGAGGCCGAGCGCCTGCGCCAGGCCGCCGAGGCCGAGACCCTGGCCCGCCAGGACGCCGAGAACGCCCTGACCAGCGTGGCCGGCAAGCAGCAGCAGCGCCTCAGCGCCGCTCAGCAGAACGCCGCCAAGCTGGCCCGCGAGGAAGCCGAGCTGGTGTCCGGTCAGAAACTGCCGGCCTCGAAGTTCGATGGTCGCGGCGAGGTCTTCACCTTCCGTGGCGATGCGTTTGCCGCCGGCGCCTCCAGCCTGTCCGGCGGGGCCCGCAACCAGGCCAAGGCGTTGGCCGAATACCTGAACATCGGCAAGAAGGGCCGCCTGCGCATCGAGGCCTACGACAACGCGAACGGCGTAGGCCAGAAGCGTGCCGAAGCGCTGCGCGATGCCCTGGTCGCGGCCGGTGTCGCGAGCAACCGGATCCAGCTCGCCGGCAAGAAGGCGGCCTCCACCCAGGCGCGCTCGGCCGAGGTCATCATCGCCCCGTAATTGCTTGATATTGTTTGTTTTTCGTTGTGATGAGCATTCAGCCTGAACCCCGCCCCGGCGGGGTTCGGTCTTTTTGACGCAGGGGTCTTGTACCCCGCCTTGAGCAGGCGTAGGGTCAATCGTCCGGGACGCAATGCCGCGGACCGGACGATGGGAGGGCCGGGCCGATGCAAGCAGGGCGCGAACCGCAGCAGATCGACGTGCGCAGGCCAGTGCCGCAGGTCGTTGCAGGCGTCCAGGTGGCCATCGACCGGCGCTCCTCCATGAACAACGCCCCGTGCCTTGCGGACGGGGCGTTCGTGTATCTGTCGAAGGAGGTCCATCATGTTTGAAGATCAGCCCCAGAGCGAGATCGACGCCCGTCGCGCGCGTGATCCGGAGTTCAGGGCACTCCATGACCAGCACCGCAAGTTGAACAAGAAGTGCATGGACGCGGAGTTGGGTGTACTCCCGATCGATGATGTCACCCTGGGTCGCATGAAGCGTGAGAAGCTGCTGGCCAAGCAACGACTTCTGCGAATGTACGAAACACCGCTCCCAACGACGTCCCCCACGCTTTGACGCACCCCGTCACGCCCGGAACGGCGTGACCCGGCCATCGATGGCCCCGCCGGGTGCTCCTGCCCCGGCATCGCGGCACCGCCGATGAGGCGGCCGCGCCAAGGCACCACAGGCGGTGGTGCCTTGGCCTGCAGGCGCAACTCACCGATGCGGGCGGTACCGGTCTCCTCGTCGATCCGGGGCCGTCCGCATCCCTTTTTGCGGGCTTGCGGCCCGTCTCCGCGCCGACCTGACATTCATCGCCATCCGACGGATAATCATCGGTCCGGCCCTGCGTGGCGCGAATCGAAAGTCCTCCGAATGCCCATTCATTCTTCCGTCCTCGAACTCATCGGCCAGACCCCGATCGTCAAGGCCCAGCGCCTGGACACCGGCGTCTGCGAGCTCTACCTGAAGCTCGAAAGCGCCAACCCGGGCGGATCGATCAAGGATCGCATCGGCCTGTCGATGATCGAAGCGGCGGAGAAGCGCGGGGACCTGAAGCCCGGCGCGACCCTGGTCGAGGGCACCGCAGGCAACACGGGCCTGGGCCTGGCGCTGGTCGCGCAGCAGAAGGGTTACAAGCTCATCTTGGTCGTTCCCGACAAGATGAGTCGCGAAAAGATCTTCAACCTGAAGGCGATGGGCGCCGAAGTACGCCTGACCCGTTCGGACGTAGCCAAGGGCCACCCGGACTACTACCAGGATCTGGCCAAGACCATCGCCGAGCAGACTCCAGGCGCCTACTTCATCAACCAGTTCGGCAACCCGGACAACCCGGCCGCACATGAATTCGGTACTGGCCCGGAGATCCTGGAGCAGATGGGCGGCGATCTGGACGCCATCGTGTTCGGCTGCGGCAGTTCCGGCACCATGACCGGCCTGTCGCGCGCGTTCGCCACGCTGTCGCCGAAGACCGAGCTGGTGCTGGCCGATCCGGTCGGCTCGATCCTGGCCGAGTACATCAACGAGGGCAACCTCAACGACAAGTCCGGCAGCTGGCTGGTGGAAGGCATCGGCGAGGATTTCCTGCCGTCGATCTCCGATTTCAGCCGGGTGAAGAAGGCCTATGCCATCACCGATGCGGAGAGCTTCCACACCGCGCGCGAACTGCTGGGCAAGGAAGGCATCCTGGGCGGCTCGTCCACCGGCACCCTGCTGGCCGCGGCACTGAAGTACTGCAAGGAGCAGACCACGCCGAAGAGGGTGCTGGTACTGGTCTGCGACACCGGCAACAAGTACCTGTCGAAGATGTACAACGACTACTGGATGCTGGACAACGGCTTCCTGCAGCGCCCGCAGCACGGCGACCTGCGCGACCTGATCCTGCGCCCGTATGGCCAGCGCGACACTGTCGTGATCGGACCGAACGACCTGCTGACCACCGCCTACCAGCGCATGAAGCTGTACGACGTCTCGCAGCTGCCGGTGATGGACGGCGACCAGCTGGTCGGCATCGTCGACGAAAGCGACGTGCTGCTGCACGTCTATGGCGATGAGGCGCGTTTCCGCGACACCGTGGCCACCGCCATGGTCAGCAAGCTGGACCGGCTGGACGTGAAGTCGCCGATCGAGGCACTGCTGCCGGTGTTCGACCGCGGCCAGGTGGCGATCGTGATGGACGGCGACACTTTCCTGGGCCTGATCACCCGTATCGACCTGCTGAACTATCTGCGCCGCCGCGTGCAGTAAGCCGCTGATCGCAGACGTTCGCTGCTGAATCCCGGTTTATCCGCGTCAAAGGTCGTTAAGGCCGCGCTGGTAGACTTCCGCACCTTCGATGGCGCCGCGTGTCGGCGCCCCTCAGGAAAGAACATGTCCAACGCTACTTCCCAGGATCGCGCCCTGGCCCTGGCCACGCTGGCCATCCACGGCGGCCAGTCGCCCGATCCCAGCACCGGCGCGGTGATGCCACCGATCTACGCCACCTCGACCTATGCCCAGTCCAGCCCGGGCGAGCACCAGGGCTTCGAGTACTCGCGTACCCACAACCCGACCCGCTTCGCCTATGAGCGGTGCGTGGCGTCCCTGGAAGGCGGTACCCGTGGTTTCGCCTTCGCTTCGGGCATGGCGGCCAGCTCGACCGTGATCGAACTGCTGGACGCCGGCAGCCACGTGGTGGCGATGGACGATATCTACGGCGGCAGCTTCCGCCTGTTCGAGCGCGTGCGTCGCCGCACCGCCGGGCTGGACTTCAGCTTCGTCGACCTGACCGACTTGGCCGCGTTCGAGGCAGCCATCACGGCAAAGACGAAGATGGTCTGGATCGAGACCCCGACCAATCCGATGCTGAAGATCGTGGACATCGCTGCGGTGGCCGCCATCGCCAAGCGCCACGGCCTGATCGTGGTGGTCGACAACACCTTCGCCTCGCCGATGCTGCAGCGCCCGCTGGAACTGGGCGCGGATCTGGTCCTGCATTCGGCCACCAAGTACCTCAACGGCCATTCGGACATGGTCGGCGGCATGGTGGTGGTTGGCGACCACGCCGAACTGGCCGAGCAGATGGCTTTCCTGCAGAACTCGGTGGGTGGCGTGCAGGGCCCGTTCGACAGCTTCCTGGCCCTGCGTGGCCTGAAGACCCTGCCCCTGCGCATGAAGGCGCACTGCGCCAACGCGCTGGCCCTGGCCCAGTGGCTGGAAAAGCATCCGGCGGTGGAAAAGGTTATCTACCCGGGCCTGCCGTCGCACCCGCAGCATGAGCTGGCGACCCGCCAGATGGGCGGCTACGGCGGCATCGTCTCGATCGTCCTCAAGGGCGGTTTCGAGGCGGCCAAGCGTTTCTGCGAGAAGACCGAACTGTTCACCCTGGCCGAGTCGCTTGGTGGTGTTGAAAGCCTGGTCAACCATCCGGCGGTGATGACGCACGCCTCGATTCCCGTCGCGCGCCGTGAACAGCTGGGCATCAGTGATGCGCTGGTAAGGCTGAGCGTGGGTGTGGAGGAGCTGGGGGATCTGCAGGTGGATCTGGAACGGGCGCTGGGCAGGGCTTCTGAATGAGCGAGCAGATCGTTCGCATCACGCCGGCGGGCCGCAGTGCACGTGACCGACTGCTGACGGGGCCGTTCTCTGCGTTGGGCGTCCATCGCTCGCTGACGCGGGAAATGACCCAGCGTGATATCCGCGGTCGCTACCGTGGGGCCAGCTTCGGCCTGTTGTGGTCGCTGATCAGCCCCTTCATGATGCTGTGCGTCTACACACTGGCCTTCGGTTACATCCTGAAAAGCCGTTGGCCCGGCGCATCCGGCAATATGGGCGAGTTCGCGATGATCCTGTTCGCCGGCCTCATCGTGCACGGTTTCTTCGCCGAGGTGCTGACCCGCAGCCCCAACCTCATCGTCGGCAACAGCAATCTGGTCAAGCGGATCATCTTTCCTCTGCATCTGCTGCCCTGGACAGCGGTTCTTTCGGCGTTGTTCCACCTGGCGGCCAACACGGTCGTGTACTTGGTCATCAGTACGCTGCTACTGCGCGATCCGCACTGGACGGTCGTCCTGCTGCCGGTGGTGGTGCTGCCGTTGGTGATGCTGGCCGTGGGGGTGAGCTGGATCCTGTCCGCGCTGGGCGTCTACCTGCGTGACGTCGGCCAGGTCATGGGCGTTGTCTCCACGGCGATGCTGTTCCTGTCGTCGGCCATCATTCCGGTATCCACCCTGCCGGCGCAGTTCCAGTTCGTGTTCAAGATCAACCCGCTTACGTTCATCATCGACCAGGTGCGCGAAGTGGCGTTCTGGGGGCGCCTGCCTGACTGGAGCGGTTTGGGACTGTATGCGTTGATGGCGCTGGCTGTGATGTATCTGGGTTTTGCGTTCTTCGAGAAAACCCGTCGAGGATTTGCTGATGTCCTTTGAGATGAACGACGACGCGGTCATCCAGGTCAGTGGTATTGGCAAGTGCTACCAGGTCTACGACAAGCCGTTCCATCGGCTGATGCAGGGCCTGGTTGGCGGCGGCAAGCGCTACTACCGTGAATTCTGGGCGCTGCGTGACGTCGCCTTCGAGGTCAAGCGTGGCGAGACCCTGGGCATCGTCGGCCGCAATGGCTCGGGAAAGTCGACATTGCTGCAGCTGATTGCGGGCACCCTGACCCCGACCAACGGCGAAATCGCAGTACGTGGGCGCGTTGCTGCGCTGCTTGAACTGGGCAGCGGCTTCAATCCCGATTTCACCGGGCGCGAGAACGTGTATCTCAATGCCTCGATCCTCGGCCTGAGCAAGGAGCAGATCGACCAACGTTTCGAGCAGATTGCCGAGTTCGCCGCTATTGGCGAGTTCATTGAACAGCCCATCCGCAATTACTCCAGCGGCATGGTGATGCGCCTGGCATTCTCGGTGATCGCACACGTCGACGCCGATATCCTGATCATCGACGAAGCATTGTCCGTCGGCGATGCATTCTTCACGCAGAAGTGCATGCGTTTCCTGCGTGAGTTCAAGCAGCGCGGCACGCTTCTGTTCGTCAGCCATGACGGTGGCTCGGTCACGGCGTTGTGCGATCGGGCGATCTGGCTCGACCAGGGCAATCTGCGCCAGTCGGGCGAGCCCAAGGAAGTGATGGACGCCTATCTCGAGGCCTTTATCGCCGACCGCGAAGGCCGTACCGGCAGTGCACGCCCCGAGCCCGCGGCGCGTACGCCGGTTGCCAGTCGCGTGCGTGACAAGCGGCTGGATCTGATTGATCGCAGCCAGCTCCGCAACGACATCACAGTGGTCGAGTTCGCGCCCGTTGATGGTTTCGGCGAGGGCAAGGCAAAGATCGAGGATGTCTGCCTGTGCGATATCGATGGCCGACAACTGCCGACGATCGTGGGTGGCGAGACGGTTCGCCTGGAGATCGTGGCGCATGCCAGTGAGGACCTGCCGCATGCCATCGTCGGCTTCTACTTCAAGGACCGGCTTGGGCAGTTGCTGTTCGGTGACAACACCGAGACCGCACGCATCGAGGGTGACCTGGCGGTCAGCGCGGGCGAGCGTTTCCGTGCGACTTTCGTGTTCCAGATGCCGCGCCTGCAGCAGGGCGATTACTTCATCACCGCCGGCGTAGCGTCCGGTTCCCAGCATGAGCACGTGATCCAGCACTGGATCCACGAAGCACTTGCGTTGCGTTCCCTTGGACAAGGGCTGCCGGTCGGCATCATCGGTATCCCGATGCATCAGATTGAATTGGAGAGAGTGTCGTGACAACCGAATTCCGCCTGCAGGATCATCCGGTGATCTTCCTGAAGCCGCATATCACCCATCCTTACGCCTGGGTGGGACACATTCCCTTCATGTATGTCCTTGCGGACCTGCTGCGTCCGCGCAGCTTCGTGGAACTGGGTACCGATTCGGGCAACTCGTTCCTGGCCTTCTGCCAGGCAGTGAAGGCGCTTGGCCTGCAGTCGCAGACGCATTGCTACGCCGTCGATTGCTGGAAGGGCGACGAGCATGCCCGCTTCTACGGCGACCACGTCTACCGCACGCTTTCGGCGTACCAGAAGCCGCGCTATGGCGAATTCTCCACGCTGGTCAAAGCCTACTTCGACGAGGCGCTGGACCAGTTCGAGGACGGCAGTATCGACCTGCTGCACATCGACGGCCTGCACACCTACGAAGCCGTCAAGCATGACTTCGAGACCTGGCTGCCCAAACTCAGTTCTTCGGCGGTGGTGATCTTCCACGATAGCGCCGTACATGATCGCAATTTCGGCGTGCACACCTTCATGGGCGAGCTGCGCGCGACTTACGAAGTGTTCGAATTCAACCACAGCAACGGCCTGGCCGTCGTACCGGTCGGCGCCGACGTGCCCGAGGCGTTCAAGGCGTTCATGCGCGAGGCGCTGTCACGCCCCGAGGCGACGCGCGCGATCTTTGAAGCCGCTGCGGCCGCCCTGCTGGATCCGGAAACCGGCATGCCTTCCGGTGGTGCCGATGCGGTGGAGCATTCCATCGAATGCCTCATGTACTACCGCAACGACGGCCAGATCTTCGAAGAGACGCGTTCGCTGTCGATCATCCACGCGGGGGGGGCGGATGCTACTTTCGAATTCGAGTTCCCGGCAGGCCAGCGCCCGCAACACGTCCGCGTGGACCCGGCAAGCCTGCCGGGTACCTATCGCCTGGTGACGGTAGGGCTGCGCGCGGGCGGGGCGACGATGAATCTGTTCGCCGAGCCGGGTGCGCCGCGCTTCGTCGTCAACGGCGACGTGCTGCCCAGTGCCATCCAGGAAGGCATCCGTTTCGTCAGCCTGCACAACGACCCTTACGTGGAGGTCGACCTGCGCGGTGTGTGGGAGCAGCTTGGCAATGATGACCAGGCCGGCACCGTTGTGGTCGACGTGGCCTATGAGGACGTGGTGACCTCCCCGGCACTGCAGGCCGTAGCCGTACGGGCTGCCCAGGCGATCCAGCAGCTGAAGGACACGCTGCAGCGCAAGCGCGAGGAGAGGCCGCTGGCTCAGCTCTCCAGCACGGTGCGCGCCCAGCACGCCGTGCTCGAGCAGCAGCTGGCGGCGCTGGTGCAGTCGCAGTCCAATCTTGAACAGCGACTGGCTGAATTGGCAGGTAGATCACAGCCAACCGGTCCGAATGGCGACACGTTGCACACCTAGCTTGCTGTATGCATGACGGCCAGCCGTCATGAAGATCAGTTTGCCGGAGTAGCGGGCGATCGCGATTGCCCCGCCGCAGGCGCTCTGGCGCGGCCATACAGACAGGGAATGACATGATTGAACTTCAGTTGCAACCGATCAGCGGCGTAACGTTGGGTGCGGTCGATTCAAACGGGATGGTTGAGCTGAATGCGTTCGGCGACGACCCGCAGTGCCGTCTGATCGCTGTGGACGGCAACCCGGTTGAAGGGGGCTGGTATGAGCTCAGCTTCGTCGTTGAGAAGGTTGGGGCACGGATGGTGGATCCCGTGCTGTACGTCGACTGTGGTGCAGGCATGACCGAAGCGGGGCGTGTACCTGTGCACGTTGCGGCCGGCGCCGACGGCGTGTCACGCACCCTGGTGCCACTGGCCGGGCGGCTCGTCGAGCTCCGTTTCGACCCGTCCATCGGTCCCTGCACGATTCGCATCGGTCGCTTCGCGATGCGCCGGGTAGGCCAGGCACACGTGGCCCGTACCATGTTCACCGAAGTACTGAACAGCCAGCGCGGACGCCGCGCGAAGCTGCGGTTCGCCCTGGACAGCCTGCGCTCGCTTCTCACCACGGGACGCTCGGGCCTGGGTGGATTCCTGCGCTTGCGCTACAGCGCCATCGCCCTGCACAGCGCCTTCGACTACGACGCCTGGGTCGCTCTGTATGGTGCCCTGGCCGCGCCGGAGCGCGGTGAGATCGAAGCCTGGGACAGGAAGCCGACGTTCTCGATCGTGGTTCCTACCTACAACACGCCCGAGAAGTGGCTGCGCCGATGCGTGCAGACGGTGATCAACCAGAGCTACCCGCACTGGGAGCTTTGCGTGGCCGACGATGCGTCGCCCAAGCCGCATGTGGTGGCCGTATTGAAGGAGCTTGCTGCAGCAGACCCGCGTATCAAGTTCGTGGTGCGCGAGCAGAATGGTCATATCTCCGCGTCCTCCAACGACGCCTTGAAGCTGGCGACCGGCGACTACATCGTGCTGCTCGACCACGACGACGAGCTGCATCCGCATGCGCTGTATGAGATGGCCAAGGCGTTCCGGGCCAATCCCTCGTGGCAGATGGCGTTCAGCGACGAAGACAAGATCGACGAGAAGGGACGCCGCTTCGACCCTTATTTCAAGGCTGACTGGAACTACGATCTGTTCCTCTCCCACAACTGCATCAGCCATCTTGGCGTGTACGCCCGTGGGTTGGTGGAACAGGTCGGCGGCTTCCGCCTTGGCTACGAAGGCAGCCAGGATTGGGATCTGGCGCTGCGCTGCATCGAGACGCTCGATGACAGCCAGATCGGTCACGTGCCGCACGTGCTTTACCACTGGCGAGCCATTCCGGGATCCACCGCGCTTGGCCCCGGCGAAAAGACTTACGCGCACTACGCAGCGATGAAGAGCATCCAGTCGCACCTCGATCGCATTGGTCGTGACGCCGAGGTGCTGGATATCCCGAACTTCTCGGGCAACTATCGCGTCCGCAACCGGCTGCCGACGCCCGCGCCGCGGGTTTCGCTGATCATCCCCACGCGTGATCGCGCCGACCTGCTGCGCATGGCGGTGACCTCCATCCTGGAAAAGACGGATTATCCGGATTACGAGATCATCATCGTCAACAACCAGTCGGTCGAGGCCGACGCACTGGAACTGTTGCAGACCCTGCAGCAGGACCCGCGGGTGAGCGTGATCGACTACGACGCACCCTTCAACTATTCGGCCATCAACAACCTGGGCGTTTCCAAGGCCACCGGCACGATCGTTGGCCTGCTGAACAACGACATCGAGGTCATCTCCAGAGACTGGCTTACCGAGATGGCCAGCCAGGCGGCCCGCCCGGAAGTGGGCGCAGTGGGGGCCATGCTCTATTTCCCCAACGACAGCATCCAGCATGCTGGCGTGATTCTCGGTTTCAACGGGGTGGGCGTGCATGCCTATGCCGACCGGCCGCGGGGTTGGGTGGGGATGATGCTTCGCGCCCGCCTGCTGCAGAACTTCTCGGCAGTGACCGCCGCCTGCCTGCTGGTGCGAAAGTCCGTCTATGAGCAGGTTGGAGGGCTGGATACCGCCCTGCAGGTGGCCTACAACGATCTGGACTTCTGCCTGCGCGTGCGCGAGGCCGGCTATCGCAACCTGTGGACGCCTTATGCCGAGCTCTATCACCATGAGTCAGCCAGCCGCGGCAGTGACATGGAGGGCACCAAGCGCGAGCGCTTCGACCGGGAAGTGGCGCTGGTGATGTCGCGCTGGTCTTCGGTGATCGAAGCCGACCCGGCCTACAACCTCAACCTGGCGGCCACCGGGCATACGTTTGATCTGGCATTTCCGCCGCGGCACGGGCATATTGGCCCACGCTAGGAGAGTCCCCCGGTGGTCCGGAGAGGGGCTTGTGCTTGACCAGCGGGCGCCCTCGGGCGCCCTTGCTTCATGTTTTCGGTGCGTTTTCGTGCAGAGAAATGGAGGTGGCGATGGCAAGTCGTGGCGACTGGATGCAGGCGGGACTGGATGAGAACGGGCTGGCGCTGGAGATCGCGCCCCTGGACAAGCCGGTACTGACGCGGGCGAACTGGAACGTGCGTTACGCCGACCACCTGGATACGGCGGGCTTGATGCACAAGTACGCCAGCCATGAGACGGTGGACAAAGAGGCGATCCAGACCGTCAACTACGTCGTCGGCGCAGAGGGGCTTGCTGCCGCCGTGGGTGCCGACCGTTTCAGCGCGGTGATCTCTTCGCACGTGCTTGAGCACGTGCCCAACCCGATACGCTGGCTACTGGATATCCATGCCATCTGCACGGATGGCGGTGCCGCCGTGTTCGCGGTTCCCGATCGTCTGCGCTGTTTCGACAGCCTTCGCCGGCCGTCAGTTGTTGCCGATTGGCTGGGGGCCTATCTGGAAGATGCCTGGCGCCCTTCTCCACGTAATGTCATCGACGCGCTTCTGGGCGAATGCTCGTGGCAAGGGCAACTCACCTGGGAAGGAGAACCTTCGTCCGAGGCGCTCCGCCACAACCGGCAACCGGCGCTCGCGCTCGAAATGGCCCGGCAGGCAGTGGCGTCAAGCGATTACTACGACGTGCACTGCTGGGTGTTCCAACCTGCTGAATTGTTCGACATCTTCCATTCGCTGGCGGTCCTGGATCTCTTCCCCTTCATCTTCGGCGGCTTCCGCGGTACCGAAGGCAACGAGTTCCTGTTCCGTCTGGTGCGCAACGACGCCAGCTCCTGGGAAGATCGGCTGGGAAGCCTGCCGCTGTCCAGGGCCGGCCGCGCTGCCGCACTCCCGGGAGACTTCAGCGTGGCCGCCTATCTGGCAAACAACCCGGACCTGGTAACGGCCCGGGTCGATCCCATTACCCATTGGCTGGAGTATGGCCGCCACGAAGGGCGCCGCCACGCTTGACGCGACCGGTCCTCAGTGGACCGGCGCAGGTTGCTGGGCTTGGGCGGGCACCACCTCGACGAACAGCGCCCCACGCAACGCCGGGTCATCCAGCAGGGTCTTGAGCCGCTCCGCACTGGGATAGGGGATGTGCTGGTATTCCACCTGCAGGGCGGACGGGTCATTGCTGGTCAGGTAATGCAGGACATTGCGCTGCTGGATCTGCCCGAGCGCTGCGCGTTCCCTGACCGTGGCCATGTCTGCGGGCACGTGGCGCAACATGCCCCCGGTGAAGGTAATGGCGAACGCGGCAGCCACCAGCACCGCACCAGTACGCACCACCGACGGGCGAGCCGCTGTCCGCACCAACTGGATGGCAAACCAAGCGTTGCCGAACAGGCCGGGAATGAACAGTTCGGTATAGCGCGAGGTGGGCGTTTCCATGCCATGGCCACGACCATAGGCAATGGCCGCGCCCTGCAGCGCAGACCAGATGCACAGGCCGGCCATCACCAGTTCGCTATGGGTGGCCCGACGGCGCAGCAGCATGCGCGAGATCACCAGGACCGACGGCAGCCATAGCGCCACCACGGCCAGGTGGAACCGGGACACCGGCCACCCCAGCACGTGGCTGACAGCATCGATGAACTCCAGTGCGCCCTGCGCCTGCAGCGTGCGGTGCTCGGGAATGACCGGGATGGCCAGGTAGGCGGCTGCCGCGATGGCGGCGAGCACGATCACGGCGCTCAGCGCGGGCCAGCGACGGCCGGGCAGGCAGATGCAGGCCAGCACGTAGGTGGCGCCGACGGCGACGGGGGTGAGCATGCCCGATGCCATCGTCAATGCGGCGAAGATGCTCAGCGTCACCGCGCCAGCGATTGCGATGATGTTCTCGTGCTGGCGGGCGGCCAGGCCCACTGCCAGCAGGCTGGCAAGGATCAGGAAATAGAACTGGCTCTGGAAACCGACGAGGATGTTCTCCCAGGCGAAAGGCAGCACGGCCGTTGCCAGTGCCATCACCACCAGGAGCCAGTTGAGGCGCGACCGCCGTTCATCGCGCAGCGCGTGCCAGACCAACAGGCCGGGAATGAAGCAGTACACCAGCGCGCTGACGCGTGCTTCGTACATGTTGTTCCACTGGCCGGTCACCAGATAGCTGCCCAACGTGACCAGGCGCGTCGGCAGGATGCGGTGCTCGTTATGGGTACGGATCAGGTCTGCCCATTGCAGGGTGCCGTCGATCCAGGGCTTGAGCAGGAAGGCTGCTTCGCCGTCCCACTGGTCCCAGTAGGGTACCGGTACGGCATAGAGCTGGATGTACAGCAGCCTGGCCACCAGGGCCAGCAACGCCACGCCGACGGCGATGGTGACGGCCGAGGGGGCATTACGGCGTTCCACGTGCATGGAAGTGGTCATGGATGCTTCTCGCGGAAAGTGAGCGCTTTGTGACCCACATAACTGGTGAATACCGGCACGGCTACACCCACCGCATGTGCCAGGGTTTCCGGGTGGAAGGTCATGCCAACAGCGGGGAACAGCCAGCGCGCGAGCACGAGGCTGACCACCAGCGTCTGTACGACCGCCAGCAGGTTGATCACAACGAACCATGCCGCCTGGTGGTGTAACGGGTTGCTGGATGCTTCGAACACGAAGCGGCGGTTCAACAGGAAAGCGGTCACCATGCCGATGCAGTACGCGACGATGATTGCGGCCGCATATGGCATGACCTGGCTCAGCAGGATGCGTGATCCGAAGTTCGCCGCGGCGGCGATACCGCCTGCGACGATAAACCGCAGGAACTGCGGACTGATCATGCCTTCAGCACTTCTTCGACGAGGCGATCGGCTGCCTGCAGGCTTTCCGAGATCGAGCGGTCCTCGGGGTAGTAATAGGCAGTATCGGCCATGAAGAAACCGCTCACCGGAGTGCGCATCGCCGGCAGCATGTCCTGGAAGCCGGGCGGGCAGATGGTCTGTGCGAACTCATAGCGGTGGCAGTGGGTGGCAAGGACCCAGTCGCGCTTGAACTGGGGATTCAGGCGCGGCAGGTAACCCAGCACTTCCTCGATCAGCTCGGCGTTGGATGCCTTCCACTTGGAGTGGGTCTTGGGCATGTAGAACGGTGCATACAGGATCTTCTGCCCCGGGTGCTCGCCGGGATTGAGGTTGCTGTACTCGATGACGCCGGGAATGGCGATGCCCGGATCACTGATGTTCATCCAGAAGTTCTCGCTGACCGCATGCTTGAGCTTGAGGATGACGCACGCCACGGGAATGTTCTCCACGGCGCGGATCTGCGCGCGGAAGTCTTCCGGCAGGCCGGGAACCATGGCGGGAACATACTGGATAGGGGCGGTGGACACCACGCCGTCGTAGGCGGTGAAGGTGTCACCGGTCCGGATGCCGGTCACGCGGCCGCCTTCACTGACCACTTCGTCGATGCCCTGTGACAGGAAGATGCGGCCACCGCGATCCAGGATGTCCTTCTCCATGCGGTCAAGCAGCGTCATCGAGCCACCTTCCAGGTAGCCCAGGCTTTCGTTCATCAGGTTGCGGCGCGACAACGCGATGCGCTTGATGCGCGTGCCGATCCAGCTGGCGGACAGGTTGTCCTTGTACTCGAAGAACTTGAGGCGGAAGGCGTCCTTCCACATCACGTTGTAGGCCTTCTCGCCGATCCAGCGACGGATCCAGGTACCTGCTTCTTCCTTGTCCAGCGCCGTCCAGTCCTTGATGCCCTTGGTGTACATCACGTGCAGGGCGTAGCGGAACTTGCTGATCGGCCCCAGGTGCGGGAAGCCGAGCAGCGCGAACGGCGTGCCCCACTTGAAGAGGCGGCCGTTGTAGAAGTAGCCCATCTTGGTATCGGTCCACTTCAGCGTGTGGCCCAGGCCATAGCGTTCCAACAGGGCGAACAACGGGTCGTCGGTCTTGCAGATGAAGTGGTAGTAGCGTTCGATGGAAAGGCCTTCGAAATCGAAGGCCGCCGACATGCCGCCGATGCGGTCGTCACGCTCATAGATATCGACTTGGTGCCCCGCGTCGAGGAGGCGGATGGCGGCCATCAGGCCCATCGGGCCTGCGCCGATGACGGCATAGCGCTGCTTACTCATTGGTTTGACCTGAATGCTGGAGTCTGTAAGGGATGCTGACACGTGTCTGCCTTGTCTGATTGCGCGACCGGGTCAATCCGGGCGGCCGGCCTTTCCGTCGAGCTTCGATTCGGAGAAAGTCCAGTACTTGTGGATGATGAAACTGGTCACCGCCAGAGTGGAGAGGGCGACGGCATGTCCCATCGTCTCGGCGACAGGAACGGGCAATCGCGTTGCCCACTCGATGAGCTTGAAAAACGCGTTGCTCAGCAGCGCAGTCTGCAGCAGGCCGATCACGTTCACGACGAAGAACTTGCCCAGCTCCGTGCTGCGCGCCTGGCCGCGGAACACCAAGCGTTTGTTCAGTGCATAGGCCGCAAGCGTGCTGAAGAAGTACGACACAACGACTGAGGCGGTGTAGCCCATGAACTGTGCAAACAGAAGGCGCAAAGTAACGCCGAGGACAGCTGAGGAGCCGCCGGAGACGAGGAACAGCAGGTAGCGGCGACTGAAAAAGTCGCGCAGGAGACCGCCGCTCGGTGCTTCATTCGGCCTGTCAGTGGAGCATCCGTCTGCGGGCGGCGGCGAAGGTGAGCGTTTCTTGTCAGGTGCAGAGTAGCTCACTGCAGTGCTCCTTCACGGGTGCAGTCGGCGGGGGAGTAATACAGCAGCATGGTCGGACTGTGATACACGTTGAGCGTGCTCACGGGAACCTCGTCGAAATCTGACGCCATGCGCGCGACCAAGCGGAAGCCACGCTGTTCGAGTTGGTGATAGTAGTTTTCGGACCAACCGTCGTTGTAGTGAATGCCTTGATAGAGTACGCACTCCCCAGCGGGCTGTGGGAAGGCAGACCCCATGATGTCAGGGAAGCCGATCTGTCTTACTCCAGTCGCACCGAAATCACGCACATAGCCGTTCAGCTTGCGGGCATGGTCACGGTCCATGGTCGACAGGCTCTCCGCAGAGAAGTGCGGAGCAAGGCGGCTTGTCACCGACAGCGCGGTCCAGCCGCAGATGGCCAGAACTGCAGCCAGGAGCAGTCTCAGCGCTGCAGGAATCCAGTTGCGCTCGGGCAGGATACGCAGCATCCAGTGCTCGATATTCGTCATACCGGCTACTGAAATCAGGATGAAGCAGGGCAGGAACGGGCTGAAGTTGCGCTCGAAGAACACATCCTGGAAAAGGAACGCCAGCAACGTGATGCCTGCGACCCCCCCAAGCGCGTACTTTGCTGGTGCAAGCAGCCCACGTGCATAGCCTGCCAAGTGCAGTGCCAGCAGCGGCAGCCCGATCGTTGCAGAGTAGTAGCCGGCAATCAGACCGATCTGCTTTCCCACCGAAGGCGATGGGAAGCCGTGCGGGGGATGGCCGCCGCCGTACTGGTTGTTCAATGCCTGAATGCCTGCGATGAACCCTCCGAGATCGACAACGATTGACGGTGATGCAATGCAGAATCCAGCGGTAAAACCGAGCGCCGACCACAGGCCATGTACCAACAGCGCCTTGATGCGCATCGCAACGCCATCAGAGCGTGGAAGCATGGGGATGGCGGATGCGATGCAGAACAGCAGGAAGATCACATAGGTGAACTTGATCGTGGTCAGTACGCCAGCAAGCAGGCCGATGCCAGCCATGAGCAGATGGCGGTGTCGTTCCCGAACGGGTTTGAGTGTAGCCAGTGCGAAGACCAGCGTCGCCAGCAGCGTACTCAGTGATTCAAGGCGCGCGTAGTGGGCGTCCTGGTAGAGCTGGGGGACAATGGCGATCAACGCCGTACCAATGACGGCGTACAGCGCATTGGTATGACGCAGGAGCAGCAGCAGGCACAAAGCCAGGGTTGCTGCCGCGCTCCAACGCGACAGATCCAGCAGATGCTTCAGCAGCGCAGGTTCACTGCTGAAGGACTCTGGCGAAAACACCTCGGCACTGGCGTAGGCAGCAAGGATGTATCCGGAGAAGTTGTAGCGGAAGTCGGCGAAGATGGGGAGATCAGCCTTGGCGAAATCCGTGTCAAGATCGCCGCGCTCGTGCATCCCTTCCATGACCTTTACCGGGATGGACTCGTCAGGATGGACCCAGATACCAGCAATGTCGCTCTGGTAAAGGTGTCCGCCGATCAGCACTGTCGCAAGCAGAGCTGTGGCTACAGAGACCCGGTTGATGGTGCTGGAAGGGTTGGAGGCCGCGCCTGCATGGCGTGCCAGCAGAGCCAATGCAACTGCAAGGCACAGCAGCGCTACCGCCACGCTGCGGGGTGCGTGTGCAGCCGGTCTTGCGGGAACCAGCCCAACGCCACCCCACTGTGCATGTTGATTGCCGCGGTCCTGGAGCGTAGCGGTCAAGTCAATGCTCTTCCATGGCTCGGGGATCTGCAGTGCTGCCGCAGTCCATCGCTCAGCTGGAGCCTGCTGCAGGTGGATGGCTGGGCTGCTGCCGTCGACCGGCTGCAGGGCAAGACTGACGTTTTCGCCGTCCACATAGCCGGAAACCACAAGGTCAAAGCTGTCCAGCGTGCCAGCGGGAATGCGCATGACAAGCGTGCCCGTGTCGGCGTCACCGATCTCGCAGTAGGTAATGGCTCCCTTCACGCTCGCGTTGGCCTGCAGGTACGGCGACGATGATGGCAGGCACCCCCCGTCGAACACCGCTGCGGAATCCGCTGCGCCCTGTGCCGGCAGCAATTTCCAACAGAGTGCCAGCGCGATGCAGATGATCGCGGCCACGATGGTAATGATGCGCATCCGTCGCCTTCCTTCAGCGTTGCAGAACAATGTGGCTGTAACGCTTGTCCGTGTAGCTTTCGCGGATAGCATCCTCGAACGGCGTCTGCTTCACGCCGAACACGGCCTCGGTGTCGATGCCCTTGAAATCATCGCCGGCGCTGAGTGCCTTCAGCTGGTCGGCGGTGAAGGGCGGCTTGGTGCTGAACAGGCTGTAGACCTTCAGCAGGAAGGCGAAGAAGCCGATCGGGATGTGCACGATCAACGTATGCAGCTTCTTCACCCGCTTGATCGTGCGGATGATGTCCACGTAGTCCACGCGGGTATCGCCCACGATGTCGAAAACCTCGCCATCGGGCTCGGTCTCGATGCACCTGGCGATGCAGCGGCAGAAGTCGCGTTCGTACAGCGGCTGGCGCATGAACCTGCCGTCACCGGGAATCGGGAACACCGGCGTGCGTGCCATGAAGCGCGACAGCCACCCCAGGTGCTTGGGGTCGAACCAGCCGAACATCAGGGTGGGGCGCAGTACGCAGTGGCGCTGGCCGCTGGCCACCACCATCTCTTCCTGCTCGCGCTTGGTGTTGGTGTAGTCATCCTTGGCCACCGAATTCACCACCGACGAACTGATGTGCACCATGTAGGGCACAGCAGCGTCCTGGGTCGCCTTCAGCACGTGGCCGGTGGCGGTGATGTTGTTGCGCACGAACAGGTCGGTGGTCTTGCCGGTGATCTGTGCATGCAGCTGCACCACGCAGGCCGCGCCGCTGAACTCGCCGGCCCAGCCGCCCGGTTCTGCCAGGTCGGCCAGCACCACCCGCACGTCCGGGTGCAGCTTCTGCAGGATGTCCAGGTTGTGCGCGTGCTTGTCGATGGCCACCAGCTGGGTATACCCCTGCTGCTTGAGCTCGACGATCAGGTTCTGCCCGACCAGCCCAGCGGCGCCGGTGATGACGATCTTGGCGTGCTTTTCGGTCATGTCAGAGCTTGATCCTGCGGAAGACGAATTCGGGAATGTTCTTGATGATCATCATGATCGCCCACCAGAAACCGGGCAGGTAGGCGACGGCCTTGCGCTTGCTGATGGCCTTGAGGATGCCGGCGGCCACCTTGTCCGGCGTTGCCCACAGCGCGCCTTTCTTGAAGGCGGCCGTCATCGGCGTATCGACGAAGCCCGGCTTGATGACCAGCACGTTGATGCCGGCCGGACGCAGGCGCTGGCCCAGGCCGCTCAGGTAGGCGGTCACGGCGGCCTTGGCGCTGCCGTAGAGGTAATTGCTGGCGCGGCCACGATCACCGGCCACCGAGGAGATCACCGCCAGACTGGCGCCGGACTGCAGGCGCTGGGCCAGCGCGGCCGCCAAGGCGATCGTGGAGGTGCCATTGGTGGCGAACTCGTGCAGCGACAGCTCGACCGATGCATCACAGGCGGCCTGGTCAGGCAGGGTGCCGTGGGCGATGAGCACCGTGTCCACACCGCCGAGGGTTGACCAGGCGTCATCCAGCAGCGCGCCATGCGCGGACAGGTCGTTCACATCCAGTACGCGGGTATGTACATGTGGGGCGCCGCGCACGCGCAGGTCGGCGGCGATGGTGTCCAACTTGCCGGCACTGCGGCCCACCAGGTAGAGCGCGGCGGCGCGTCCCGCGTAGAGGCGGGCGACGGATTCGGCGATGGCCGAGGTCGCGCCGATGATCAGGATCTTCTGCATGCTTACTCCATCACCCGGCGCCAGAAGCCGGATGAGAAACGGGGGTCGATGAAGCGGGAGAATGCTTCCCAGGCCGGGTAGGCCTGGCGGAACAGTGCACCGGACATTCGCGCGTCCTTGGCCGGATAGACCGCGCCACCGGCCTCGCTGACGATGCGATCCAGGCGGTCGAGCATCTTCAGCAGTTCCGGCCCGTCGTTGGGGAAATCCAGGGCCAGGGTAGTACCCGGGCGCGGGAACGACAGCAGCCCCGGCGAAGGGCGGTCGCCGAACTCCTTCAGCACCGCCAGGAACGAGCCGCGTCCACTGCGCGCGATCTCTGCCAGCAGAGCGGCGGTAGCATCACGGGCGACAGCAGGTGGGAGTACGCACTGGTGCTGCAGGAAGCCCCGTGGGCCATACATGCGGTTCCAGTGGTTGATGCCGTCCAGCGGGTAGAAGTAGCTCTGGTAATGCGACAGATGACGGGCACGGCGCGCGGGCTGGCGCCAGTAGTACAGCGTGTTGAACGGTCGCAGTGTGAGCCGATTGACCAGCGATACCGGCGGCACGATGGGCATGCTGCGGCGGGGTGCCGAACCTGGCGTGGCCGCCTGCGCATTGCCCGATGCGTGGTCGCCACGCAGGAAGTGGCCGCGGCCAAGTTTCGGCCCGCTGGCCAGGCAGTCGATCCAGGCGACGGTATATTCGAAATCGCTGGCCGATTCGCGCGAGAGCTCGAAGAAGGCGTCCAGGTTGTCGAAGCGGATCGATTCGGTTTCGATCCACGGCCCCGGCACGCGCCGCAGCTGCAGCTCGACCCAGGTGATGAAACCGGTCAGGCCGAGACCGCCGACGGTGGCGGCGAACAGGCCACTGTCATCGGCGGGAGTGAGCTGCTGGCGGGCGCCATCGCTGCGTAGCAGCTCCAGGCAGCGCACGTGGTGGCCGAAGGTGCCTGCGCGATGGTGGTTCTTGCCGTGGACGTCGTTGCCGATGGCACCGCCTACCGTGGCATATCGGGTACCTGGCGTGACCGGTAGGAACCAGCCGCTGGGCAGGGCGATCTCGAGGATCTGGGCCAGGGTGACGCCAGCCTCGCAACGGACGATGCCAGCGGCCGGATCGAAGCCGATGAAGCGGTCCAGGGCGCGGCTGGTCAGCAGCGAAGCGTCCGGGTTGAGACAGCTGTCGCCATAGCTGCGGCCATTGCCATGCGGAAGCACGGTGTCGCCTTCCGGCGGCAACGGTAGCGGCGACGCACGGTCGAGCACCGGGATGATGCGCTGCTCAACGCGCGGATAGCGTCCCCAGGACTGGCCGGGCGCTGCACTCATATTGCGATCAGCACGATCAGCACGCACAGCCCGATGACGATCTGGCTGCCGCGGTCCATGGCCGCGAACACGATGGGATCGTCATGCATGTCACCGCGGTGGGAGACGATCCACATCCGGCTGATCCAGTACAGCAGGATCGGGCACAGCAGCCACAGCAGCTTGGGATTGCTGTAGAGCTCCAGGCTTTCCGGGCTGTTGATGTACAGGGCGAACACCAGTACGCCGATGTAGCCGGCGGCTGCCCCCAGCGACTGCACCAGCGGCAGGTCCGCTACCGAGTAGCCACGGCCGATCGCCATTTCCTTGCCGCTGGCCAGGGCCGACGCCAGCTCGGTATAGCGCTTGAGCATGGCCAGGCTTAGGAACACGAACATCGAGAAGGCCAGCAGCCAGAATGACAGCTCGGAATTGATCGCCACAGCACCACCGATGATGCGCACCGTGTACAACGCAGCCAGCAGCACGACGTCGATCATCACGATGCGCTTGAGCTTGAGCGAATAGCTCAGCGTCATCACGTAGTAGCACAGCAGCACTCCGGCGAAGACCGGACTGCAGGCCAGGGCCAGGGCGAAGCCGGCCAGGGTGATCAGTGGTGCGACCAGCAGGCCATGCAGCAGCGGCAGCGTACCCGCCGCGAACGGACGTCTGCGCTTGCGCGGATGCATGCGGTCCGGGGTGAGGTCGAGCAGGTCGTTGAGCAGGTAGACGCCCGACGCGCACAGGCCGAAGGCGAGAAACGCCGTGCCCGCATCGATGATCGAGGCGATGTCGAAGAACCGATGTGCGGTCAGCAGCGGCACCAGCACCAGCAGATTCTTCAGCCACTGGTAGATGCGCAGTGCCTTGATCCAAGTGATCAGCCCGCCGTTCTGCGAGGGCAGGTGGGCCAGCACCTCGGTCTGCTTCGCCGCCGCGCTGGCGAGCGCGGCACCGTTGTTGACCACGATCGCGCCACCGGCATGCGCCCAGACCTTCAGGTCAACCGTGCCGTTGCCCATGTAGTCGAAGCCTCGTTCGCCGAAGCGCGCCGCCAGTGCCTGCCCCTTGCTGCTGCCGGACAGGTTGGTCTGACCATCGCTGGCCATTACTTCCTCGAACAGGCCGAGGTGGTCGGCAATGGGTTGCACCAGCAGTCTGTCCGAGGCGGTGCACAGCACCCTCGGGCGCTGGGTGGTGGTGCGCAGGATCTCCAGCACGCGCTCGTCGTACGGCAGGGTCTCGGCCGGCAACTGCACGCGGGAGGCCAGCTGGCGTTTCACGTAGGCTTTGCCCCGCAGTAGCCAGAAAGGCACCAGGAAAATGTACAGCGGGTTGTTCGCCAGCAGCGCCAGCAGGGACTCGTAGAGGATGTCCGAGCGCAGCAGGGTGCCGTCAAGATCGACGCAGAGCGGGCGGTTGGAGATCGTCACAGCGTATGTGCTCCGGGGTGTACTGCGTCGAAATGCTGCATTGCTGAGCCCTATGTTTCGCTGTTGACCAAATGGATGATAATTGAAGGTGGTGACGGGGTCAGTACGCGCATCAGCGCCCGGTCGCAGCTGCCAGGGCGCGGGATTCCAGCGTGGCCATGGCCAGCATGCCCACCAGCACCGCCAGCCACAGACTGACCAGCCGGATGCCGATGGCAATGGCCAGTGCCGCTTCCGAGCCGACGCCGCAGGTCACCAGCATCAGCACGATGGCCGCTTCGGTGGTTCCGACGCCGCCGGGCACGAAGGACAGTGCACCGATCAGCATCGCCATGGGATAGATGCCCAGCAGCAACGGAACCGGCACGGTGATGCCCGAGCTGTGGCACAACCATGCGAATGCAACCGCCGTCAGCAACCACGCCACGCTGCCCCAGCCCAGGCTGCCCAGCAGAAGACGGACCCGGAGCAGGGGGCCCAGCGCGGTTCCACCGTCGATGAGGAAGCCCGCCGCCCGTCGCACCGGCGCGCCGGGCAGCCGCGTGGCCAGTCCGCGCGCGGACCGCGCAAGCGGGGGCCAGCAGCCCAGGGCAAGCAGTGCCAGCAAGAGCATAAGAATGATCAGCGCCAGCAGGCCGAACGCCGGAACCAGGGTGGCCGCTCCGATCGACAGCAGGGTGATGACCAGCAGGTCGCAGCCCCGTTCGAAGATGAACGTCGTCAACGTGGCCCGGGGCGGAATGCCTTGCCAGTTGAAGTAGCGGATCCGCAGCAGTTCACCCGCCTTGCCGGGTGATGCCGTGAACGCGAAACCGGCGAGATAGGCGACCAGACCCTGCCGCCAAGCGTGCACAGGATGGCCCTGTGCCGCGAGTACGCTGCGCCAGCGCTGGTACCGGCAGACATAGCCGACCAGGACCAGGACGGCGCAGACGGACAGCGGTACCGCCATTTTGGCCAATTGCGACAAAATGTTCCGGTCGCGATCGAGGTACCACAGCGCCGCCAGATAGACGACTGCAATGGCGGCGACCCAGATGCCCGCACGCCCTCCGCGTGCCGGCTGAACCGGCACCGGAGGGCGACGGTTGGCCATTAAAGCGCCTTTTCCAGCTCCGGCAGGATCGCAAACAGATCCCCCACCAGGCCGATATCGGCAATCTCAAAGATCGGCGCATCGCCGTCCTTGTTGATCGCGACAATCGTGCCGGCATCCTTGATGCCGGTCAGGTGCTGGATGGCACCGCTGATACCCACAGCCACGTACAGTTCCGGCGCGATGATCTTGCCGGTCTGGCCAACCTGCAGGTCGCTGGGCACGTAGCCGGCATCGACCGCAGCGCGCGAGGCACCGACGGCGGCACCGAGCTTGTCAGCCAGTTGGAAGATGACCTTGAAGTTCTCTTCCGAACCGACACCACGACCACCGGAAACCACGCGCTTGGCGCTCTGCAGGTCCGGACGGTCGCTGGCACCGGCGGCCAGGCCGACGAAGCGGGTGTGGGTTGGCAGCGCGGCGTCGACGCTCGCCGCTTCAATGGCGGCGCTGCCGCCCTGGGCGGCTTCCGGCCACGACGCGGCACGCACGGTGGCAACCACGGTCTGGTCGGCTGGGGCTTCCACGGTGATGATCGCGTTGCCGGCGTAGATCGGGCGCTTGAAGGTGTGGCTGCCTTCGACGGTCATCAGGTCGGAGACCTGGTTGACGCCGAGCAGGGCGGCCACACACGGCATCAGGTCCTTGCCGAAGGTGGTCGACGGGCCGAACACGTGGGTGTAGCCCTTGGCCAGCTGCGCGATCTGCGGCGCCAGCACCTGGGCGATGGCCTGCGCGTTGGCGGCGTTGGCCACGGTCAGGACCTTGGCGACGCCGGCGATCTTCGCGGCTTCAGCGGCGACGGCGGCCGGATCGGCGGCCAGCACCACCACATCGATGCTGGCACCGCTGATGGCAGCGGCGGCGCTGACGGTCTTGGCGGTGGCGGCGTTGAGCTTGCCGTCGTGGTGCTCGGCGATGACGAGAATCTTGCTCATTACAGCAGCCCCTTCTGCTTGAGTGCGGCAACCAGTTCGGCCGCGTCCTTGACCATCACACCCTTGCTGCGCTTGGACGGCGCGGCGTAATGGGTGGTCTTGAAGGTGTCGGCGGCTTCAACGCCCAGATCGGCCAGCTGCAGGGTCTCCAGCGGCTTGGCCTTGGCCTTCATGATGTCCGGCAGCTTGATGAAGCGCGGCTCGTTCAGGCGCAGGTCGGTGGTGACCACGGCCGGCAGGTCCACTTCCAGCGTTTCCAGGCCGGCGTCGACTTCGCGGGTCACCGTGGCCTTGCCATCGGCAATCTCCAGCTTGCTGGCGAAGGTCGCCTGCGGGCGGCCCCACAGCGTGGCCAGCATCTGGCCGGTCTGGTTGGCGTCATCGTCGATGGCCTGCTTGCCGAGGATCACCAGGTCCGGCTGTTCCTTCTCGATCAGCTTGAGCAGGGTGCGCGACGCAGTCAGCGGCTGGATGGCCTGGTCGGTGACGACGTGAATGGCACGGTTGGCGCCCATGGCCAGACCGTTGCGCAGGTGCGCCTGGGCATCGGCCGGGGCGATGGTCGCAACCACCACTTCGCTGGCAATGCCCTTGTCGCGCAGTCGCAGGGCTTCTTCCAGAGCGATTTCGTCGAAGGGGTTGGGGGACAGCTTGACGCCGTCGGTGACCACGCCAGAGCCGTCCGGCTTGACCTGGATGCGGACGTTGTAGTCCACCACGCGCTTGTACGCGACGAGGATTTTCATCTGCTGCTCGATCCTTGTAGTGCCGGCCACTGGCCGGCTCACAGTTGCGGAGAACGCCCGGTTCTGGAACAGCAACCGGTTCGGGGGTGGGATCCCGATTCTAGCTGGCTTGGGGTGACCATGCGAATGCGTATGGGTTTGCTGCGACGCGGCAAAAACATGACCTCCCCGGCGTTCCGTTCACGTCACGCAGGCAGTCGTGAAGGCCATCGGCATGTATCCTGTGCCGCTGTGCCGGGGCGCTCATGGCGCTCCTTGGATGAATTTCGATCAGGAGAACAGGTAGTGCCCACATGGCTTGTCACCGGCGGCGCCGGATTCATTGGCGGTAACTTCGTTCTCGAGGCCGTCGCGCGCGGCGTCAAGGTCATCAACCTCGACGTGCTGACCTACGCCGGCAACCTGAAGACCCTGTCCAGCCTGGACGGCAATCCGAACCACGTGTTCGTGCAGGGTGACATCGGCGACAGCGCCCTGGTCGCCCGCCTGCTGGCCGAACACCGGCCCGACGCCGTGCTGAATTTCGCCGCCGAGAGCCACGTGGACCGTTCCATCGACGGCCCGGGCGCCTTCATCCAGACCAACGTGGTGGGCACCCTGGGCCTGCTGGAAGCGGTCCGTGATTACTGGAAGGCGCTGCCGGCCGAACAGGGCGCGGCCTTCCGCTTCCTGCACGTGTCCACCGACGAGGTGTACGGCACCCTGGGCGAGACCGGCAAGTTCAGCGAAACCACGCCGTACGCGCCGAATTCCCCGTATTCGGCGTCGAAGGCCGCTTCGGACCACCTGGTCCGTGCGTTCCACCACACCTACGGGCTGCCGGTGCTGACCACCAACTGCTCCAACAACTACGGCCCGTACCACTTCCCGGAGAAGCTCATTCCGCTGGTGATCGCCAAGGCGCTGGCCGGCGAGCCGCTGCCGGTGTACGGCGATGGCAAGCAGGTGCGCGACTGGCTGTTCGTGTCCGACCACTGCGAAGCGATCCGCACCGTGCTGGCCAAGGGCCAGGTCGGCGAGACCTACAACGTCGGCGGCAACTCGGAAAAGCAGAACATCGAAGTGGTGCAGGCCATCTGTGCGCTGCTGGACCAGCGCCGCCCGCGTGCAGACGGCCAGCCGCGCAGCAGCCAGATCACCTACGTCACCGACCGCCCCGGCCATGACCGCCGCTATGCGATCGATGCCTCCAAGCTGAAGAACGACCTGGGCTGGGAACCGGCCTACACCTTCGAACAGGGCATCACGTTCACCGTCGACTGGTACCTGGACAACCAGGCATGGGTCAACGGCGTGCTCGACGGCAGCTACCGTCTGCAGCGCATCGGCACCGCGGCCTGAACCCAGGAGACCTCATGACCCAGCGCAAGGGCATCATCCTCGCCGGTGGCTCCGGCACCCGGCTGTATCCGATCACCAAGGGCGTCAGCAAGCAGCTGCTGCCGGTGTACGACAAGCCGATGATCTACTACCCGCTCAGCGTGCTGATGCTGGCGGGCATCCGTGAAGTGCTCATCATCAATACCCCGCACGAACAGGCGTTGTTCCAGCAGTTGCTGGGCGACGGTTCGCAGTGGGGCATGGACATCCAGTACGCGGTGCAGCCGAGCCCGGATGGGCTGGCGCAGGCCTACCTGATCGGCCGCGATTTCGTGGCCGGCAAGCCGAGCTGCCTGGTGCTGGGCGACAACATCTTCCACGGCCACGGCCTGCGTGACGTGCTCAAGCGTGCCGACCAGCGCGTGGATGGCGCCACCGTGTTCGGCTACTGGGTGAACGACCCGGAACGCTATGGCGTGGCCGAGTTCGACAAGAGCGGCAAGGTCATCGACCTGGTGGAGAAGCCGGAAAACCCGCGCTCGAACTATGCGGTCACCGGCCTGTATTTCTACGACGGCAACGCCAGCGCGCACGCCGCCGAACTGAAGCCGTCGCCGCGTGGCGAGCTGGAGATCACCGATCTCAACAAGCGATATCTGGCCGAGGGTAACCTCCACCTGGAAGCGCTCGGCCGTGGCTATGCCTGGCTGGATACCGGCACCCACCAGTCGCTGCTGGAAGCCTCCAATTTCATCGAGACCATCCAGACCCGCCAGGGCCTCCAGGTCTGCTGCCCGGAAGAAATCGCGTTCGGCCAGGGCTGGATCACCGCCGAGCAGCTGGAAGCATTGGCTGCACCGCTGATCAAGAATGGCTACGGTCAGTACCTGCACAAGCTCGCCCTGCGTGGAGTTGTTCCGTGAAAGTGATTGAAACCAAGTTGCCCGGCTGCGTGGTGATCGAGCCGGCGGTGTTCGGGGATGCCCGCGGCTATTTCTTCGAAACCTGGAACGCCGAGCGCTTTGCCGCGCTGGGCCTGCCGGATCGCTTCGTGCAGAGCAACGTGTCGACGTCGGCACAGGGCGTGCTGCGCGGCCTGCATTACCAGTGGCCGCGCCCGCAGGGCAAGCTGGTCAGCGTGCTGGAAGGCGAGGTCTATGACGTGGCGGTGGACATCCGCCGTGGTTCGCCGACCTTTGGCCAGTGGGAAGCGGTGGTGCTGAGCGCGGAGAACAAGAAGCAGTTCTGGATTCCGGAAGGCTTCGCCCACGGCTTTGCCGTACTGTCCGAGCGCGCGGTGTTCAGCTATCTGTGCACCGAGGTCTACCTGAAGGACTTCGATGCAGGCGTGCGCTGGAACGATGCCGACATCGCGGTGGACTGGCCGGTGAGCGCACCGACCCTGTCGGCCAAGGACGAGAGCGCCCCCTTCCTGAAGGACATTGCCGAAGACCGCCTGCCGGTCTACGTGCCATGACCGTTCTGGTTTTCGGTGGCAATGGCCAGGTCGGCCAGGAGCTGCTGCGCGCGCTGGCGCCCCTGGGCCAGGTGGTCGCGACCACCCGCAGCGGTGTCCTGCCTGATGGCAGCCCCTGCGAAACCGCTGATTTCGGCCAGCCTGACAGCCTGACAGCCCTGCTGGACCGGCTGCAGCCGTCGGTGGTGGTCAATGCCGCCGCCTACACGGCGGTGGACCGTGCCGAGCAGGAGGTCGATGCGGCGTTTGCGGCCAATGCGCAGGCGCCGGGTGTGATCGCGCGCTGGTGCGCGGCCCATGGCGTGCCGTTTGTGCATTACTCCACCGACTACGTGTTCGATGGTCAGGGCACCGCGCCGTACCGCGAGGAGGAGCCGACCGCGCCGCTGGGGGTGTATGGCACCAGCAAGCGTGATGGCGAGGATGCGGTGCGCGCGGCCGGCGGTCGCCACCTGATCTTCCGCACGGCCTGGGTGTATGCCTCGCATGGGGCCAATTTCCTGCGCACCATGCTGCGCGTCGGCGCCGAGCGCGATCAGCTGCGGGTGGTCGCCGACCAGATCGGCACGCCGACGCCGGCGGCACTGATTGCCGACGTCACTGCGCAGGCACTGCAGTATCCGGATCCGTTGTCCGGTACCTGGCACCTGACCGCCAGTGGCCAGACCAGCTGGCACAGTTTTGCCGAGGCGATCTTCGCGCAGGCGCTGGCGACCGGCCTGCTGGCCAAGGCGCCGTCGGTCGAGGCGATCCCCAGTTCCGAGTATCCGACCCCGGCCAAACGCCCGGCCTGGTCGGTGCTGGACAACCGCAAGCTGCAGCAGGATTTCGGCATCGTGCTGCCCAGCTGGCAGGATGGCCTGAAGCGGGTGATGGCCGAGCTGGCCTGATGGCCGTAGCGCCGGGCAATGCCCGGCGACGCAGTGCTGCCGGGCCGGTCAGGAACGGGTCGGATCCCGTTGCGCAGCAACGGGATCCGACCCCGGGCAAACCTCAACTGCGCCCGTAGGTATCCTCGAAGCGCACGATGTCATCCTCGCCCAGGTAGCTGCCCGACTGCACTTCGATCAGTTCCAGCGGCAGCTTGCCCGGATTGCGCAGGCGATGGGTCACGCCCAGCGGAATATAGGTGCTCTGGTTCTCGCTCAGCAGGATCACTTCGTCGCCGCGGGTGACCTCGGCGGTGCCGCTGACCACGATCCAGTGCTCGGCGCGATGGTGGTGCATCTGCAGGCTGAGCGTACCGCCGGGCTTGACCGTGATGCGCTTGACCTGGAAACGCTCACCATTGTCGATCGAATCATAGGCGCCCCAGGGGCGATACACCTTGCGGTGCCAGGTCGCCTCGCTGCGGCCTTCGGCCTTCAGCTGTGCCACCACGGTCTTGACCTCCTGCATGCGGTCGGCCTTGCCGACCAGCACTGCATCATCGGTCTCGACCACGATCACATCATCCAGGCCGACCATCGCGACCAGGCGCTGGCCATAGGCGTAGGTGTTGCGGCAGTCGATGGCGATCACATCACCCTGATGCGCATTGCCATCGCCGTCCTGCTGCGAGACGTCGCGCAGCGCGGTCCACGAGCCGACATCGTTCCAGCCCGCATCGAGCGGGATCACCACCGCGTCGGCGGTCTTTTCCATCACTGCGTAGTCGATGGAGTCGGAGGTGACGGCGGTGAAGGCTTCCTTGTCCAGGCGGGTGAAGTCGGCATCGCGGCGGGCCTGCTGCCAGGCCTGGCGGCTGCCGGCCAGCATCGCCGGCTGGAAGCGTTCCAGCTCCTGCAGGTAGCGTGAGGCCTTGAACAGGAACATGCCGCTGTTCCAGTAGTACTGGCCGCTGGCCACGTAACCTGTGGCCGTGTCGAGATCGGGCTTTTCGACGAACCGTTCGACCGCACGCAGGCCCTGGCCGTCGGCGGCCTTGATGTAGCCGTAGCCGGTTTCCGGGCCGGTCGGCACGATGCCGAAGGTGACCAGCTTGCCGGTTTCGGCGGCACTTGCGGCGGCCTGCACGGCGCTGCGGAAAGCGGCTTTGTCGGTGATGACATGATCGGAGGGCAGCACCAGCAGCAGCGCGTCGGCGCCATCACGGGTAGCCTCCAGTGCGGCCACGGCGATGGCCGGCGCGGTGTTGCGGCCGACCGGCTCCAGGATGATCGCAGCCGGCTCGGCGCCGACCTGCTGCAGCTGCTCGGCAGCAACGAAGCGATGCTCTTCGTTGGCGATCACCAACGGGCCGTGCGCCGCCAGCGGTGCAACGCGTTGCCAGGTGGCCTGCAGCATCGTCAGCTCGCCTGCCAGTGGCAGGAACTGCTTCGGGTAGGCCTCGCGCGACAGCGGCCACAGGCGGGTCCCGGAACCACCGGAGAGGATGACGGGCTGGATGCTGCTCATGATCTTCCTTGATTACTGCTGGATAAGGCGGGAAATTTCGTCGGTACGCGCCTGCATCAGCGACGCGTCACCACGCGCCTCGACATTCAGGCGCAGCAGCGGCTCGGTGTTGGAGCTGCGCAGGTTGAAGCGCCAGTCACCGAAATCGGCACTGATGCCGTCGGTATGGTCCAGCGCCGGCGACTGCGCTGCGAAGTGCTCCATCACGCGTGCCACCGCGGCCTTGGCATCGGCCACCTTGAAGTTGATTTCGCCGCTGCAGGGATAGGCTGCCATGCGGTCTTCCACCCAGTCGGCCAGCGAGCGCCCGCTTTCGGAGACCAGCTGGGCGATCAGCAGCCACGGGATCATGCCGGAGTCGGCATAGGCGAACTCGCGGAAGTAGTGGTGGGCGCTCATCTCGCCGCCATACACCGCATCCTCGGCGCGCATTTTTTCCTTGATGAAAGCGTGGCCGCTCTTGCACAGCACCGGCACGCCGCCGGCTGCTTCGACCATTTCCACCGTGTTCCAGACCAGGCGCGGGTCATGCACGATCTTGCCGCCGGGGGTGCGGGCCAGGATCGCCTTGGCCAGCAGGCCGACCAGGTAGTAGCCCTCGATGAAGCGGCCGGTGTGGTCGAAGAAGAAGCAGCGGTCGAAGTCGCCGTCCCAGGCAATGCCGAAGTCGGCACCGTGTTCGCGCACGGCCTCGGCGGTGGCGGCGCGGTTTTCCGGCAGCAGCGGGTTGGGGATGCCGTTGGGGAAGTTGCCATCGGGTTCATGGCAGATGCGGATGAACTCCAGCGGCAGGTGCGGCGCCAACAGGTCGACGATGGCACCGGCACCGCCGTTGCCGGCGTTGACCACCAGCTTCAGCGGCTTGAGCTTGCTGGCATCGACGTAGCTCAGCAGGTGGTCGATGTAGGCGCTCTTGTCGTGGCGTGCGGTCTGCGCAGCGCTCGGCGGCTGGGGCGCGCCGGTATCGGCGGCGACCGCATCGGAGATCGCGAACAGGCCGGTATCGGAGCTGATCGGACGGGCATTCTCCTTGACCAGCTTCATGCCGTTGTAATCCATCGGGTTGTGGCTGGCGGTCACCATCACGCCGCCGGCTGCCCCCAGGTGGTCGGTCTGGAAATACACCTCCTCCGTACCACACAGGCCGATGTCGATCACCTCGCGACCGGTGCCGCGCAGACCCGCCGCCAGCGCATCCTGCAGCGCCGGGCTGGTGAGGCGCACATCATGACCGAGCACGACCGGACCGGGAGCAAGCTGGGCCGCCAGCGCGACGCCGATGCGGCGGGCCAGGTCTTCGTTCAGTTCTTCCGGCACGCGGCCGCGGATGTCGTAGGCCTTGAAGGCGGGCAGGGGCATCGATCAGATCCTTTGTGAGCTCAGCCCCCGATTGTAGTCCCTGTGCTGCATGGGAAGCGTCTTCATCCGAGAACGTCCCCTGACTGCCGCTCGGGGGTCAGGCACGCGTCGACCGTTTGCCCGCTTTGCGGGAACGTTTGCCGGGCAGGCCCGGCAACGGGGCCAGCAACGCCTGCACGTCTTCCTCGCTGAAGCGAGGGCCTGTAGCGCCGCCGCCTTCGAGAATCGAGTCGGCCAGCGTGGCCTTGCGTTCCTGCAGTTCGGCGATCCGTTCTTCAATGCTGCCTGCGGCGATCAGCCGGTAAACGAACACCGGCTGCTGCTGGCCGATGCGATGGGCGCGGTCACTGGCCTGGTTTTCAGCCGCCGGGTTCCACCAGGGGTCGAAATGGATGACGGTGTCGGCCGCGGTCAGGTTCAACCCGACGCCGCCTGCCTTCAGGCTGATCAGGAACACCGGCACCTCGCCCTGCATGAAACGCTGCACCGGCGTGGTCCGGTCCTGGGTGTCGCCGGTCAGGGTCACATAGGCCAGTCCCAGCTCCTGCAGCGCCTGCGCGATCAGTGCCAGCATGCCGGTGAACTGCGAGAACACCAGGATCCGCCGGCCTTCCTCGACCATCGACGGCAGCATCTCACGCAGCAGCTCCAGCTTGGCCGAACCGGCGTTGCGGGCCGGGGCGTCGCCCGGCAGCAGGCGCGGATCGCAGCAGACCTGGCGCAGCTTCAGCAAGGCATCCAGCACCACGATATGGCTGCGCGCCAGCCCGCTGCCGCTGATGGCCTCGCGCACCTGCTTTTCCATCGCTGCACGCACGGTCTCATAAAGATCACGCTGGCCGCCCTCCATGTCCACCGCACGGGTAATGAGGGTCTTGGGCGGAAGCTCTGACGCGACCTGGTCCTTGCGCCGACGCAGGATGAACGGGCGCAGCCGCTGCGCCAGCAACGTGGCGCGACGGTGGTCACTTCCACGTTCGATCGGATGGCGCCAATGCTGGTTGAACTGTTTCTCGCTGCCGAGCAGGCCGGGCAGCAGGAAGTCGAACTGCGTCCACAGCTCGCCCAGATGGTTCTCCAGTGGCGTGCCGGTCAGGCACAGGCGATGGCGCGCCTGCAGCGTGCGCAGAGTAATGGCCGCGCGTGACTTCGGATTCTTCACCTGCTGGGCTTCATCCAGGATCAGCAGATGGTAGGCATGGGCCTGCAGCGCCTGCTCGTCGCGCCACAGCAGGGGGTAGGTGGTCAGCACAAGATCGTGCCCGGGGATCGCCTCGAACAGTGCTTCACGCGCCGGTCCGTGCAGGGTCAGCACCCGCAGGCCAGGGGTGAAGCGCTCCGCTTCGCTCTGCCAGTTGTGCAGCAGCGAGGTCGGCACCACCAGCAGTGCTGGCCGGTCCAGGCGGCCGCTTTCCTTTTCGACCAGCAGATGCGCCAGCGTCTGCAGGGTCTTGCCCAACCCCATGTCATCGGCCAGCACACCGCCCAGCCCCTGCTGGCGCAGGTACTGCAGCCACGAGAGGCCTTCACGCTGATAGGGACGCAGCGTTGCCATCAGCCCCGTCGGCGGAGGCACTTCACCCAGCGCGGGGGCCTGTATCAGCCGCTGCACCCGCGCCTGGGTATCCTCGTGTCCCCGGAACTGCAGGCGCGCGGTGTCCTGCAGCGCCTGCAGGCGGCCACGGTCAAGCGCTGACAGGCGCAGCGGCCCGACACGCTGGGCGAACAGGTCCGCCAACAGCGCCATGATCGGCTTCAGTCGCGCCGCCCGCAGTGCCAGGCGGGTGTTGTCGCCTGCCATCAACAGGATGTTCTCGTCGTCGCCGATGGCGTCCAGCTGGCCGCGCATCCAGCGTGGATCGGACTGCAGCACCTGCTGCAGCAGCGGAACCATCGACACGTTGCGGCCGTCCACCTGGATGTTCAGGCCCAGGTTGAACCAGCCCGTATCCGCCGGGTCCGCCTGGATGTCCAGGTCGATCTCATCCACCCGGGTGATGCGATGGCGGAAATCGTCGTCCGTCTCCACCTTCCAGCCCAGGGCCTCCAGGCGCGGCACGTCGTCCAGCAGGAGCCGTGTCCAGTCATGGGTGCGCAGCTGGAACTGAGGGCCAGCGCCGTCAAGGGGCGCCCGTGGATCCGTGTCGCGATGCAGTCCCACCGTGCGCAGCTCGGCCTCGCGTCGTGATTCCTCAGCCAGGTCGCGGGGCAGCAGGGCGAGCTGGCCCTGCGGATCGTGAGCGAACAGGCTCGGATCATCCAGGAACCGCACGTGCTCGTCGTACTCGAAGGCCACGGTCGCGATATCGGCCCACTGCGACGGGTCGCGGCGGCCGAGCCACGGCGGACGGAACTCGACCGTGTGCAGGCGCAGGACGGGCGTCATCGCGCTGATCTGCAGGGTGGGCAGTGTGTCGCTTGCGCCTGGGCGCGGCAGCGCCGGGTCGATCTGTTGCAGCAGTTGCGCCACGATCGGTTCCTCATCGGGGAGCAGGTGGGGAAGGGCGAGGAACGCGTCCGCGTCCTCCGGCTTGACGTCCAGCAGGAGAAGCCCGACTTCACCGGAGACCGGATCCAGGTAACCGGCACTGGGTCCCAGTACGAGGCCTTCCGCATCGCCCTCCACGCTCAGTGTCGGCGCCAGCAGCAACCTGCCGTGAGTCGTCTCTGCGCTCCATCCCAACGTACCGTGACGTGGTGTGCCGGGCCTGGCCGGCACGCGATCATGCATGCCACATGACACCCAGCCATGCTCGCTGGACACGATCGACTGCAGGATCGTGCCGATGTCGAACCGTTCCGGCGGTTTCACGGACTGATGCAGGGCCCACAGCTGCGCCACCGCGGCCAAGTCGGCCTGCGTCAGGTAGCCAGGTGGTTCCAGCAACAGCTGAGGGGTGATTTCCTGCCATTTGCCGAACTCGATCGTGCCGTCGAGGGCGTACTTGACGCGACGGAGCAGGATGGAAGGCCGGTGATTGAACGTGGACAGCTCGAAGATGATGCCGTTTCTACGTGACCGGGGAGGCTGGGCTCTGGCGGCCTGCCAGCGTGACAGCTGTTCCAGCAGTTCGCGGCGTGGTGACTGGGCCGGATCGTGCTCCAACGCTGGATCGTCATCGCCCAGGTCTGCCGCGTCCAGCATATGCGCGACCAGCACGGCCGCCACGTGCTTGCAGTGATGGCCGACAGGGCACGAGCATTCACTACGCAGGCGGCTGCGGGGATGGCGCAGGCTGGCTTCCAGATCGATTTCCACCCGGTAGGGGTATCTGGCCGAGCCTTTCACTTCGGCGATGAGCATTCCACTGGTCAGATGCATGTTGCGGACACCGGACAGGCAACGTTCGCTTTTTTCCAGTGTCCACGCGTCCATCCAGCGGAGCAGGTCTTCTTCGGTGTAGATCTGGGCCATCAACGAGGGTAGGGCGGCGGGCACAGGGCCGGCCATTGGCTGGGGAACCCGGCATTCTACGGAACCCTGTGCGATGCCCGTGCAATGCTGCGGCGCATCCAGGCGCTTGGCCGCCCTCCAGCTAGAATGCGGGCATCCTCAACGTGCAGGGTAGTACAGCAATGCAGCAATCGACTTCCACCGGCCAGCGCGGCAAGCGCTTCGCCAGTGCGGCGGAGGCCCTGCAAGGGGTGGTCGCCGATGGCCAGACGCTGGCCGTGGGCGGCTTCGGCCTGTGTGGCATTCCCGAGGCACTGATCGCGGCGCTGCGCGACAGCGGCGCCAAGGGCCTGACCGTGATCTCCAACAATGCCGGCGTTGATGGTTTCGGCCTGGGCCAGCTGCTGGAAACCCGGCAGATCAGGAAGATGGTTTCGTCCTACGTGGGCGAGAACAAGGAATTCGAGCGGCAGTTCCTGGCCGGCGAACTGGAACTGGAATTCAACCCGCAGGGCACCCTGGCCGAGCGCCTGCGTGCCGGCGGTGCGGGCATTCCGGCGTTCTTCACCGCCACCGGCTACGGCACGGTGGTGGCCGAAGGCAAGGAAACCCGCGAGTTCGACGGCAAGCACTACGTGATGGAAACCGCGCTGCGCGCCGACGTGGCGCTGGTCAAGGCGTGGAAGGCCGACGAAGCCGGCAACTTGGTGTTTCGCAAGACCGCGCGCAATTTCAACCCGGCCTGCGCGATGGCCGGCAAGGTCTGCATCGTGGAAGTGGAGGAGGTGGTGCCGGTGGGCGCCATCGATCCGGACCAGGTGCACCTGCCGGGCATCTACGTGCACCGCATCGTGCACAACGCGCATCCTGAAAAACGCATCGAACAGCGCACCATCCGCGCGGAGGGCAACTGACATGGCGTGGACCCGTGACGAGATGGCGGCACGTGCCGCCCGCGAACTGACCGATGGCGCCTACGTGAACCTGGGCATCGGCCTGCCGACCCTGGTCGCCAACCACATCCCCGAGGGCGTGGACGTGTGGCTGCAGTCGGAAAATGGCCTGCTCGGGATCGGCCCGTTCCCGACCGAAGCCGAAGTCGATGCCGACCTGATCAATGCCGGCAAGCAGACCGTCACGGCACGCGCCGGTGCCAGCTATTTCGGCAGCCATGACAGCTTCGCGATGATCCGCGGCGGCCACGTCAACCTGGCCATTCTTGGCGCCATGCAGGTGACCGACAAGGGCGACCTGGCCAACTGGATGGTGCCCGGCAAGATGGTCAAGGGCATGGGCGGTGCGATGGACCTGGTGGCCGGTGTGCAGCGCGTGGTGGTGCTGATGGAGCACACCGCCAAGAACGGCGAGCACAAGATCCTGGCCGAATGCTCGCTGCCGCTGACCGGCCTCGGCGTGGTCGACCGCATCATCACCGACCTGGCGGTGTTCGACGTGACTGATGCCGGGTTGCAGCTGGTGGAGGCGGCGCCGGGTGTCAGTGATGAGGAGTTGAAGGAAAAGACCGGCGTCGCGTTCCAGCGTTAGTCCTGGGGGGTCGCGCTGACCGTGCCACGACCCGTGAAGCCGTCTTCGGTGGCGAGCTGGGCAAGTACACGGTCGGCATTCCATTGCCCATTGCCCAGGCATTGGAGTGGAACCTGGACGCCCTCGGCGTCCAGGACCAGCTCGGCGACGTCCTCATGGAGCGTATCGCAGGCTTCGTCGATGAAGGTCAGCGTCCCGGCATGGACCTCGGCGAGGATCTCCAGGGCGGACGTTGGGAGCTCAATGGAGCCGAAGCGGGGCCTATCCAGGCCCTCGCTGCTTTCAGTGAAGCCGTTGAACTGGCCGTGCGGAGCTGCCAGCAGTGACTCCAGCAGCAGGTCATTGGCGAGGATGGGGGAGTCTGCATCGTTGCCGCCATTGCGGCCGTCGAAGTACCGTGCCTCGGCCCAGCCCTGCGATGCCAGCGCGCTGGCGCCCGCGCGCAGGGCCATGTAGCAGCCGCCCAGTGGTGTGCCGAGCAAGCGAGCGAGGTTGCGCTGGATGCTGCCGGCGTAGCCCACATCGATCACCATCGGCGTCGATGAGCCGACGGTGCGGGCCCAGTACGCCTGATAGGCCTTGCGATGGCGGGCAGCCAGCGACAGAAGCGCATCTCCGACCGGCTGCAGCCAACGCTGTACCTCGTCGGCCATTTCCGGCAGGAAGACGTCGCGCTCCATCAGTGCCGGCTGCAGTGCGGCCACCTGTGCCGCGGCATCTTCGCCGAGCCGTGCCTGCAGCAGGCCGCGCAGCGACCCGTTGAACGTGCCCTGCATGAGCAGTGCAAGATCTGAGGCGTCGCGCTGAGCGGGCAGCAGGGTTGCCCGACGCGACGCCAGAAAGTAGCTGCTCTTGATCGTGGCGGCGAATGGGTGTGCAGCCTGCAGCCGTGTGAATGCCTGCTCCAGCAGATAGCCTTCGCGGCTCAGAAACAGCAGGTGGTCCACCCCGTGGCGGCGCGCTACGTCGATGGCATGCAGCAGGAAGTCCAGAACCAACGGGCCGAGGACCGTATAGCCCAGCGTACGTGCATCGAGCTGCGGACGACCGAGCAGCCGCTGCGGAGAGGTGTCGGCGATCGCAGCGAAGCTGTTTGCCAGCAGGCCGCGCCAGAGCTGCTCAGACCATGGAGCCTGGGTGCCCTGGGGATGGCGGAGCGGGCGAAGGCCCGGTACGACGTCCAGCAAGGTGGCGGGGCGCAGCACGTGCACGGGCGTAAGCAGGCCGCCCAGCTGTGGCATCTGGATGTCGGCGTGTTCGTTGTCACCCACATGTAGCCAGCGGCCATCTTCGCGCCCTTCCTGACGCGCCAGCTGCTTCCAACTGTCGGCAGAGTCCTTGCGCAGGCCGGTCTCGCAGGAAATCCACCACCGTGAAATGAGCCGCTGCACCCCATCGGGCAACACCTGCCGCATGTCCTCGCTGGACAGGTACATGTCGGAGAATGCCGTCAGCGGAGTCAGTTTCGCATCTGCAAGCGCTGCCAGCAGACCCTGCCGCGGCCTGAGTATCGCGCGCTCGTGCAGGCGCTCGGCATTGGCGAGCATGTTCGCATCCACGCCAGGCAACGCGAGGCGCCCGGCGAGCTCGATGTGGATCTCGGAGAGGGTGGGGTCCCGCTGCAAGGTTTCGCGCAGGCAGCTTTCCGCGTCGGCGCGGTGCCGGGAGAAATCACCTATGCCCCACTGCCGCTCCAGTCGCCAGGCGAGATGCTCACGAGCCGCCGTCGGAGTCAGGAACACGCGGGTGACCAGCGTATCGAAAATATCGACCGTGACCATGCGTGCATCCAGCGCGGCCAGCGTCAAACGATCAGACAGGCCGGTTTGAAGTGCCTCACCGACATTACGTTCACCTTCGGCAGCAAGAGCCAGGCGACCATCGGGTGGCAGTATGCCCAGCCGGAAACCCTGATGGCGGGTGATGACCCCAAACAGGCGCTCGACGGCGTGCTGCAGCGTTCCATCCACCTGGCCCTGTTCCACAGGGAAGGCATCCAGTGGAAGGTTCAGATCGTACAGCGGCCGAAGCGCATCGACCCGCGCCCAGAACATCGAGCCAGCCGGGAAGTCGATGTAACGCTGCGCGTCCAGAGCGATTCCAAGCTTCTGCGCGAGTGCGTCGCACGCAGGGCCATTGCTCAACCACGTGTGCGCCCAGAGTGGTACACCGACGTAGCTCTCAGGATAGACCAGGCCCAGGTTCGGGTCGGCCTGGAAGGTGCCCAGGATCCAGGCGATGCGCTCTCGCGAGCCCAGAAGGCTGTCCAGCAGGTAGTGGCGCCACGTCTGCTGTTCGCTACCGGTATAGAGCGATTTCTTGGTGTGGATATGGCACACCAGATCCAGTGCCTTGATCTCTTCTCGGAACGTCACCAGGAGAGGAGCAATATCGCGACCACGATTCTGGACTTGGCGGACAACAAGTGTCTGAACGTTCGGCAGGCGTCCGAACGCTTCACGTGCCTGTGCTTCGGCAGCGGCGTCCATCACCGAAACCAGCAATGTGAATCGCAGCGGCATACGCGACAGCGTGGTGGCAAACTCGTTAATCAGGTCGGGATAGAACACGTGCGCCATCACACCCACGCTCAAACGCAGCTGTTCCAGCGGGACCGGTGCGGGTAGCACAGGCGCATCGAAGGGTTCGCTGGCGCGGGTGCGGACGACGCTGGCCGAGCGAAGGCGCGCAATGAAACCGCGTACGCCCATGGCGTGCACCACCTTCAGGGCGCGTAGCAGCACCGAACCCAAGCCTGCGATACCACCACCGTGACGCTGTACCGACCGCCGCACGGTGGCGAGATAACGTCCGAAACTCATGGCTGGCCTCTGCGGGGCCGTGGGAGATGCGTCAGGGACGAGGGGCGCGGCATCAGGTGCATTGGACAGGAGCGCTGAAGTTTCCTGTCATTCTCCCGTTTGTGCCTGAACCGGGCAAATCAGGCATGCTTGTGGTCGCCCCTGTCCGGTACCCGGTTCAATGCTGTTCCCGCCTGAACTGCCTGACGCTGACGTCTGCCATCTATCCGCCTGGCTGCCCGCCGGCACGGCCACTGCGCTGCTGCTGGCTCTGCAGAAGGAAGTCCCCTGGGAGGTCCACCGCATCCGCATGTTCGGCAACTGGGTGGATTCGCCACGGCTGAGCTGCTGGATTGGCGATCCGCAGGCGTGCTACCGCTATTCCGGTGCTGAATTCGTGCCGCACCCGTGGCTGCCTGCGCTGCTGGCCGTGCGCGAGCGGCTGGAAACCGAGGGTATCGGCCGCTTCAACAGCGTGCTGCTGAACCGCTATCGCGGTGGTGGCGACTACATGGGCTGGCACAGCGATGACGAGCCCGAGCTGGGGCCGACCCCGGTGATTGCTTCGCTGAGCCTGGGCGCGGCGCGCCGCTTCCTGCTGCGCCGGCGCGATGATCCGGCGCGGAAGGCCGAGTACCTGCTCGGCCATGGCGATCTACTGGTGATGGCGGGGCAGACACAGAGGTTCTACCAGCACGCGCTGCCGAAGATGGCACGGGTGCAGGGTGAACGGATCAACCTGACGTTCCGCTGGATTACGCCGCGCTGATCGGTCAGCGCGCAACGGTCGGCTGGTCGGCCTGCCCGCTTGTCAGCGTCCAGCCGACCACGTCCTGCGCCAGCTGCTGCAGGCCGCGTTCGAACGCGGCAGCCACTGCCGGTACGTCGGTACTGCCGACCGGCTGTGCCTGGCGGAAGGTGCGGTCGGCCACCACGCGCTGGTCGGCGACGTGGATCAGCTTGGCGTTGACCTCGATCACCACGGTCGGCGTGGCCTGGCCCTGGTAATCCGATTCGAAGCGGCGCACATCGGTGGACAGCTTGTAGTCGGCACGGATGCCGGCGGTGCTGCGCGCCACGCCGCGGATGCGGCCGGAATCCTCGAAGCCGCGGATCAGCGTGTCCTCGATCATGTCGGTGGCTGGCTGTGCCCAGCTGGCGCCCTTGTAGATCTCCATCTCCGACGGCGTCGGCCGCACGTTGATGCGCGGGCTGTCGACCATGCGTGCGGCGCTGGGCTTGGAGAGCACCAGCTGCCAGTCGACCTGCGGCCACGCCGGATCAGTTTTTACCTGTACTGCGGGCGAGTACAGCGTCACCGCGGTTTTCTCGCTGCTGCCAAGGATGGAGCAGCCGCCCAGCAGGGCGACCAATGAAGCGGCCAGCAGCAGGCGCGGAAGGGGGGTCGGGCTCATTGGGGTTCGAACTCCTTCGGTGCGTCGCGGCCCAGCAGGTAGCGCGCGGGATTGTTCTCGAGGCGGTCGCTGACCCGGCGCAGATCGCGGATCAGGCCGCGCAGCTCGGTCAGCGTCGGGCCCAGCTGGCCAAGGCCGTCGTTGGCGAAGCTGTTGATCGCGGCACGGTTCTCGCCAAGGATCGAATCGGCATTTCCGGCGGCCGAGTCGAGCTTGACCAGCGTGCCGTCGAGCTTGTCGATGATGCCCGGCAGCTGCTGCACGAGGTTCTTGTCCAGGCGCTCGATCGTACCGTTGGTGGTCTTCAGCGTGGTGTCCAGGCTGCGCGCGGCATCGCGCGCGCTGAGCAGCAGCGCCTGGGTGCCCTGGTCACGGTCGGCTAGGCCGCCGCTGATCGTCTCCAGGTTGGCCAGCGTGGCGTTGATCGAGGCGACGTTGCGGTCGCTGAGGATCTGGTCCATGCGCTCGACGATGCGGTTGGCCACGTCGGTGATGTTCTGCAGCGCCGAGGGCGTGGTCGGGATGATCGGGGCCGGGTCCTTGTTGACCGTGGTCAGCGCCGGCGACTGCGGCGTGCCACCGCTGAGCTGGATGATCGACGGGCCGGTCAGGCTGGTGATCGCCAGCTTGGCACGGGTATCGGTCTTGACCGGCGTGGTCGAGTTCAGCCGGATGCGTGCGACCACCTGGCGCGGGTCGTCCGGTACCAGGTTCAGTTCGGTGATCGAACCGACCGCAATGCCGTTGTACTGCACCGGGCTGCCCACCGACAGGCCGGTCACCGCCTCGCGGAACACCACGCGGTACTCCTGCCAGGTGCGGTCGGAGGAGTACTTGGCGGCCCACAGGCCGAAGGCCAGCAGGGCCAGGCCGGTGATCAGGGTGAACGCGCCGATCAGCACGTAGTTGGCTTTGGTTTCCATGGCTCAGGCACTCTCGATCTGTTCACCCCGTGCGGCGCGCGCGCGGGGTCCGTGGAAGTATTCCTGGATCCACGGATGGTCCAGTTTCTCGATCTCCGGCAGTGGCGCGTTGGCCACCACCCTGCGGTCGGCGATCACCGCCACCCGGTCGCAGATCGCATACAGCGTGTCCAGGTCGTGGGTGATCAGGAACACGGTCAGCCCCAGCGCTTCCTGCAGGGTCTTGATCAGGCGGTCGAATGCGGCCGCACCGATCGGGTCGAGGCCGGCGGTGGGTTCGTCCAGGAACAGCAGCGGCGGGTCCAGTGCCAGCGCGCGGGCCAGGCCGGCACGCTTGCGCATGCCACCGGACAGCTGCGACGGCAGCTTGTTGATCGCATCGGCGGGCAGGCCGGCAAGCTTCACCTTCAGCAGTGCCAGCTCGTAATGCCAGCGCTCGGGCAGCTCGCGATGATGCTCCTGCAGGGGTACCTGTACGTTCTCGCCCACGGTGAGCGAGGAGAACAGGGCACCGTCCTGGAACAGCACACCGGTGTTGCGCTCGATGTGCAGCCGGCTCTCGGCATCATCGGCGCGCGCGTCGCGGCCGAGCACTTCGATCTGCCCGGCATCGGGCGTACGCAGGCCCAGGATCGAGCGCATCAGCACCGACTTGCCGGTGCCCGAGCCGCCGACCACGCCGAGGATCTCGCCACGGCGCACGTCCAGGTCCAGGTCTTCATGCACGGTCTGGCTGCCGAAGCGGTTCACCAGCCCGCGTACGCGGATGGCCAGGTCGTGGCCGTCGTCGTCCTGCATGGGAATGTCGTCGGGCGTCGGGTACGTGCTCATGTCACCAGTCCATGTGCATGAACCACAACGCCGCGAAGGCGTCGATGATGATCACCAGCGAGATGGTCTGCACCACGCTGGAGGTGGTGCGCTCACCGACCGACTGCGCGGTGCCTTCGACCTTGAGGCCTTCCAGGCAGCCGATCAGGCCGATCACCAGCGCGAACACCGGCGCCTTCGACAGGCCGACCAGCATGTGCCGCACTTCCATCGTTTCGTGCATGCGCGCGATGTACATCTGCGGCGGGATGTCCAGATCGAATGCACCGACGGTGATGCCGCCGGCCAGACCGGCAATCATGGCAATGAAGGTCAGCAGGGGAAGGGTGACCAGCAGTGCCAGCAAGCGTGGCAGCACCAGCAGGTCGATCGGATCCAGGCCCAGCGTGCGCATGGCATCGATTTCCTCGCGCGCCTTCATCGCACCGATCTGGGCGGTGAACGCACTGGCGGTGCGGCCGGCCAGCACGATGGCGGTCAGCAGTACGGCGAACTCGCGCAGGAACGCGATGTTGACCAGCTCGACCACGTAGATCTCGGCGCCGAAGTCGCGCAGGATCGTCGAGCCGAGGAACGCGATCACCGCGCCCACCAGGTAGGACAGCAGCGCCACCAGCGGTACCGCGTCCAGCCCGACCTGCTCCATCTGGTGCACGGTGGCGGTCAGGCGGAAGCGACGGGGTTCCTTGAGCAGGCGAGCTCCCTTGACCAGGTTCTCGCCGAGGAAACTGCATAGCGCCTTGATGTTGTGGCCGGTGGCGTGGACGCTGACACCCAGGCGCTCCAGCGCCGCCAGCACGCCGAAGTCGCGCTTGGGCTTGGGCCGGTCGTCGGCCACTTCCTCGATGGTGCACACCAGTGCCTGGTGGTCCGGGCGGAACTTCAGTGCGTCCTCGCCCAGATCGGCGCGATGCGCCACGCGCAGCACCTGCAGCACGCCGGCCGAATCCATCTTCTCGATACCCGTGGCATCGATGCCGGTCAGCGCATCTGGAACGCCGCGCAGGACTTCGGCCGCGGCCAGCGCGGTCTTCAGGGTCCAGGTGCCGGACAGGCGGATCAGGCCCGGGTCATGGGCGTCCTGTTCGAGCTGGGGGGCGTGGTTCGGGGTCACTTGGGCCATTCGGGTCGCAGCATAACCGTTCTGTCCTGGGCATCGCGTCGAACCCGGATGAATTTATCCAGTGCGGCCCGGCAGTAGGTAATACTACGGCGCATGTCCGCAGACGCTCACACGATCCCCACGCCCCAGGCCACCTACGCGCAGCGCGTGGCCTTTGTTTCCGAGATCGCCGGACGCCTGCACAGCTACGGCACCACGGCCCAGCGCCTGGAAGCGGCGGTGGTGGCACTGGCCCGCCAGCTCGATCTGGATTGTGAACCGTGGTCGAATCCCACCGGTATCATCCTCAGCTTCAGCGATCCGGCGCAGGCCATCGGCTCCAGCGACATCACCCGCGTGATCCGCCTGGCGCCCGGCGAGAACGACCTGCACAAGCTCAGCGTCGCCGACCACATCGCCGAGGAAGTGTCCAACGGCCGGATGAGCATCGCCCAGGGCCACACCGCGCTGCGCCAACTGGACAAGGACCCAGGCCGGCGTGGCAAGTTGCGCACCATCCTTTCGTTCACCCTTGGCGCGGCCGGCGTGGCCGGCATGTGGAAGCTGCCGTGGCTGGATATCGCCACCGCCGGTGTCATCGGCCTGATGATCGGCCTGCTCGGCATGGTCACCGACCGTCGCCCCGCCACCCGCGAAGCGGCCGAGGCATTGGCCGCGCTGCTGGCCGGCATGGTCGCCACCCTGGTCGCGTCCTTTGTTGGTGCGCTCAACCTCAACACGGTGATCATCGCCTCGCTGGTGGTGCTGCTGCCCGGCATGTCGCTGACCAATGCGGTCAACGAACTGGCCAGCCAGCATTGGGTCTCGGGCACCGCGCGCTTTGCCGGTGCGCTGACGACCATCATGAAGCTCAGCGTCGGCGCGATGATCGCGGTGACCCTGGCGGATGTGCTCGGCCTGGATCCGGTGATCCGCGCCACGCGGCCGCAGGGGCCGTGGGTGGAGTGGGGCTCGCTGCTGACCGCGGCGTTCGCGTTCGCGATGCTGTTCAAGGCCAACCGCCGCGACTACCCGTGGGTGATCGCCGCCTCGGTGGCCGGTTATGCGATTTCCAAGTTTGGTGGCCATGCCTGGGGCGCGCCGGCCGGCATCTTCCTGTCGGCGATGCTGCTGACCGCCGGTGGCAACCTGTTCGGCCGTCTGGTGGGCCGCCCGGGCGCGATCATCCGCCTGCCGGGCATCATCATGATGGTGCCCGGCAGCACCAGCCTGCGTGGCGTGCTGACCCTGGTCCAGCAGCAGGACGTGGGTGCCGGCCAGAGCGTGTTCCTCACCGTGCTCAACGTGGTGATGGCGCTGGTGGCCGGCCTGCTGTTCGGCAACCTGCTGATGCCGGCACGCAAAACCCTGTAGAGCCGAGCCCATGCTCGGCTTCAGATATGGACAGCCGAGCGTGGGCTCGGCTCCACAAACAAAAAACGCCGGCTTTCGCCGGCGTTTTTCATTGCATCCCGATCTGGCCTCAGGCCTTCTTGATCAGGAAATCTTCCGGCTTCTTGTTGCCCTTGGCGGTCAGCTCGGCCATCCAGCGCGGCTGCTTGCCACGGCCGGTCCAGGTTTCCTTGGGGTTGGCCGGGTTGCGGTACTTCGGGGCAACCTTGCCCAGCTTGCGGCCAGCGGTCTTGGAAGGTGCCTTGGCTGCCGGGGCGGCCTTGCGCGCGCGCGGGGCCGGGGCACCGCCGAACAGTTCTTCGATGGTGTAACCCTCGGTCTTGGCCAGCTTGGTCAGCTGGGCCCGGACCTTGGTGATCGGCCGGCGCTTGGCGACGATGGTCTGCTGCTTCTTGGCGGTGCGGATCAGGGCGCCCAGCTCGCGTGCCGACAGGCCGGTCAGGTCAATGCTCATTTACGGTTACTCCGGAAACTAATGTGTGGACGGGACGAGCCAGTCCATGGCGTCGCGGGACAGAATAGAGATGAATTATTCCAAGCACAAATACAGGCAGGACAGGGCTTGGCGGCGTGCCGGCTGCATGGCGTCGATTTTGACCGGATTATGTCTGCTGCAATATCGGCGGCGTGGCTTGTATGCAGAAAATGACCGGGGCGTGCCCCGGTCTTTCCGTGATCATCCCTGCAGGCGCTGCAGCAGGGCGGCCTTGTCCAGGCTCTCCGCTTCGCTGGCGCGGCGCGAGCGGTATTCGTAGGTACCGGCGGCCAGGCCGCGCTCGCTCACGACCACGCGGTGCGGAATGCCGATCAGTTCCATGTCGGCGAACATCGCGCCCGGGCGCAGGCCACGGTCGTCCAGTGCCGCGTCCAGGCCGGCGTCGCGCAGCTCCTGCAGCAGGTTGGCCGCAGCGTCGGCCACGGCAGCGTCGCCCTTCGGGTTGATTACGCACACCACCACCTGCCACGGCGCCATCGCGTCCGGCCAGATGATGCCGGCATCGTCATGGTTCTGTTCGATCGCGGCAGCCACCACGCGCGAGATGCCGATGCCATAACAGCCCATCGCCATCACCGCGGCCTTGCCGTTCTCGTCCAGCACGGTGGCATCCAGCGCTTCGGCGTACTTGCGGCCGAGCTGGAACACGTGACCGACTTCGATGCCGCGGGCGATCTTCAGTTCGCCACCGTCCAGCGCGCGGTCACCGGCACGCACGTTGCGGATGTCGGCCACTTCCGGCTCCGGCAGATCACGGCCCCAGTTGACGCCGGCCAGATGGAAACCGGCCTCGTTGGCGCCGACGACGAAGTCGGACATCGCGGCCACGTCGCGGTCGGCGACCACGCGGATGGCCTTGGCCGGTGCGACCGGGCCGAGGAAGCCCGGCACGCTGCCCAGGTACTCGGCGATCTCTGCTTCGCTGGCGAAGCGCTGCTCGTCCAGGCCGGCGACCTTGGCCAGCTTGATCTCGTTGACCTCATGGTCGCCGCGCACCAGCACCAGCACGAACTGCTGTGCCTCGCCTTCGCCGGCGACCAGCGCCACCGACTTCACAGTGCGCTGCAGGTCGATGCCGAGCAGGGCCGCGACGTCCTCGCAGGTCTTCTGGGTGGGCGTGTCCACCTTGCGCATAGCTTCAGCGGCGGCCGCACGGGGGGCCGGATCGGCAGCAATCGCCGCTTCCATGTTCGCTGCGTAATCCGAGCCGGTGGAGAACACCAGCGCGTCTTCGCCGGAATCGGCGATCACGTGGAATTCCTGCGAGGCATCGCCGCCGATCGCACCGGAATCGGCCTGCACCATGCGGAAGTCCAGGCCGAGGCGGGTGAAGATGCGGCTGTAGGCCGACTTCATGTTCTCGTACTCGCGCACCAGGCACTCATCGTGCAGGTGGAACGAATAGGCATCCTTCATCAGGAACTCGCGCGAACGCATCACGCCGAAACGCGGGCGGATCTCGTCGCGGAACTTGGTCTGCACCTGGTAGAAATTGACCGGCAGCTGCTTGTAGCTGGACAGCTCGCTGCGCGCGAAGTCGCAGGCGGCTTCTTCGGCGGTCGGGCTGTAGCAGAACACCTGGTCCTTGCGGTCCTTGATCTTCAGCAGCTGCGGGCCGAACTTCTGCCAGCGCCCGGTCTGCTCCCACAGTTCCTTCGGCTGGATGGTCGGGATCTGGAATTCCACGGCACCGGCCCGGTCCATTTCCTCGCGCACGATGCGCTCGACCTTGCGCAGCACGCGCAGGCCCAGCGGCGACCAGGTGTACAGGCCCGATGCCAGCTTGCGGATCATGCCCGCGCGCAGCATCAGCCGGTGGCTGGTGAGCTCGGCGTCGCTGGGGGTTTCCTTGGTGGTGTGCAGGTGGAACTGGGAGAGGCGCATCGTCGGCTTCGGATAACGGCAGAGACGCCTATTCTGCCAGCCCGGCCGGGGTGGGGGGTACTGGCAGGGCTGCGCCCTGCACCCGCCTCGAGCAACGGCAACAGCAACGGCAACAGCGGGTTTCCCGTGGTATGGCGGGGGGGGGCGGTTGCGGGGGACGCCGTAAATACGTCCCTGTAGGCTCGGTCGCGCCATCCATGGCGCTCACGCCCCCGCAACCGGACCCACCCCGCCTTCGACAGTTTTCCGCGATTTGTCGGAAAGCCATTGGGGTCAGATCCGTTTTCCGGAGGAAAACGGATCTGACCCCGGATTCAATTCGATATCCGACAGATTTCATCCACGCATGGCGTGGATTTACCACCGTCACCAGGAACCTGTCAGGGGCGGGGCGGTGTGGGTTGGCAGGACCGTTGGCGCCATGGATGGCGCCATCGAGCCCCCAAGGATGGGTTTACGGCGTGTCCTGCCAGCCCGCACCGCCCCGCCAAACCAGTAGAAAACCAGAGCCGCTTTGGCATTTGACGTTGCCGTTGCTTGATGCGGGTGCAGGGCGCAGCCCTGCCGATACCCTCACTCCGCCGGGCAGTACGCCTTGATGGCAGCTTCCGCCAATCCCTTCTGCGCGCTGCGCTGTTCCGGAGTCAACGCGGCATCGGCCTTGCCGTCGCCATCGGTGTCCTGCATCACCTGGCCGGGCCCTTCCAGCAGGGCCAGGTTGGCACGGGCGGTGCTGCACGGCGCCGGCACGGGTGAGGCCGGGGCTTCGGCGCTGGCCGCGGCCTGCGGCCTGCGGGCCTGCTCGCGGGTCTCGAATTTCCTGCCGGCCGGCGGGGTCTCCGAGTACTGGGTCACGCCATTGGCGTCCTTCCATTTATAGACCGGGCCAGCCACGACGTTGGCACTGGCCAACAGCAGCAGGCCTCCAAGGCAGGACAGGGCACGCATGGCAGACTCCACGGAATGGGCGTAGAACGCCGATTGCAGCATTGGCGCCGAGCACTGGCAAGTCGATTAAACTGGATTCCATGGACCCGATCACACCGCCGCCGCGTTCGCGCACGATTTACCTGCTGCCCAACCTGTTCACCACTGCTGGCCTGTTCGCCGGCTTCTACGCGATCATCGCCGCGGCCAACGGGGATTTCGTCAATGCCAGCATCGCCGTGTTCGTGGCGGCGGTGATGGATGGCCTGGACGGGCGCGTGGCGCGCCTGACCGGTACCAGCAGCGAATTCGGCGTGCAGTACGACTCGCTGGCCGACCTGGTCAGCTTCGGCATGGCCCCGGCGCTGGTGATGTACCACTGGTCGCTGTCGTGGCTGAAGTTCGATGACCCGCTGCTCGGCCGCGTCGGCTGGGCCGTGGCGTTCCTGTATGCCGCGTGCGCGGCACTGCGCCTGGCCCGCTTCAACACCCAGGTGGCGGTGGTCGACAAGCGCTGGTTCGTCGGCCTGGCCAGCCCGGCTGCGGCCGGCCTGATGATGTCCTTCGTCTGGGCCTTCGCCGATGGCAACCTCGGCTGGGACGGCAACCAGCTGCGCTATGTGGCGCTGGCAGTGACGATCGTCGCGGCGTTGCTGATGGTCAGCCGTATCCGCTTCTGGAGCTTCAAGGGCGGTGCTGCCAAGGGGGGGCGTTCGGACCGTGTGCCGTTCCTGGTGCTGGCACTGGTACCGGTGGCGATCGCCATCGCGGTCATTGATCTGCCGCGCGTGCTGTTCGCGGTGGGCATCCTGTACGCCTTGTCCGGCCCGGTGATGTGGGCCGTGCAGCGCCTGCGCAAGAAGCCCGAGGCCGCGTGAGCGGGGACCTGCCCGTGTTGTGGTCACCGGCCCAGCAGGCCTGGCTGCAGGCCATGGGCTACACCGTGTATCACGACGGCCAGCTGGCCGCCGAACTGGATGCCGCGCTGCAGCTGAGTGTGGCCGAGGCCGAGGCCGAGGCGGCAGCAGCGGTGACGGAGCCGCCGCGGGCGCGCACTGCTCCCGCGCGCGAGCGCGCGTCCGAAGCCGCGCCGACCCCGCGCCAGGAACGCCCGGCGCCGCCGCGTCGCGAGACCCCGGTCACCGCACCTGATACCGCGCCGGCACCGGCCCGGCCGCTGCCGGGTGGCACTGCCCGGCAACCGGTGGTGCGGCTGCCGGATCGCCTGCAGATCGCGCTGCTGCGTGCCTCCGGCTGCAACCCCAACGATCCGGCCACGCAGGCGCTGATGGACAGCTGGCCGCTGGACCAGCTGCGCCAGGACCCGGCGGCCAAGCGCGCGCTGTGGCCGCAGCTGCGGGCCCTGCGCAAGCGGGGCGGCGCATGAGCGCGGTCAGCCAGTCCGGCCCGGTCAGCCTGCGCGCACTGCGCGAGAGCGACCTCAATGCGGTGATGGCGATCGAAGTGCGCGGGTATCCGTTCCCATGGACCCGCGGCATCTTCGTCGACTGCCTGCGTGCCGGTTATCCCGGCCTGGCGATGGAGCGCGATGGCCAGCTGATCGGCTATGGCGTGCTCAGCATCGCCGCCGACGAGGCCCATGTGCTGAACATCTGCATCGATCCGATCACGCAGTCGCGTGGCCTCGGGCGGCAACTGCTGCGGGCGCTGGTACAGCTGGCCGGTGATCGTGGCGCGCAGCGCGTGTTCCTGGAAGTGCGTCCGTCCAATGCGCCGGCGCTGGCGCTGTACCACAGCGAAGGCTTCAACGAGATCGGCCGTCGCCCGCGTTACTACCCGGCCGCACAGGGCCGCGAAGATGCGCTGGTGATGGCGATCGAGCTGGTTGACGGCGACCTGCAGACGATGCCACCGCTGTAACGGAGAAGGGCGGCCGGCCAGCGGTCGGCACTACCGCGCTCGCCGGGCGCGCCCCGGCCCTGCCGGCGGCGGCCCACCTTGGTAGGCACGCACTGCTCACGCCAGCCGCAGCGCCAATACACCGCCGACGATGAGCGCCGCCGCCAGCCACCGCGCACGCGGAATGCGCTCGCGCAGCAGGAACACCGAGATCAGCAGCGCGAACAGGATCGAAGACTCACGCAGCGCGGAGACCATCGCCACCGGCGCCTGGGTCATCGCCCACAACGCCATTGCATAGGACGCCGTGGTGCCGACACCACCGGCCAGACCGAGAGGCCAATGCTGCCGCGCATAGGCCAGTACCGCGCCGCGCCGGGTGTACAGCGCCCACAATGGCAGGGGAATGCCCGACAGCAGGAACAGCCACAGCGTGTAGCTGAGCGCACTGCCGGACTGGCGCGCACCCTGTGCATCGACCAGGGTGTAGGTGGCGATCATCGCCGCGGTCAGCAGTGGCAGGCGCAGTTGGCCGCCACGTGCACCCAGTGCCATGCACAGGATGCCGGTGCTCACCAGCACCACGCCCAGCCACGCGGCAGGTGGCAATGGTTCGCCCAGCAGGGTGCCGGCCAGCGCAACCAGGATCGGCGCGCTGCCACGCATCAGGGGATAGGCCAGGCTCATGTCGACCTGCTGGTAGCAGCGTGCGACCAGGCCGTAGTACGTCACCTGCAGCAGCACCGACGCGCCCAGCCACGGCCAGCTGTGCGCGGCCGGGAACGGCAGGAAGGGCAGGGCGGCCGCCGACAGCAGCGCGGCGCTGCCGGTGACCAGCACGGTGCCGAGGAACTTGTCCGGCCCGCGTTTGACGATCGCATTCCAGCTGGCGTGCAGGGCCGCAGCCGCGAGGACCAGCAGGAAAATGGAAAGAGGCATCGGGCGATGATGCCACGCCGGGAAAATGGAAACGCCGGGCATTGCCCGGCGTTTCCGATTCCGCATCGGTAGATGCCAACCTCTCCCGACGTGGGTGCCAACCTTGGTTGGCACGCACCAGAGCGCGGCGCTTACAGCTTCGCGCGCTGCTCGCGCAGGCCGGCCAGTTGGGTATTCCAGTCGGCCAGCCGCACGCGTTCCTGCTCGACCACCGCCGGTGGCACCTTGTCGGTGAACCTGGCCAGCTTGGTCTCGCTCTTTTCCTTTTCGGCATCGACGCGGGCGATTTCCTTGTCCAGGCGCACGCGCTCGGCATCGAGATCGACCAGGCCTTCCAGCGGCACCAGCAGCTTCAGCTCGCCCACGATCGCAGCGGCAGCCGGCGGTGCGCTTTCGCCTTCGGCCAGCCACTGGATGCTGTCCAGCTTCAGCAGGAACGACAGCGAGGCGCTGAAGCGTTCAATGCGCAGGCGGTCCTGCTCCAGCCCGGCCTGCAGGCGCAGCGGCACCAGCTTGGATGGGGCAACGTTCAGTTCGCTGCGCACGCGACGCACCGCGCTGATCACCGCCTTCAGCCATTCCACGTCGGCTTCGGCCTGGGCGAAATCGCCTTCGAACTCGGCTGCGGTCGGGTACGGCCGCAGCGACAGCGTGGTCTCGGCCAGGCCCAGGCGCGGCGCCAACTGCTGCCACAGCTGCTCGGTGATGAACGGGGTCAGCGGGTGCAGCAGGCGCAGCAGCGCTTCCAGCACGTACAGCAGGGTGTGGCGGGTGCTTTCGGCATCGGCGGCATCGGCACCGTTCAGGGCCGGCTTGCTCAGTTCCAGGAACCAATCGCAGAACGCGTTCCAGGCGAACTCGTACAGGCACTGCGCCAGCAGGTCGAAGCGGTAGGCGGCGAAATGGCCCTGCGCTTCGGCGGTGGTGGCGGCCAGGCGCGCGAGGATCCAGCGCTCGGCATCGGTACGCGGCTTGGGCACGCCGGTGAACGCCACGCCCTCGGTGTTCATCAGCGCGAAGCGGCTGGCGTTCCACAGCTTGTTGCAGAAGTTCTTGTAGCCCTCGGCGCGGTTCATGTCGAACTTGATGTCGCGGCCGTGGGTGGCCAGCGCTGCGATGGTGAAGCGCAGCGCATCGGCACCGTGGGCAGCAATGCCGTCCGGGAATTCCTTGCGGGTGGCCTTCTCGATCTTCTCCACCATCTTCGGCTGCATCAGGCCGCCGGTGCGCTTGGCGACCAGGTCGTCGATGGTGATGCCGTCGATGATGTCCAGCGGGTCCAGCACGTTGCCCTTGCTCTTGGACATTTTCTGGCCCTGGCCGTCGCGGATCAGGCCGGTGAAGTAGACGTCCTTGAACGGGATCTTCCCGACCAGGTTGTCGGTGGCCATGATCATGCGCGCCACCCAGAAGAAAATGATGTCGAAGCCGGTGATCAGCACCGACGACGGCAGGTAGCGGTCGAAGCCGCGCTCGGCCATGGCCTGTTCGTTCGGCCAGCCCAGGGTGGAGAAGGGCCACAGCTGCGAGGAGAACCAGGTCTCCAGCACGTCGCTTTCCTGGTTCAGCACCACGTCGCTGCCGAGGTTGTTCTTCGCGCGCACTTCGTCTTCGGTGCGACCGACGTAGCAGTTGCCGGTGGCGGCGTCGAACCACGCCGGAATGCGGTGGCCCCACCACAGCTGGCGGCTGATGCACCAGTCCTGGATGTTGTTCATCCAGTGGCGGTAGGTGTTGATCCAGTTCGGTGGCACGAAGGCGATGGTTCCGTCTTCGACCAGTTCCAGGCCGCGCTTGGCCAGGTCGTCCATCTTCACGAACCACTGGTCGGTCAGGTACGGCTCGATCACCTGGCCGGTACGGTCGCCGCGCGGCACCTGCAGCTTGTGCGCGCGGGTCTCGACCAGGATGCCCAGGTCTTCCAGCTCGGCCAGCACGGCCTTGCGCGCGGCGTAGCGGTCCAGGCCCTGGAAGCGTTCCGGCGCATTTTCATTCAGCGCTGCCACCGGGGTGAACAGGTTGATCATTGGCAGGCTGTGGCGCACGCCCACTTCATAGTCATTGAAATCATGCGCCGGGGTGACCTTGACCACGCCGGTGCCGAACGCGCGGTCCACGTAGTCATCGGCGATCACTGGCACGCGGCGGCCGGTCAACGGCAGCACCACGCTCTTGCCGATCAGGTGGGCGTAGCGTTCATCGTCCGGGTGCACCATCACCGCGGTATCGCCCAGCAGGGTTTCCGGGCGGGTGGTGGCGACCACCAGGTAGTCGCGGGTTTCGCGCAGGGTTTCCACGCCGTCGGCATCGCGCTCGACGTGCTCGTAGCTCAGGCCGTCATCCAGCGTGTAGGCGATCGACCACAGGAAGCCATCTTCCTCGGCGCTCTCCACTTCCAGGTCGGAAATGGCGGTCTTCAGCACCGGGTCCCAGTTGACCAGGCGCTGGCCGCGGTAGATCAGGCCCTGCTCGTACCAGCGCACGAAGGCTTCGCTCACCGCAGCCGACGGCTGCGGGTCCATGGTGAAGGTGCTGCGCGACCAGTCGGCCGAGGTGCCGAGGCGGCGCATCTGGCGCTCGATGGTGTCGCCGGACTGCTGCTTCCACTCCCAGACCTTGCCGATGAAGCCCTCGCGGCCCAGCGAATCGCGGGTCTCGCCCTTGCCTTCCAGCGCCAGGTTGCGGCTGACCACCATTTCGGTGGCGATGCCGGCGTGGTCGGTACCGACCTGCCACAACGTGTCGTAGCCGCGCATGCGGTGGTAGCGCACCAGCGCATCCATCAGCGTCTGCTGGAACGCATGGCCCATGTGCAGGGTGCCGGTCACGTTCGGCGGCGGCAGCAGGATGGTGTACGGCTCGCCCGTGCCGGACGGCTTGAAGTGGCCGGCCTTCTCCCAGGCCTCGTAGAGGTCGGTCTCGAAGGACTTCGGGTCGTAGCTGGAGGCGAGTTGGGTCATGCGGGGGAACCAGGAGGTAATCGTTGAAGGATCAGGGCGCGGCGGCGGCCGCTCAAGGGGGCCGGTGCGCGCTTACATGTCGTGCTTGTTCAGGTCGTAACCGGCGGCCTTGTACTGGCGCCAGCGTTCGCGCAGCGGTTCGCGCGCTTCCGGATCGGCCGGGACCACTTCCAGCACGCGTTCGCACTGGCCCAGCCAGGGTTCATCGCGCAGGTTGATCACCAGCGGGCGTGCCGGCGCGTCGGTTCCGGGTACGGCGATCAGTACCAGGGCCTCTTCCTCGTCCATGTCTTCGCCGGCGATCTGGTGCGGGATGTAGGCATCGTTGTCGAATGCCCACAGCAGCTCGTCCAGCTCTTCGGCCTGGGCCTGGTCGCGGGCCAGCACCAGGGTGAACAGCCCGGCGTCGTTGGCCTTGCGCGCCAGCTCGCAGACCAGGCGCAGCGGCTCGGTCAGGAAGCGGGGCTTGGCGATCAGGTAGAAGTCGGCGCGGGGCATGGCAGGGTCCGGGTCAGGCAGGGGCCCGGCATTGCCGGGCGAGGCCCTGGCCGGCAGAGGCCGGCCAGGGTCGGGTACGGCATCAGGCGCGGGCGACCTGGTCCAGCAGCCACTGGCTCAGCAGGCCGACCGGGCGGCCGGTGGCCATGCCACGCTTGCCTTCATCGCTGGCGACGCCGGCGATGTCCAAGTGGGCCCAGCGCTGGCCTTCGGCGAAGCGCGACAGGAAGCAGCCGGCGGTGATCGCACCGGCCCAACGGCCGCCGATGTTGTAGACGTCGGCGAAGGTCGAATCCAGCATCGGCTGGTACTCGTCCCACAGCGGCAGGCGCCAGGCGCGGTCGAACACGTGCTCGCCGGCGGCCAGCAGCTCGTTGGCCAGGTCGTCGTGCTTGCTCATCAGGCCGGCGGTCTGGTGGCCCAGGGCCACCATGCAGGCACCGGTCAGGGTGGCGACGTCGACCAGCGCGGCCGGCTCGAAGCGCTGTGCGTAGGTCAGCGCGTCGCACAGGATCAGGCGGCCTTCGGCGTCGGTATTGCCCACTTCGATGGTCTTGCCCGACATCGAGGTGATCACGTCGGACGGACGATAGGCATTGCCATCGATGGCGTTTTCAACGGCCGGCACCACCACGACGAGGTTCAGCGGCAGCTTGGCCTTCACGGCAGCAACGAAGGTGCCGATGACGTTGGCGCCACCGCACATGTCGTACTTCATCTCCTCGATGCCGCCCTGGGTCTTCAGGTTGACGCCACCGGTATCGAAGGTGATGCCCTTGCCGACCAGCACATAGGGCTTGGCGTCGCCTGCACCGGTCCACTTCAGCACCACCAGGCGCGGGCGGTTGGCCGAGCCACGGGCCACGGCCAGCAGCGAGCCCATGCCCAGCGCTTCCATCTGGTGCTCGTCGAGGATCTCGGCTTCGGCACCCTCGTGCTCGCCGGCGAACTTCACGCCCACCTCGGCCAGGTAGGCCGGGGTGCAGTAGTTGGGCGGCAGGTTGCCCAGCTCGCGGGCGAACTCCACGCCGGCGGCGATGGCCTGGCCCTGGGCCAGCGCCTGCGCATCGTCACCGGCGATGGCCAGCTGCGCCAGGCCGGCGTCGTCGGCCTTCTTCTTGCCCAGCGTGGCGGTGTAGCGGTAGGCGGCGTGATCGGCGGCGATCACCGCCTGGCGGATCGCCCAGGCCGCGTCGCGGTCCTTGATGGCCACTTCGGACAGGGTGAACAGTGCGCTGCGGGTAGCACCGGCCTTCAGCGCGCGCACGGCGTCGCCGATGGCCTTCAGGTACTGCGGCACGCCGAAGCGGGCGGCCTCGCCCAGGCCGACCACCAGCACGCGTGGGGCAGTCACGCCCGGCAGGTCGTGCAGCAGGGTGGTGGCACCTGTCTTGCCGGACAGGTCGCCGCGCTGGGCCAGCGAGGCCAGGCGGCCGCCGCTGGCGGCGTCCAGGGCCTGCGCGGCCGGGGTCAGGCTGTGGTCGGCATAGGCGCCGACCACCAGGCAGTCAACGGTGGCGGCAGCCGGCGCGAGGTGGTTCAGGGTGAATTCGAGGGCCATTGAGCAGATTCCATTGGCGAGTCCGTACAATCGCAGGCCGTTTACGCCCAGACAGTAGACTGGGCGGCACCGCGAACGAACCCCAGAGTTTAAACCACCGCCCCATGCTGAAGCTCGACCGATACCTGCTGGGCGATTTCGTCCAGAGTTTCCTGGCTACCCTGATCGTCCTGCTGGTGGTCAGCGTGGGCGGCGTGCTGGTGGACATCCTCGGCAACATCGCCGACGGGCGCCTGCCGGCCAAGCTGCTGTTCTCCCAGTTGGGCCTGCAGTTCATCGCCTACCTGCCGCTGATCCTGCCGCTGGCCCTGATGCTGGGCCTGCTGCTGGCCATCGCCCGCCTGTACCGTGACTCGGAAATGGCGGTCATCACCGCCATTGGCGTGGGCCCCAAGCGCCTGCTGCGGCCGCTGCTGATGCTGGTGGTGCCGGTGGTGCTGCTGGTCGGCGCCTGCTCGCTGTGGCTGGGCCCGTGGGCCGGCCGGGTGGCCGAGCAGATGATCATCGAGGCCAACCGCAGCGTGCTGATGGCCGGGCTGGAACCGGGGCGGTTCACCCCGCTGCCCAATGGCGGCGTGGTCTACCTGTCCTCGATCTCGCCCGATGGCACCCAGCTGGGCAAGGTGTTCCTGCAGCGCCAGAAGGATGACCGCCTGGAAGTGGTGTCCGCCAATGGCGGCCGCATGTTCTTCGAGGGCACCCGCCAGCGTTTCCTGGAGCTGGATGACGGTCACCAGGTGGAAGGGCCGGTGGCCGGTGGGCTGGATTACCGCCTGGCCACCTTTGCCCGCAACGACGTGGCCCTGCCTGATGGCGCCCAGACACGTACCGAGGATGACCCGGAACTGATGCCGACCCTGAAGCTGATCGGTGACGAGCGCCCGCAGGCGCAGGCGCAGCTGCACCGCCGCCTGGCCCCGCCGCTGATCGCGCTGGCGTTTGCGCTGCTGACCGTGCCGCTGGGCCGCAGCTCGCCGCGCCAGCAGCGCTACGGCCGCATGATGCTGGCGTTGATGGCCTACATGGTGGGTACCAACCTGATGTTCATCGGCAGTGGCTGGATCGCCAACGGCAAGATTCCGCCCGCGCTCGGCCTGTGGTGGCTGACCTTGCCGCTGCTGGCGCTGGCAATCTGGATGTATGCACGTGATGGCCGCCTGGGCCGCCCGAAGGGAGCCCGCGCATGAGGCTGCGCCCGATGCGTTTCGACCTGTACCTGGGCCGGTCGGTGTTCACCACGGTGCTGCTGACCTGGGCCGTGCTGGTCGGCCTGGACGTGGTGATGGCGTTCTCCGGCGAGTTCAAGGACATCGGCAAGAACGGCTACACCCTGGGCCATGCCGCCGCGTGGGTGCTGTACACGGTGCCGCGCCGCGCCTACACCATGTTCCCGACCGCCGCGGTGATCGGTGCGCTGATGGGCCTGGGCCAGCTGGCTGCCACCTCCGAGCTGACCGCACTGCGCGCGCTGGGCCTGTCGCGCAAGCGCCTGAGCGTGTCGGTGGCGATCGCGCTGTCGTTGCTGACCGCAGTGATGGTGCTCAGTGCCGAGACGCTGGGTCCCTGGGGCCAGGATCGCGCCGATGCGCTGAAGTCCAGCGCCAAGTGGGGGCGGGACATCGCCACCAGCCGCTACTCCGGGTTGTGGGCACGCGAAGGCGACACCTTCCTCAATGCGCAAAGCGGCGAAGAGCAGCTGGTCGGCGACAAGGGCACGCGTCTGATCCTGCGCGACGTGCGCCTGTACCGCGTTGCCGAGGACGGCACGATCGCCTCGCTGACCCATGCCGACACCGCCGAGCATGACAAGGACGGCTGGGTGCTGACCGGCGTGCGCCGCGACACCTTCGGCGAGCGCTCGGCGAGCCGCCAGGAAGTGGCACGCGAACCGTGGAACTCGAAGCTGGATGCGGCGGCGCTGGCTACCGGCATTGCCAAGCCGCGCAACCTCAGCGTGGCCGAGCTGAGCACCAGCATTGCCTACCGCGAACGCAACGGGCTGGATGCGCGCGATTTCGAGGATGTGTACTGGAGCCGCTGGTTCTACCCGGTGAATGTGCTGGCGCTGTGCCTGGCGGCGGTGCCGTTCGCGTTCGGCTCGCTGCGCAGCGGCGGCATGGGCAAGCGCTTGTTCCTGGGCATCCTGTTCGCGCTGGGCTTCTGGCTGCTGCAGCTGTTCTTCGGCCGCATGGCAGGCGCGCTGAAATTCGATTACCGCATTGCCTATGCGTTGCCGCCGATCGTGATGCTGGCGGTATCCGGGCTGCTGTTCCGGCGCAAATCGGGCTGATCCTGGTTGTTGTAGAGCCGAGCCCATGCTCGGCTGATTTGCGTGCACCGCCCGCCAGCCGAGCGTGGGCTCGGCTCTACACAAGCGCTGCGCAGGATCGGATTGAAGGGTGACGCATCACCGCTTCGGCATCCGCAGCAGGCGGGTGCCGCTGGCACGGTCATGCCAGGTCAGGCGCTCGCGGTCGACCAGCGCCCACCAGAATCCCAGGCCGCCCAGCAGCAGTGACAACGTGCCCACGGCGAAACGCAGCCAAAGCTGTGCGCGTCGCAAGGGTGTGCCATCGCTCGATTCCAGCTTCAACCGCCATGGCCGCATGCCCAGTGTCTGCCCACCACGGCGCCAGCTGGCCGTGGCGTACCACCCCGTGATCATCCAGCACACCGCCCACAGCAGCCACTGCCAGGCGCTGAACGGCGCGATGTTCTCGCGCTGGGCGTGGCCGCTGAAGGTGTAGGCCAGGGTGAACAGGGTGCCGGCCAGCATCCACAGCGCCAGCACCGGCAGTGCGTCGTAGACCATCGCCAGCGCGCGCCACAGCAGCAATGCGCGCGGGCGGGATGTTTCGGTGGCGGCCGCAGGGGCCGTATCAATGGCGGGGCGGGACATGCGCCGAGCATACGCAAAGCTGGCCGCGCCCGCAGTGGCCCTCGTATCCTGCACGCATGGCCTCTGTTTCCACCCCCGCCGAACGCCGCCAGCTGGTGCAGCAACTGCCCGAGCTGCGCGCCGATGACAGCGTGCGCATCCAGCGCTTCCTCGATGCGATCTGGGCCGAGAACGGCCTGGCCCGTGCCACCCTCGACAGCTACCGGCGCGACCTGGAAGGGTTGGCACGCTGGATGGATGGGCGCGACGGTGGCCTGGCCGGCATCGAGCGTCCCGGCCTGTTCGACTATCTGGCCTGGCGCACCCGCCACGGCTGGTCACCGCGTAGCAATGCGCGCCTGTTGTCGGCCCTGCGCGCGTTCTTTGCCGACGGCGTGCGCCGGGGCGAGCGCAGCGAGGACCCCAGCGCGCTGCTGGACCCGCCCAAGCTGCCACGGCTGTTGCCCAAGGCGCTGGCCGAAAGCCAGATCGATGCGCTGCTGGCCGCGCCGGACGTCGACAGCCCGCTGGGCCTGCGCGATCGGGCCATGCTGGAACTGATGTACGCCGCCGGCCTGCGCGTGAGCGAACTGGTACTGCTGCCGGCCACTGCGGTCAACCTGCGTCAGGGCGTGCTGCGGGTGACCGGCAAGGGCAGCAAGGAGCGGCTGGTGCCGCTGGGCGAAGAGTCGCAACACTGGCTGGAGCGTTACCTGCAGCAGTCTCGGCCGCAGCTGGTCGGCAAAGGCAAGGTGCACGCGCTGGCGGACGGGCAGACACCGTTGTTCGTTGAGCCGACGCTGCACGCGTTGACCCGCCAGGCGTTCTGGCACCTGGTCAAGCGCCATGCGCAGGTGGCCGGCATCGACCCGGTGCGGATCAGCCCGCATGGCCTGCGCCACAGCTTCGCCACGCACCTGCTCAATCGTGGCGCCGATCTGCGCGCGCTGCAGATGCTGCTTGGCCACAGCTCGTTGTCGACCACCCAGATCTACACCCTGGTGGCGCGCGAGCACCTGCAGAAACTGCACGCCCGGCATCACCCGCGCGGTTGAGCGGTGGCCTGAACCCTGGCCCCGGGCGGTGCGCGGCGTCGCGGCCCGGTGCCGGTGGCTGTGTCAGAATCCGGGGTCTTCTTCTGCCGCGGATCGTTCCATGCTCCGATTTGCCATCGCCGCCGTGTTCGGCGCGCTCAGCCTGACGGCCTGTGCCCAGCCCGCGCCGCCGGCCGCCAAGGCCCCTGCCACCGCTGCGGCCAAGGCCAGCCCGGCCACCACCGCGTCAGCCGACCAGGCCGTGCGTGCCGCGCTGACCGCGCTCAATCCTGGTTTCAAGGTGGATTACATCGGTGCCGCGCCGTTCCCCGGCTTCCGCGAGGTCGTCGTGTCCGGCCAGCTGCTGTACGTGTCCGATGACGGCCGCTATCTGTTCCAGTCGCAGCCGTATGACACCCGCGCCAAGGGCCCGGCCAACAGCGAAGGCCTGCTCGGCTACCGCCGCGATCTGCTGGCCAAGGTCAACCATGGCGACCGTATCGTGTTTGCCGCGCCGAACGCCAAGTACACCATCAGCGTGTTCACCGACATCGAATGCGGTTACTGCCGCAAGCTGCACCAGGACATCGCCGAGCTCAACCGCAACGGTATCTCCGTCGAGTACCTGGCATTCCCGCGCATGGGCCTGGGCAGCAAGGACTACACCGACATGATCTCTGTCTGGTGTGCGGCTGATCGTCGCCAGGCGCTGACCAACGCCAAGCGCGGTGGCAGCGTGCCGGCCAAGAACTGCACCAACCCGGTGGCGATGCAGTACGCACTGGGCCAGCAGCTGGGCGTGAACGGCACGCCGGCGATCTTCGCGCCGGATGGCACCCAGCTGGGCGGCTACCTGCCGCCGGCACAGCTGCGTGCAGCGCTGGAAAAACTGTCCGCCAAGCGCTGACCGTCGCAGGTCATTCGCTGTAGAGCCGAGCCCATGCTCGGCTGTGGGAACATCAGCCGAGCATGGGCTCGGCTCTACAGATTCGAGGCCGGGGATGCGTGTCGCATCCCCGACGTTCTTCCTTACTTCAGGCCATCACTGACCGCCTTGGTCAGCGTGCCCTGCGCATCGTCACCACTGAACTCCCAGACAAACGCGCCGCCCAGGCCCTGGGTCTTCACGTAACCCATCTTGCGGGTGATGTTGGCCGGAGTATCGAAGCTCCACAGCGTGCTGCCGTTGTAGATCCAGTTGGCACCGGCGGTGTTGTCGGTGTAGCCCGGCCACGCCAGGTTCTTCAGCACCTTCCAGTCTTCGATGCCGGCCTCGTAGGTACCCGGGGCGGCGCCGGTGGCGGTCTGGTACAGGCCGTTGTTGGCGTTGGCCACACCGGTCCAGCCACGCCCGTAATAGCCGATGCCCAGGTTGAGCTTGGCTGCCGGCACGCCACGGCTGATGAAGGCCTCGATGGCGTCGTTGCTGTTGTACAGCTTCTGGTCGCCGGTGGACGGATCATTCGGCGAATCGAACAGCGCCGACTGGTGATTGGTCTTCGCATCCCACGCGCCGTGGAAGTCGTAGGTCATCACGTTGATGTAGTCCAGGTACGGGTGGTACGCGGCCGGGTCGGTGACGCGGATCTTGTCGATGCCCGCACCCACCGCCACCGTCAGCAACAGGCCCGGACGCACTGCATCGAGCTGGCGGCGGAACTCGGCCATCAGCGCGGTGAAGTTGGCGTTGTCTTCCGGCTTGCCGCATTCGATGCCGCACGCCACCGGGTATTCCCAGTCGATGTCGATGCCGTCGAACACGCCCAGCGCGGCACCGGCGCCGCCGGCACCGTCGGTCACCGGCAGGTTGCCCTTGATGTAGGCATCGATGCACGAGGCGACGAAGGCCTGGCGGTTTTCCGGGCGTGCTGCGCTGGAGAAGCCGCGCGACCAGGTCCAGCCACCCAGCGAGATCAGCACCTTCATGCCCGGGTACTTGGCCTTGAGCTGCTTGAGCTGGTTCCAGTTGCCACGCAGCGGCTGGTCCCAGGTATCGGCGCTGCCGCTGACGCTCTCGGCGGCGCTGAAGGCCTTGGTGTAGTCGGCGAAGGCATCGCCACCGGCACCGCTGTTCGGATCCGACGGCTGGGTGATGCCCACTTCGCAGCGATTGTTGCGCACGTTGCCGAAGGCGTAGTTGATGTGGGTCAGGCGCGCGGCCGAGCCGCTGCTGTCGATGTTCTTGACCCGGTAGTTGCGGCCGTAGATGCCCCACTGGGTGAAGTAACCGATGACCCGCTTGCCCGTGGTGCCGCCGTCGCCGGCCAGCGTGGTGGCGCTGATCTCGGTGCCCTGGGCGGACGCGTTGCCGGCGTTGTCGCGGGCACGCACGCGGTAGCGATAGGTGGTGGATGCGGCCAGGCCACCATCGACGTAGCTGGCACTGGACGGCGATCCGACCAGGCTGCCATTGCGGTACACGTCATAGCCGGCGACGCCGCTGCCACCGGTGTTGTCGGTGGACGGGCTCCAGCTGAGCGCGATGCTGTTGGCGGTACGCGTGCCCACTGCCAGGCCGCCAGGCACGCTCGGTGCGGTGGTATCGCCACCGGCGGCGTTGACGGTGATGGTGATGGTCGGCGTGCTGCTGGTGGCGTTGTTGTTGTCGGTGGCTACCGCGCGCAGGGTGTGGCTGCCGGCGCTGGCATTGGCCCAGCTGGCCGCATACGGCGCACTGGTGGCGATGCCCAGCGAGGCGCCGTCGCGGAAGAATTCGACCTTGGCGACGCTGCCGTCCGGGTCGCTGGCGTTGGCGGTCACGTTGACCGTGCTGCCGGCGCTGAAGGTGGCGCCGTTGGCCGGCGAGGTCAGGCTGACCACCGGCGGCTGGTTGGTGCCGCTGCCATCGCAGGCACCGAGATTGGTGTAGTAGGGCGCACCGGCCGGATGGTCCGGCGGCGCGTTCCAGATGTCCTGGTTCGCCCGATAGAGGACGCCTCCTTTCTGCAGGGTATCGCCGGCCCGGTAGATCTTGGCCTGGTCCCACTGGGCCACCCCGGCACAGCTGGCGGCCTGCGCCAGGCCGGGCAGGGCAGCGGTACCTGCGGCCAAGGCAAGCAGCCAGGCCAGGCGGCGGGGACGACAGCTTCGGGTCGCACGTTCGGCACTGCGCACAATCGGGTCGTACATGGGTAAGTCTCCGATCAAAGGGCGCGCGGGCCCCGATGGCGCCGCGCGTGACGCAGGTCCGGGCGTCGCCAGGGAAGGCGACGGAGGGGGCGGACGGAGGTACCTGGGAGGCCGGGGAGAGAGTCCGGCACCAGGTAGGGACAACGTTGTCATCAATTGCGTGGTCAATCCGTGAGCGAGTGCATGGTTCGGGGAATCGGGCCGAGAGCGCGACGCGCGCGGTCGGCGGCCATCGGCGGAGCCCCTCGTGGCTGGGGCTTTCCGCGAACAGCGGGTTTCTGGAGGTTGGCCGGGCGGGTGGGCTGCGCAGGGGGCGCCGTGAATACGTCCCTGTAGGCTCGGGCGCGCCATCCATGGCGCTTACGCCCCTGCGCAGCCCACCCACCCGGCCACGGACAGGTTCCTGCGCGGCCAGCCACGGAAGACAGAACAAAAAATCAGAAGCAAAAGCAAAAGCAAAAGCAAAAGCCGGTCGCTTCGCTCCCATCCACGCCATGCGTGGATGGATCCATCAGATATCGCAACAAATCCAGGGTCAGAGCCCGTTGCGAAGCAACGGGATCCGACCCCGTGCCGTTCCAGCAGATCGCAGAAATCTGTCGAAGGCGGGGTGGGTCCGGTGGCGGGGGTGTCCGCGGCATGGATGCCGCGGCCAAGCCCCCAAGGACGGGTTTACGGCGTCCCCCGCCACCGGACCCACCCCGCCATCCCACGGGAAGCCAGCTTTTGCTCTGGCCGTTGCCGTTGCCCTGGCCTCGGCGGGTGCCGGGCGCCGCCCGGCCAAAGCCCTTCCCCCGCTTCCGGTACAATGTCGGGCCCGTTTCCCAACTACGGTTCCCCGGACATGATGGTCCTCGAGGGCGCGCCCGCCCTGTCGCCGTTCCGCCGCGAACGTCTTGAATCCCGCCTGCAGTCCATCGCTCCCTCCCTGCGCATCAGCGGTGCCTGGCACGTCTACTTCGTGCAGCCCGAAGGCAGCGCCGCTCCCGACCTTGCCACCCTGTGCCGCATCCTCGAAGCTGCGCCGCAGGCCGAGGCCGTGGCCGAAGGCGCGGTCAGCCGCATCGTGGTGCCTCGCCTGGGCACGCTGTCGCCGTGGTCGAGCAAGGCCACGGAGCTGGTGCGCGGTGCCGGTCAGCCGGTCAGCCGGGTCGAGCGTGGCCTGCGCATCGACGTGCAGGGCTGGCCGGCCGACGCCGACGCCCAGCAGGCGCTGGTCAAGGCGCTGCACGACCCGATGACGCAGTCGGTGCTGGAGACCGTGGAGCAGGGCCAGGCATTGTTCTCGGCGCCCGCGCGTGGCGAGCTGGAACGCGTGCCGGTGGATCAGCTGGAGGTTGCCAACCAGCGCCTCGGCCTGGCCATGGCCCAGGATGAGATCGACTACCTGCGCGAACGCTTCACCGCGCTGGGCCGCTCGCCGTCGGACGTGGAACTGATGATGTTCGCGCAGGCCAATTCCGAGCACTGCCGGCACAAGATCTTCAACGCCAGCTGGACCATCGACGGCCAGGAACAGGACCGCTCGCTGTTCCGGATGATCAAGAACACCCACCAGCAGACCCCGCAGCACACGCTCAGTGCGTACAGCGACAATGCGGCGGTGATCGAAGGCCATCCGGCCTCGCGCTACCGCCCGGACCCGGCAAGCGGCGAATACCGCCGCGAGCCGCAGGTGCCGAGCGCGTTCCAGATCAAGGTGGAAACCCACAACCACCCGACCGCGATCGCACCGTTCCCGGGCGCCTCGACCGGTGCCGGTGGCGAGATCCGCGACGAGGGCGCGACCGGCCGCGGCGGCAAGCCGAAGGCCGGCCTGACCGGCTTCTCGGTCTCGCACCTGCGCATTCCCGAGCTGCCGCAGCCATGGGAAGCGCCGCGCGCGCTGAACCCGCGCATGGCGCCGGCGCTGGAAATCATGACCGACGGCCCGCTCGGCGGCGCCGCGTTCAACAACGAGTTCGGCCGCCCGAACCTGCTCGGCTACTTCCGCAGCTTCGAGCTGCCCGAAGGCGCCGATCTGGTGCGTGCCTATGACAAGCCGATCATGCTGGCCGGTGGCCTCGGTGCGATCGATCGCGTGCAGGTGGACAAGATCCCGCTGCAGGATGGCGATGCGGTGATCGTGCTGGGTGGCCCGGCGATGCTGATCGGCCTGGGCGGCGGTGCCGCCAGTTCGGTGGCCTCCGGCGAAAGCGCCGAAGACCTGGACTTCGCCAGCGTGCAGCGTGACAACCCGGAAATGGAACGTCGCTGCCAGGAGGTCATCGACCGCTGCGTGGCGATGGGCGCCAACAACCCGATCAAGTTCTTCCACGATGTCGGTGCCGGTGGCCTGTCCAATGCCATCCCCGAGCTGCTGCACGACTCCAACGTCGGTGGCGTGATCGACCTGGGCAAGGTGCCCACCGATGATCCGTCGCTGTCGCCGATGCAGCTGTGGTGCAATGAATCGCAGGAACGCTACGTGCTGGGCGTGGCCCAGGAGCGTCTGGCCGAGTTCGCCGCGCTGTGCGCCCGCGAGCGCTGTCCGTTCGCGGCGGTCGGCGTGGCCACCGCCGAGGAACACCTGGTGGTGGCTTACGGTGCCGTGCCGGGCAACATCCCCGCCGACGCACCGATCGACCTGCCGATGGACGTGCTGTTCGGCAAGCCGCCGAAGATGCACCGCGATACCGCGCATCCGCCGGCCCCGCGCTGGCCGGCGCTGAAGACCGCAGGTCTGGATCTGCAGGAAGCGGGCCTGCGCGTGCTTGCGCACCCGACGGTGGCGTCGAAGAACTTCCTGGTCACCATCGGTGACCGCAGCGTCGGCGGCCTGACCGCACGCGAACAGATGGTCGGCCCGTGGCAGCTGCCGGTGGCCGATGTGGCCATCACCGTGGCCGACTTCGACGGCGTGGCTGGCGAAGCCATGTCGATCGGCGAGCGCACCCCGCTGGCCCTGCTCGATGCGGCAGCTTCGGCACGCATGGCGGTAGGCGAAGCGCTGACCAACCTGTGCGCGGCCCCGGTCGATGCGCTGGATGAGATCAAGCTGTCGGCGAACTGGATGGCCGCGGCCGGCCACCCGGGCGAAGACGCGCTGCTGTACGACGCGGTGAAGGCGGTGGGCATGGAACTGTGCCCGCAGCTGGACATCAGCATCCCGGTGGGCAAGGACTCGCTGTCGATGCAGGCGCAGTGGCACGACCAGGGCGAAGCGCACAAAAGCGTGTCGCCGGTGTCGCTGGTGATCTCGGCGTTCGCACCGGTCGCCGACGTGCGCCAGCAGCTGACGCCGCTGCTCGACCGCGACGTCGAAAGCGAGCTGTGGCTGATCGGCCTGGGTGCCGGCAAGCAGCGCCTGGGCGGTTCGATCCTGGCCCAGGTGCACGCCGACCACGGCGACCTGCCGGCATTCGCCGGTGCCGCCCCGGACCTGGATGACCCGCAGCGCCTGCGTGGCTTCTTCGAGCTGATTCGCGATGCGCGCCAGGCCGGCCTGCTGCTGGCCTACCACGACCGCAGCGACGGCGGTGCCTTCGCCGCGCTGTGCGAAATGGCGTTCACCTCGCGGCTGGGCCTGGACATCACCCTCGATGCCTGGGGCGATGATCCGTTCCGCAGCCTGTTCAACGAAGAACTGGGGGCGGTGGTGCAGATCGCCCGCGAAGACCGTGCGGCCTTCGCCGACCTGGTCGAGCGCCATGCACTGATCGAGTGCGCGCAGCGCATCGCCAAGCCGACCACCGCACCGGTGGTGCGCGTGTCGCTGGGCGGCGAGAACCTGGCCGAATGGCGCTGGGAAGCGCTGTTCGACGCCTGGTGGTCGGTCACCCACGCGATGCAGAAGCGCCGCGACAATCCGGCCAACGCCGATGCCGAGCGTGAGGTGGCGCGCGCGTTCAATGCGCCGGGCCTGAAGCCGAAGCTGAGCTTCGACCTCAACGAAGACGTGGCCGCTCCGTTCATCAGCACCGGTGCGCGTCCGCGCGTGGCCGTGCTGCGCGAGCAGGGCGTCAATGGCCAGATTGAAATGGCGAACATCTTCGAACGTGCCGGCTTCCGCGCCTTCGACGTGCACATGAGCGACCTGATCGAAGGTCGCGTGGCCCTGCAGGACTTCACCGGCCTGGTTGCCTGCGGCGGCTTCAGCTACGGCGACGTGCTCGGTGCCGGCCGCGGCTGGGCCACCTCGATCCTGGAGCGCAGTGCGTTGCGGGATGCCTTCGCTGCGTTCTTCGCGCGCGAGAACAGCTTCGCACTGGGCGTGTGCAACGGCTGCCAGATGATGAGCCAGCTGAAGAACATCATCCCCGGTGCCGAGCACTGGCCGCAGTTCCGCCGCAACGCCAGCGAACAGTTCGAAGCCCGCACCGCGCTGCTGGAAGTGGTGGAATCGCCGTCGATCCTCCTGCGTGGCATGGCCGGTTCGCGCCTGCCGGTGGCAGTGGCGCATGGTGAAGGCCAGGCGGTGTTCGACAACGCCGTCGACCAGGCCGCGGCCCGTGTTTCGCTGCGCTACATCGATGGCCACGGCAACGTGGCCAGCCAGTACCCGCTGAACCCGAACGGTTCGCCGGACGGCATCACCGGCCTGACCAGCAGCGATGGCCGCGTCACCATCATGATGCCGCACCCGGAACGTACTCCGCGCGCGCTCAACATGAGCTGGGCGCCGGTCGAGTGGCAGGGTGATTCACCGTGGATGCGCATGTTCCGCAACGCGCGGGTGTGGTGCGGTTGATCGCATCCCATCGCGCAGACATCAATCCCATCGCGTATGGAAAAACCCGCCGTTGATCGGCGGGTTTTTTCTTTGCACGCGTGAAACTCCTGATGCGTCCGCGAGTTACATCGATTTTCAGGCGACAGCAAATCGTCACGCACGGCTAACAAAATCCTTTTATAAACACGCGGAACAGTGAACTGTTTCACGGCAATGGGATTTGTGGTGTCAAAGTCTTGACGATCTGCACAGTTGCCGTTAACACTTGAACCCCGTTTCAGAATCATTCATTTCGCAGTAACCGGTTGGCGCACGCGCTCGGTTTTCTGTCGCTGCGCGCCGTTCGGCAATACCCCGCAGTAAATCACGCGAATAAACGCCCCCAGGGGACGTTGGGCCGGAAAGCCCAGCGGTGGCGTTGCTTTGCCCAAAACCAGTCCAATCAGGAGCCGTACCGATGAATCGGATTTATCGCAAGGTCTGGAACAAAGCACTGGGTCAGTTGGTGGTGGCCTCGGAACTGGCTTCCTCCGACAGCAGCAGCGGTGGGGTCGTCGACCAGCGCCGCGATGCGACACAGGCCACGCCCGCACGGCTGGCGGTGGCACTGGGCCTGGTATTGGGATTGGGCATGAGTGGCTCTGCCACCGCACAGTCGGTGCAGATCGGCGGTAGCGCCACCTGCGTGGCCTTCAGCGGCAAGCTGCTCGAAAAGTGCCTGATCGAAGGCTCGGCCACGGCCAAGGGCAGCAATGCGGTGGCGATCGGCAGCAACAGCAGCGCCAGTGCGGCCAACAGCGTGGCGCTGGGCGCGGGCTCCAAGGCCACGCGCGCCAACACGGTGTCCGTTGGCGATGCCGGCAAGGAACGGCAGGTCACCAACGTCGCCGCAGGCACGCAGGCGACCGACGCAGTGAACAAGGCGCAGCTGGACGCGCAGGCGCGTGCCACCCAGGCCGCGCTGGCCGACGTTGCCGCAGACGGCAACCGCTATTTCAAGGCCGACGGCGCAGGTGATGACAGCGACGCGGCGAAGATCGAGGGCGAGGGTGCACTGGCCGCCGGTGCCGGTGCGCAGTCGCTGGCCAACGCCACCACCGCCATCGGTACCCAGGCCATTGCGGCGGGCATCGGCGCCAGCGCGTTCGGCCAGGGCGCGTTGGCGATCGGTGATGCCAGCGTAGTGGTCGGGCAGAGCGCAGCAGCCTTCGGCCTTGGCGATACCGCCGTCGGCGCCAGCGCGTACGCCGCCAGCGAAAACGGTGCAGCAACGGCCCTGGGGGCATTGTCCGAAGCCACCGCCGATGGTGCGACCGCCGTCGGTGGCGGTGCTGTTGCGATGGGCCCGGGCAGCACCGCGCTCGGTCGCGGCGCCACCGCCGCCAACGAAGCCTCGATCGCCGTCGGTGCATTCAGCACGGCGGTGGGTGAATACAGCACCGCGCTGGGTTCCAATTCCGCCGCGGTCGCTACCGGCAGCGTGGCGCTGGGCGCCGGTTCGCTGGCCGACCGTGTCGATACCGTGTCCGTCGGTGCCGCCGACTACGGCCTGACCCGCCAGATCACCAGCGTTGCCGCCGGTACCGACGATACCGATGCGGTCAACGTCGGGCAGTTGAAGGATGTTGCCGCGGTGGCCGATGCCACCGCCAAGCGTTTCCAGGCCACCGGCAGCAGCAACAGCGATGCCGGTGCACTGGCGGAAGGTGACGACGCGCTGGCGGCTGGCGAGGCCGCCAACGCCATCGGCAACGGCACCACGGCGGTCGGCGCCGGCGCTACCGCCGTGGCGCAGAACGCGACTGCCGTGGGCAACAACGCGCTGGCCTCGGGCCAGAACAGCGCCGCGTTCGGCAACAACGCGCAGGCCAACGGCCCGGGCAGCGTTGCCGTGGGTGGCGCTGCGGTGGACGCCAGCGGCAACCCGCTGATCACCAGTGGTGGCGTGCCGGTGGTCACCGGCGCCACCAGTGCCGGTGTGGGTGGCACGGCGGTCGGCGCCAGCGCCGATGCCAGCGGTTTTGCCGCATCGTCCTATGGCGTGGGTGCCTATGCCTCCGGCGCGCAGGCGTCGGCGTTCGGTGCGGTCTCCAATGCCATCGGCGACTATTCGACAGCGCTCGGTACGCAGAGCAATGCGACCGGTACCAGCAGCGTCGCCATCGGTGGCCCGGCCGATCTGGTTCCGGGCATGGGCTTCTTCGTGCAGACCCGGGCCAGCGGCGAAGCCGCGATTGCGGTGGGTGCCGGCGCCATCGCCAGCGGTGACCGCGCGGTGGCCAACGGCACCCTCAGCGAAGCCTCCGGCATTGAAGCCACCGCCGTGGGCTACTTCGCCTATGCACCGGGCGAGAACGCCAGTGCACTGGGTGCGCAGACCTGGGCTGTCGGCAAGGACAGCACTGCCATCGGCTACTACGCTACCGCTGGCGCCGAGAACAGTGTTGCACTGGGTGCCTACTCCGGGTCCAACCGCGCCAACACGGTTGCCGTGGGAACCAATGGCAACGAGCGGCAGATCGTCAGCGTGGCCGCGGGCACCCAGGCCACCGATGCAGTGAACAAGGCGCAGCTGGATGCGGTGGCCAACACCGCCGACAGCACCGCGCGCTTCTTCCAGGCGCAGCCGGAAGCCGACAGCGATGCCGGCGCACTGGCCGAGGGCGAGGGCGCCATCGCTGCTGGTTCGTCAAGCAATGCGATCGGCGCCGGTGCAGTAGCCCATGGCGCGGCTGCGTCAGCGATCGGCGATGACAGCGTGGCGGTGGGCCGCAACAGTGCGGCCACCGGTAACGGCGGCGTCGCCATCGGTGGCCTGGGCCAGGCCTACGACGAATTCAACCAACCGATCATCGGCGCCGATGGCAAGGCGCAGCAGGTTGGCACCACTGCGGTTGCCGATGCCACGGCGGTCGGCAGCGGCGCGCAGGCCACCGGTGCTGCCAGCAGCGCCTTCGGCAACGCCGCCAAGGCCAGCGGCGACAACAGCTTCGCCGCGGGCGGCAAGTCGCGCGCAACCGGTGCCTATGCGGTGGCAGTGGGTGACAGTGCGTTCGCCAGCAGCGATGACAGCACCGCGGTGGGCGGCTACAGCTGGGCCACCGCCAGTGGCGCCAGCGCGTTCGGTTCCGGTGCATGGGCCACTGCCACCAATGCCTCGGCGTTCGGCAATGCTGCATGGGCCAGCGGCGCCGGCGCCACCTCCATCGGCTACAACAGCTGGGCCAACGGCACCAGCGCCACCGCCGTCGGCCGTGGTGCCTTCGGCTATGGTGACAACAGTGTCGCGCTCGGCTTCCAGGCGCTCGGCAACACGCTCAACAGCATCGCCATCGGTACCAACACCGTGGCCGGCGCTGAAAACGCGATCGCGCTGGGTGCGGGCAGCAACGCCAGTGCCAGCAACGCGGTCGCGCTGGGTGCCGGTTCGGTGGCCAACCGCGCACGCACGGTGTCAGTGGGCAGCACCGGTAGCGAGCGGCAGATCACCCATGTCGCCGCCGGTACCCAGGCCACCGATGCGGTGAACAAGGCACAGCTGGACGCGGTGGCAAGCACCGCCACCACCACCAGCCGCTTCTTCCAGGCCAGCGGCAACGGTGATGATGTGGCCGGTGCGCTGGTGGAAGGTGACAACGCACTGGCCGCCGGCGACGCCGCCAACGCCATCGGCAACGGCGCCACCGCACTCGGCAGCGGTGCCAATGCGCTGGCCAACAACGCGCAGGCGATCGGCTTCAATGCACTGGCGACCGCTGCCAATGCCAGCGCCGTCGGTGCCAATGCACAGGCCACCGGTGAGTATGCAACCGCGCAGGGCGCCGAGAGCGAAGCCAGCGGGGAACAGAGCGCAGCGTTCGGCGCGGCCAGCATTGCCAGTGGCGCCGGCAGCACCGCCAACGGCGTGTTGTCCGAAGCCTCCGGCGAAGAAGCGGTGGCGGTGGGCTACTTCAGCAACGCCAGTGGCAGTGGTGCCACGGCGGTGGGCAGCGAGAGCGTGGCCAGCGGCACCGCATCGGCGGCGTTCGGCATCGGCGCCGAAGCCACCGGCGGTTACAGCACCGCCATCGGCGGCTACGCGCAGGCCTCGGCGTTCAACGCCACCGCGTTCGGCAATTTCGCCAACGCCTCCGGTTCCAACAGCGTGGCGCTGGGCGGCGACTCGGAAGCCTCCGGCGCGTACAGCACCGCCACCGGCCAGGGCAGCCTGGCCACCGGCACCAACAGCGTCGCCATCGGCGGCTCGCTGTTCGGCACGCTGGCCACCGAAGCCTCGGGCAACTACTCCACCGCGGTGGGCGGTGGCGCCTGGTCGCCGGGCATCAACAGCACCGCGCTGGGCAATGCAGCGGAATCGCGCGGAGACAACAGCGTGGCGCTGGGTGCGGATTCGATCGCCGACCGCGACAACACCGTGTCGGTGGGCGGCGGCGGCAATACCCGCCAGATCACCAACGTGGCCGATGGCACGCAGGGCAACGATGCGGTCAACAAGAACCAGCTCGACGCCGTAGCCGCCGCCGCGGAAAAGACGAGCAGGCAGTTCCAGGCCAGCGGCAATGCCGATGGTGAAACCGGTGCGTTGGTGGAGGGCGACAACGCACTGGCCGCAGGTGATGCGGCCAACGCCATCGGCAACGGCGCTACCGCACTGGGCAGTGGTGCCAACGCACTGGCCGCCAACGCCACCGCCGTCGGCATCGATGCGCTGGCGACCGGCAGCAATGCGGCTGCACTGGGCAGCACCGCGCAGGCCACCGGCGATGACAGCGTGGCCCTGGGCAGCGGCGCCAGTGCCAGCGATGTGGGCGCAAGCGCAGTGGGCGCCCGTGCGCAGGCCAGCGGTGTCTACAGCACCGCCAGCGGTACCGAATCCAACGCCAGTGGCGCACAGTCGCTGGCCAACGGTTTCCGCAGCACCGCGTCGGCCGATGGCACGACGGCGGTGGGTGGCTATGCCGAAGCGACCGGTCGCCTCGGCACTGCGCTCGGCTACGGTTCGGTGGCCAGCGGCGCCAACACCACGGCGGTGGGCTTCGGGGCCGCGGCGGCGGGTACCGGCGCGGTTGCGGTGGGTCAGTCGAGTGAAGCCAGCGGTGCGGAAAGCGTGGCGATCGGTGGCAGCACCTTCTTCGGCCTGATTCCGTCGCGTGCCAGTGGTACTGGCGCGGCCGCGTTCGGCGCCGGTGCGTGGGCCACCGAGGATTACGCCACCGCCATCGGCTGGAATGCCTGGTCCGCCGGCACCAACGCCACCGCGCTGGGTGCCAACGCGACGGCCAATGGCAGCAACAGCGTGGCGCTCGGTGCCGGTTCCACCGCCGACCGCGACAACACCGTGGCTGTCGGCAAGGCCGGCAGCGAACGCCAGGTGACGAACGTTGCAGCCGGCACCGAAGCCACCGATGCAGTGAACAAGGGCCAGCTCGATGCCGTGGCCAGCGTCGCCGACAAGACCAGCCGCCAGTTCCAGGCCAGCGGCAATGCCGACGGCGAGGCCGGTGCACTGGTGGAGGGTGACAACGCACTGGCGGCCGGCAATGCCGCCAACGCGATCGGCAACGGTGCGACTGCGCTGGGCAGCGGTGCCAATGCGATGGCCGCCAGTGCCACGGCGGTCGGTTTCGATGCACTGGCCACCGGCAACAATGCTGCCGCTCTGGGCAACGCCGCGCAGGCGGCCGGTGTCGACAGCGTTGCGCTGGGCAGCGGTGCCAGCGCCAGCGAGACCGGTGCCAGCGCCACCGGTGCTGGCGCCCAGGCCAAGGGCGCCTACAGCACCGCCAACGGTGCGCAGGCTGCCGCCACCGGCACGCAGTCGCAGGCCAATGGCTTCCGCGCCAGTGCTTCGGCCGATGGTGCTTCGGCCATCGGCAGCTACGCCGATGCCAGTGGTCGCCTTGGTACTGCAGTCGGCTACGGCAGCAAGGCAACCGCCGCCAATGCAACGGCGGTGGGTGTCAGTGCCACCGCCAGCGCTGCAGGCAGCGTGGCGTTGGGTTCGGGCTCGGTGGCTGATCGTGCCAACACCGTCTCGGTGGGCAGCAGCACCAGTGATCGCCAGATCACTCGCGTGGCCGCGGGTACCGAACGCACCGATGCGGTCAACCGCGGCCAGCTCGATGCCGTTGCCGCAACCGCCGATGGCACCGCCCGCTACGTCAAGGCCACCGGCAGCGGCACCGCCAGTGCCAGCGGCAGCGATGCGGCCGCGCTCGGTTCGGGTGCCAGTGCCAGTGGTGCGCGCAGCAACGCGCTGGGTGCCAACGCGGCCGCCATCGGCAATGGTGCACTGGCGCTGGGCAGCAGTGCCGGTGCCAGCGGCGCGAATTCGGTGGCATTGGGTGCGGGCTCGCGTGCCCTCGATGCCAACGTGGTGTCGGTCGGTGGCGGCAACGGCACCGATGGCCCGGCCACGCGCCGCATCGTCAACGTGGCCGATGGCCGTATCGCCGCCGGCAGCAGCGATGCGGTGACTGGTTCGCAGCTCAACGTCACCAACCAGCGCGTGGGCGCAGTGGAGACCCGCGTCGGTGATTTCGATTCGCGCATCGCCACGGTGGAAACGACCGCGGCCAGCGCGGTCGGTTACGACGACGCCAGCCGTGACCGCCTGACCCTGTCCGGCTTCCAGGGCACCACCATCGACAACGTCGGTGCCGGCAGCATCGCCGCCGGCAGTCGCCAGGCGATCAATGGCGGCCAGTTGTTCCAGTCGCTCAGCGATGCCGCCAGCTTCCTGGGTGGCGGCGCCAGCGTCGGCATGCAGGGTGTGTTCGTGGCGCCGAACTACGTGATCCAGGGCGCCACCTACAGCAACGTCGGCGATGCGCTGGGCGCGCTGGACCGCAAGGTCAGCGAGATCGATCGCCGCACCGCGGGTGGCACGCGTGCCGGAACCGCCAGCCTGCGTTCGATGGGGGCTCCACTGGAGGACACCTCGCTGGCCAGCGCCGCCGATGCACCGGCAACCGCCGATGTGGCAACGGCCAGCACGGCACGCGTGCAGGGCACGCCGACCGTCGCCGCGGCCGGTGCGGGCATCCCGGTCGGCACCCCGGCGTCGGGCCTCAATGCCGTTGCCATGGGCGATGGCGCCGTGGCCAGTGGTGCCTCGTCCACCGCCATCGGCCAGGGGGCCAGCGCCACCGCTGCCAACGCCGTGGCGCTGGGCCAGGGCTCGGTTGCCGATCGTGCCAATACGGTGTCGGTGGGCAGCGAAGGCAACGAGCGCCAGGTCACCAACGTGGCCGCCGGTACCACGGCCACCGATGCGGTCAACAAGGGGCAGCTGGACCGTGGCATGGCCACCGCCAACAGCTACACCGACAGCCGCGTGCAGGCCGTCGCCGACAGCTTCGATGTGTTCAAGGGCGAGATCGACGGACGCCTGCGCCACATGGATCGCCGCATCGACCGCCAGGGCGCGATGAGCGCAGCGATGCTCAACATGGCCACCAGTGCCGCGGGTATCCGCACCCAGAACCGGGTCGGCGTCGGCATCGGTTTCCAGGGCGGGGAATCGGCGCTGTCGCTGGGTTACCAGCGTGCGATCAGCGATCGTGCCACGGTCACCTTCGGCGGAGCCTTCAGCAGCGACGACAGTTCGGTCGGCGTCGGTGCCGGCTTCGGCTGGTAAGCCACTCCATCGCGCCGGCGGCCACCCACGCCGGCGCAGCACCTGCAATGAGGGCCTGGGGGGAGGTCACGGCAATCCCGGCTGGGCCGGCCGGGAGTCGTCAAGGAATGATGGCCGCAGTGTTGGTTCGATCCATGACCCAGAAGAGGAATTCGACGTGATCAAGAAGCAGAACCTTCGCATCAATGTTCTGGCAGCCGCCGTGCTGTCGCTGACCGGTGTTGGCCTGGCACAGGCCGCCGACCTGAAGGTAAGTGCGCCGTTGTCCGGCCCGAAGACGCAGCAGGTCGAAGGCATCATCGTGAAGTACCGTGCCGGCAGCGCCGCTGCGGCCGATACCAACGCCAAGCTGGCCGTGGTCAACGCAGCCGTCTCGCGTGCCGCACTGGGTGGCACCAACGCGGCGGCGCGCAGTGCTGCGCTGCGTCCGCAGGTGGCTCGCAGGCTCGGCATCGGTGCCGACCTGATCCGGCTGCAGGGGAGCATCGCCAGCGCCGACCTGGACAAGGTGCTGGCTGAACTGAAGGCCGATCCGACCGTCGAGTACGCGGTGCCGGACGCCATCATGTATCCGATCGACGCTGCCTCCACCGCACGCCTGGACGCTGCACCGAAGGCCGATGGGTCGCCGACCTTCGTGCCCAACGATCCGAACTACCAGAGCCACAACTGGCACTTCCACAACCCGGTGGGCGGCGTCAACGCGCCGGCCGCGTGGGACGTCTCGCAGGGTGAGGGCATCGTGGTGGCGGTGATCGATACCGGCATCCTGCCCGAGCACCCCGATTTCGCGGCCGGCACCCTGCTGGAAGGCTACGACTTTATCAGCCAGGCCAGCCGCTCGCGTCGTCCGGCCGATGGCCGTGTACCGGGCGCCCTCGACTACGGCGACTGGATGCCGACCGCCAACGCCTGCTACCAGGGTTCGCCGGTGCGTGACAGCAGCTGGCACGGTACCCACGTGAGCGGCACCATCGCCGAGGCCACCAACAATGGCCTGATGGCCTCGGGCCTGGCCTACAAGGCCAAGGTGCTGCCGGTGCGTGTGCTCGGCTACTGCGGCGGCACCCTGTCGGACATCACCGATGCCATCACCTGGGCCTCGGGTGGCACGGTGGCCGGCATTCCGGCCAACCAGAACCCGGCCGAGATCATCAACATGAGCCTGGGCGGTTCCGGCAGCTGTGATCCGGCGTACCAGGCCGCCATCACCGGTGCCACCAACCGCGGCACGGTGGTCGTGGTTGCAGCCGGCAACGATGCGATGAATGTCGCCAACGCCCGGCCGGCCAACTGCGATGGCGTGGTCTCGGTCGGTGCTACCGGCATCACCGGCGCCATTGCCTACTACTCCAACTTCGGTGCCCGCATCGATCTCTCCGGCCCGGGTGGCGGCGTGACCGACGGCAATCCGAATGGCTACGTGTGGCAGGCGCTGTCCAGCAACAAGACCTCGCCGCCGGCTGCGGGCTCCACCACCGGTTACACCATCGGTGGCCTGGCCGGTACCTCGATGGCGGCCCCGCACGTGGCGGCCGTTGCCGCGCTGGTTCAGAGCGCGCTGATCGCCGCCAACCGCGATCCGCTGACGCCGGCCGACATGCGCACGCTGCTGAAGGACACCGCGCGCCCGTTCCCGGTCAGCATCCCGTCGGCCACCCCGATCGGCACCGGCATCGTCGATGCCAAGGCCGCACTGGACAAGGCGCTGGAAGAACCGTGCACCGAGAACTGCGGTCCGGTGGCCAAGCCGCTGACCAACAAGGTGGCCGTCGGTGGCCTCAGCGGTGCGGCCGGCAGCAGCGCGCTGTACAGCTTCGAAGCCACGGCCGGCAAGCAGCTCAGCGTCATCACCTATGGTGGCACCGGCAACGTATCGGTGTACCTGGCCAAGGGTCGTGAACCGAGCGCCACCGACAACGATGCGCGTTCGACCCGCCCGGGTACCTCGGAAACCGTGCGCGTGACTGCCGCAACGGCCGGCACCTATTACATCAAGGTGGTGGGCGAAGCGGCCTACAGCGGCGTGAGCATTCTCGCCACGCAGTAAGCGCGCAGTGTCGTAGTTGAATGGCCGATGCCCGTCACTTCCCTGTGACGGGCTTCGTCTTTTCAAGAAAGCGGGTGGCGGGGCGACGTAAATCACGGCTTAACTGTTAAAGTCGAGCCGATTGACAGGAGAGTCACGTGAACGCGCTTGCTGCAACCGCTGCCGACGATGCCGAAGGCCGCATCCTGGATGCGTTGCTGGCGCGTGGCCGGCTGAAGGAGGGAGATCTTGCGCGGGCACGGCCGCTGCACGCCGAGGCCGGTGGCAGCCTGCTCGGCCTGCTGGTGCGGCTGGGGCTGGTGTCCGAACGTGACCAGGCGCAGGCCAGCGCCGAGGTGCTGGACCTGCCCTTGCTGGAGGGCAAGCAGCTGCCCGACGCGCCGCCGCAGGGCCTGGCCGAGGGCCTGCCGCTGTCGCTGCGCTTCCTCAAGCAGTTCCACGTGTGTCCGCTGGCGCTGGATGAACAGGGCGTGCGGCTGTGGCTGGCCGACGCTCACGATCCGTACCCGCAGCAGGCCGTGCAGCTGGCGCTGGGTGTGCCGGTGACGCCGGTGCTGGGCATGCGCGCGGAGATCGACGACCTGGTCGAGCGCTGGTTCGGCCAAGGCCGCAGCGCGATGGGCGCGATCGTTGAAACCGCAGACGGCGAGGGCGGCGCGGTCGACGACATCGAGCACCTGCGCGACCTGGCCTCGGAAGCGCCGGTGATCCGCCTGGTCAACCTGGTGATCCAGCGTGCGGTGGAACTGCGTGCCTCGGACATCCATGTCGAGCCGTTCGAGAGCCGGTTGAAGGTGCGTTACCGCGTCGACGGCGTGCTGGTGGAGGGCGAAAGCCCGCCGGCCAATCTCACCGCCGCGGTGATCAGCCGCATCAAGATCATGGCCCGGCTCAACATCGCCGAGCGCCGCCTGCCGCAGGATGGCCGCATCATGCTGCGCGTGCAGGGCAAGGAGCTGGACCTGCGCGTGAGCACGGTGCCGACCGCGCACGGCGAGAGCGTGGTGATGCGACTGCTCGACCGCGAAACGGTGGTATTCGATTTCCATCGCCTGGGCTTCACCGACGCGTTCCTGCCGCAGTTCCGCAAGGTGCTGGAACAGCCGCACGGCATCCTGCTGGTCACCGGCCCGACCGGCTCGGGCAAGACCACCACGCTGTATACCGCGCTGAGCCAGCTCAACACCGCCGACGTCAAGATCATCACGGTGGAAGATCCGGTCGAGTACCAGATCGAAGGCATCAACCAGATCCAGGCCAAGCCGCAGATCGGGTTGGATTTCGCCAACGCGCTGCGCAGCATCGTCCGCCAGGACCCGGACATCATCATGATCGGCGAAATGCGCGACCTGGAAACCGCGCGCATCGCCATCCAGTCGGCGCTGACCGGCCACCTGGTGCTGTCCACCCTGCACACCAACAATGCGGCCGGCGGTATCACCCGCCTGCTCGACATGGGCGTGGAAGACTACCTGCTCACGTCGACCATCAACGGCATTCTCGCCCAACGCCTGGTGCGCCGGCTGGAACCGACGCATGCCGAGCGCTATGAAGCCTCGCCGGAGGAAATCGAACGATTCGAGCTGCGTCGCCTGCAGCCGCAGGGCACGATCCACCTGTACCGCCCGAAGCCCTCGGCGCTGGCGCCGACCGGTTACCTGGGCCGCACCACCATCATGGAATTCCTGGTGATGAACGACGCACTGCGCCGTGCAGTGATGCGTCGCGACGGCATGGGCGAGATCGAACGCATCGCGCGCGAAGCCGGCATGCGCACCATGTACGAGGATGGCCTGTGCAAGGCGCTGAGCGGGCAGACCACGATCGAGGAAGTGCTGCGCGTGACCGAGGAAAGCTGATGCGCGCAGGACGCCAGGGCTGACATGCCGAACTACCGTTACAAAGCGCTCAATCCGCACGGCGAGATCTTCGACGGGCAGATGGAAGCGGCCAGCGAGGCCGAACTGATCGCGCGCCTGCAGGACCAGGGGCACCTGCCGATGGAAACGCAGCTGGCCGACGGAGGCGCGATCGGTGGCAGCAGCTGGCGCACCCTGCTGCGCCAGCGCCCGTTGCAGGGCGCCGCGCTGCTGCAGTTCACCCAGCAGCTGGCAACCCTGCTCGGCGCCGGCCAGCCGCTGGACCGTGCGCTGTCGATCCTGCTGGGGCTGCCGGAAGACGAACGTTCGCGCCGCGCGATCACCGACATCCGTGACGTGGTGCGCGGTGGTTCGCCGCTGTCGACCGCATTGGAACGCCAGCACGGCCTGTTCTCGCGGCTGTACGTCAACATGGTGCGTGCCGGCGAGGCGGGTGGCAGCCTGCACGAGACGCTGCAGCGGCTGGCCGACTACCTCGAACGCAGCCGCGCGCTGCAGGGCAAGGTGATCAACGCACTGGTCTATCCGGCCATCCTGCTGGTGGTGGTGGGCGGTGCGCTGTTGTTCCTGCTCGGTTACGTGGTGCCGCAGTTCGCACAGATGTACGAGAGCCTGGACGTAGCGCTGCCATGGTTCACCAACGCCGTGCTGCAGCTCGGCCTGTTCGTGCGGGACTGGTGGGTACTGCTGCTGGTGGTGCCTGCAGTGCTGGCGCTGTTCTTCGAGCGCAAGGCGCGGCAACCGGCGTTCCGGCTGGCACTGGACGGCTGGCTGCTGCAGCGCCGCGGCATCGGTCGCCTGCTGGGTGAACTGGAAACCGCACGGCTGGCGCGCACGCTGGGCACCCTGCTGCGCAATGGCGTGCCGCTGCTTGGCGCTTTGGGCATCGCCCGCAACGTACTGGGCAACCGCGCGCTGGCCGCCGATGTGGAAGCGGCCGCCGATGAAGTAAAAAATGGTGCCGGCCTGTCGCTGGCGCTGTCACGCGGCAAGCGCTTCCCGCGCCTGGCCCTGCAGATGATCCAGGTCGGCGAGGAATCCGGGGCCCTCGACACCATGCTGTTGAAGGCTGCCGACACGTTCGAACAGGACAGCGCACGGCGCATCGATCGCCTGCTGGCCGCGATGGTGCCGGCCATCACCCTGGTGCTGGCCTCGGTGGTCGGCGCGGTGATCGTGGCCGTGCTGGTGCCGCTGTACGACCTGACCAATGCCATCGGTTGATGATGGTTCCCTACGCAACCCCGACACTCCGCAACTGAAAGGACCGACCATGATTGCTTCCCGTCGACCGATCCGCCTTTCCTTCACCGCCGCGCGCAACCAGTCGGGCATGAGCCTGCTGGAAATCATCATCGTCATTGTGCTGATTGGCGCGGTGCTGACCCTGGTCGCCAGCCGCGTGCTGGGCGGTGCCGACCGCGGCAAGGCCAACATCGCCAAGGCGCAGGTGCAGACCGTGGCATCCAAGATCGACAACTACCAGATCGACACCGGCAAGCTGCCCGGCTCGCTGAACGACCTGGTGACCGCGCCCGCTGGCGTGGGTGGCTGGCTGGGCCCGTATGCCAAGCCGGCCGATCTGAACGACCCGTGGGGCCACGCGCTGGAATACCGTGCGCCGGGCGAGGGCCAGCCGTACGAGCTGGTCAGCCTGGGCAAGGATGGCAAGGCCGGTGGCAGCAGCGTCGACGCCGACATCCGCTACCAGCCCTGAGCCTGCATGACGCACGTCCTGCCGCGCCGGCTGCCACGCCCGCGCCTGCCCGGCAGGCGTGCGGCGGGCCTGTCGCTGCTGGAAATGCTGTTGGTGATCGCGCTGATTGCCGCGATCGGCCTGATCACCGCCGCTGGCCTGTCGCGCGGCTTTGCCGGCATGCAGCTGCGCAGCGCCGGCAAGGACATTGCCAACCAGCTGCGCATGGTGCGCGCGCAGGCCATCGCCCGCGGCGAGCCGCAGCGCTTCGTGATCGAGCCGGCGCGACGCCACTGGCAAGGTGCGAGCCAGCGCCAGGGAGATGTCCCCGCGCAGCTGCAGGTGCAGTTCGAAGGTGCCGCGCAGCTGGCCACCGCGCCCGGGCAGGGCGTGATCGAGTTCCATCCCGATGGTGGTTCCAGCGGGGGCCGCATCCGCTTGCAGCGCGACGGCGCCGAATGGCGCATCGATGTCGGCTGGCTGACCGGCGAGGTCCGCTCCGGTCCCTGGCGGGCCCCATGAAGCGGCGCGCAGGTGGCTTCACGTTGCTGGAAGTGATCATCGCCTTCGCCCTGCTGGGCCTGGCGCTGACACTGCTGCTGGGCAGCCTGTCCGGTGGCGCGAAACAGGTGCGCGAGGCCGAGGTGCGTACGCGTGCGGTGCTGCATGCACAGTCGTTGCTGGCCGAAGCCGGTGTCGCATCCCCCTTGCAGGTCGGGCGCCAGCAGGGCGACTGGGAACAGGGGCGTTACCACTGGGAACTGCAGGTGCAGCCGTGGGTGGAGCCGCGTGCCGGCAATGCGATGCAGGCGCAGGCACAATCGCCGGGTGCGCCGTGGCTGGCCGAACTGCAGCTGCAGGTCCGCTGGGGCGACAGCGAGCGCGAGCAACTGCGCTGGCGCAGCCTGCGCCTGCTGCCGCCGGACCTGGAGAGCGCGCGATGAAGCGCCGCGCCGCAGGCTTCACCCTGGTGGAAGTGATGCTGGCCACGGTGCTGTTGGCCGGTGGCCTGGCGCTGGCGTTCGCCAGCGTGCGCTCGGCGATGGCGGTGAGCCAGCGTGGCGAGCAGATTGCCGCCGAGAGCGAACGCATGCGTGCGGTCGAGGCCCTGCTGCGGCGACAACTGGCCGGTGCGCTGCGCACGCCGCTGGAAGTGCCTGATCCCACCCGCGAACCGATCTTCTTCCAGGGCGAAGAGCAACGCATGCTGTTTGCCGCCGATCTGCCCGGTTATCTCGGCCGCGGTGGGGCGTACCTGCATGCATTGCAGGTGGATGGCCGCAGCGGCCAGCAACGCCTGCTGCTGGACCTGGTGCTGCTGCAGGAAGGCGAGCGCATTGCCGAGAATCCGCCGCGCCCGCCGGAGGTGCTGGTGGAGAACCTGAAATCGGTGCAGCTGCGCTATCGCGGCATCGATGCCAGCACCGGCCAGGTGACCGACTGGATGCAACGCTGGGACGACACCCGGCGCCTGCCGATGCTCGTGGAGATCCAGATCGTGCCCGCCAAGGGGGCGCCCTGGCCCACGCTGGTGGTGGCACCGCGCGCCGGTGGCAGCGGAGGTGCACGGTGAACCGGGCACGCGGCGCGGCTCTGGTGCTGGTGCTGTGGTTGATCGCGCTGATGACGGCGCTGGTCGGCGCGTTCGCGCTCAGCGCGCGCGTCGAGCATCTGCAGCAGCGGGTGCTGGACGACGATGCGCGTGGGCAGGAACGGGCGCGGGCGGGACTGGAGTACGCGCTGACGCGCCTGTCCGCCGATCCGCAGCGGGCGCCGTGGCGTGCCGATGGCCGCACCTATCGCTGGCAGTTCGACGATGCCGCCATCGAGATCAAGGTGCTGGACGAGAACGGCAAGATCAACCTGAACCTGGCCGACGTGGCCCTGCTGACTGCCTTCCTCAAAGCGCTGGGCGAAGACGAAACGCAGGCCCGCCAGCTGGCCGGTGCAATCGTCGACTGGCGTGACGAAGACAGCCTGCTGCAGCCAGGAGGTGGCGCAGAAGCCCCCGACTATGCCTCGGCGGGCTTGCCCTATGGCCCACGCAACAGGCGTTTCGAGACGCTGGGTGAGCTGCAGCGCGTGCTCGGCATGCGCGGTGCGCTGTACCAGGCCATGCTGCCGCACCTGACCCTGTACAGCCGGCAGGCGCGGCCGGATCCGCAGTTCGCCAGCGCGCCGGTGCTGACTGCACTGGGCCTGGATGCGGAGACCGTACTGGCCCAGCGCGCCCAGCAGGAGCGTGACGCCGATTCCGCTGCCGGCGCGTCAACCCTTGCCAGCAGCAGTGGCACCTATAGTATCGAGTCCCGTGTCATCGACGGCAGTGGACGCCGGTCGGTGTTGCAGGCAGTGGTACGCAATGGCTCGGGCGGGGTTCCCGGGCGGTCCTACACAGTGCTTCGCTGGGAGCAGGGAATGACAGCAAGATGACGGCTTGGCAGGACAGTGTGCGGCAGGTGCAGGGCCGGATCGGCCCCGGCGCCGGCCGTTTCCTGCGCTGGTGGCGACAATCGCTGCTGGCGTGGGTGCCGGCCCGTTGGCAGTGGGCGCTGGGCTGGGCGCAGGCACGCCTGCTGCTGCAGCGCGAAGGCGAGCAGCTGCAGGTCTGGCGTGAGGCCGGTGAGCGCCGCGAACCGGTGGCACGGCTGCCGTGGCCGCTGTCGCCGGCCGAACTGGATCGCGTGCTGGAAGCGCGACTACGCAGCTTGCCGCGGGTGTGGCTGCTGCCGGCCGATGACGTGCTGCGCCGCCAGCTGCGGCTGCCAGCGGCGGCGGCCGATCGCCTGCGTGCGGTGGTCGGTTTCGAGATCGACCGGCAGACGCCGTTCGAATCCAGTCAGGTCAGCTATGACGTACGTGAACTCGGCGCGGCGGGCGAAGGCCAGCTGCAGGTCGAGCTGGTGGCGTGGCCGTTGCGGCAGCTCGAGGTCTGGCGCAGCGACGTGGGCCAATGGGCCGACGCGCTGGCCGCTGTCGACGCCATCGATGCGCAGGGCAACAGCCTGCAGGTGAACCTGCTGCCGCCCGCGCAGCGCCAGCTGCGGGCCGATCCGATGCGGCGCTGGAACCTGCTGCTGGCGGTGGCTGCGGTGGTGATGCTGGTGCTGGCTGGCCTGCAGCTGCTCGACAACCGCCGCGCGGCTGCCGATGAACTGCGTGCCCAGGTCGAGCGCAGTGCGCGCAGTGCGCGTGGTGTGGCCAGTGAACGCGCGCAGCTGCAGGCGCTGATCGACGGTGCTGCGTTCCTGGAAAAGCAGCGCAGCCAGCGCGCCGGTACGGTGGAGATCTGGACTGAACTGACCCGGCGCCTGCCGGAAGGTACCTACCTGGAAAAGCTGGCGATCGAGAACAACAACCTGCAGTTGATCGGGCTCAGCCGCGAGGCGTCGCAGCTGGTGCAGCTGCTGCAGGATGCGCCGCAGTGGCGCAAGGTGAATCTGACCGGCGTGCTGCAGGCCGATGGTGCCGCCAGCGGCCGCGACCGCTTCACCATGACTGCGGAACTGCAGCCGTTGCCGGCGGCAACCCCGACCCGGGAGGCGGCCGATGCCGATGCCAAGCGCACGCCGTGACCGCTGGCTGGCGCTGGCACTGCTGCTGGCAGTGCTGGGCCTGGCCTATCTGCTGCTGGTGCACCCCTGGTTTACCCAGCCGCTGCGCGAGATCGATGCCGATGTCGCCGCGCTGCGCGAACGCGAATCGCGCGTGCAGGCACAGCTGCAGCAGAAGCCGCAGATCGAGCAGCGCCTGCGTGCCACCCAGGACGCCCTGCAGCAACGGCCGGGCTTCCTGCGCGAAGCGACCGCCGAAGCGGCCGCCGCTGCGCTTGGCGCCAAGCTGCAGGATGCGGTGGCGATGGCCAGCCCGGGCAACCGCAGCTGCACCATCAGCAACCGCACCCCGCTCACCGACAACCGCCGGGACGCCGAGTTCGTGCGCGTGGCCATGCAGGTACGCCTGCGCTGTGGCGTGGCCGAACTGGCCACCGTGCTGCACAGCCTGGAAACCGGCAGCCCGCGCTTGTTCGTCGACAATCTCAACCTGATCGCGCAGCGCTTCCAGCAGTCGCCGAATGAATCCGGGCTTGGTCTGGATGTGTCGTTCGAGCTGGCCGGCTACCTGCTGCCCGGCGCTGCTGCCGATGGCAGTGTGCCGACGCCTGGCGCCGAGCCGGTGTCGGCGCCGCAGCCCCCTTCGGCTGCACCCGCCCCCGCACCGGCTGCGCCGGCCGAGGGACAGGAGGTGGCCGATGAAACTTGAGCAGATCAGCCTGCGCACCGGTTTCCTGCTGGCGCTGGCGGGTTGGGCGGCGGCGATCTGGCTGGCCACCGGCTTCGGCTTGGGCAGCCAGCTGCCGGGCGCCGGTGGCGATGCCGATGCCGCGCCATCACTGCCGACCCTGCCGCCACTGGCGGCCGAACGCATGGCCAGCGCCGACAGCTACAGCGTCATCGGCGAGCGCCCGCTGTTCGCCGAAGACCGCAAGCCAAGACCTTACCTGCTGGGTGGCAGCGAACCGGCCGCCAGCGCCGCGTTGCGCCTGACCGGGGTGCTGATGACCGGCGATTTCGGCATGGCCACCTTCAGTACCGAACAGAACCGTTCGCTGCGCCTGCGGCTCAATGGTGACGCGGTGGACGGCTGGCAGCTGGTCGCACTGGCACCACGCCAGGCCACGGTGATCGGTCCTGGTGGGAGCCAGGTGCTGGAACTTGCCGTGTTCAACGGCCAGGGAGGGGAGCCTCCCACCGTGCTGCGTGGCGCCAACGGCGCGCCGCCGGCGCCCGGGGCCTTGCCACCGCCGCCGCAGCAGCCCCCCGCACCGGTGCAGGCATCCCCCGCTGCGGCCCCGCGCGCGCCTGACAGTGCCGCCTCCGCAGCATCGGCCGCGGCTGCACCCCCTGCCAACAACAACGGCCCCAGCGAAGCGCAGATGCAGGCCATCCGCGAACGCATCCAGGCCCGCCGTCGCCAGCTGCAACAACAGCAGCAACAACCGTCGCCGCCCCCGGGCGATGGCACCAACCGATAGAGTGAATGCATGAGCCTGCGTTTTCTTCCCTGGTCCTTTGCCCTCGCGCTGCTGGTCGGCTGCAGCACCGTGTCCGCGCCGCATGTGCAGCGCAAGGGCAACCTGTCGCCCACGGCCGAAGCCGGCCAGGCGGCCGAGGTCGCCGCCGATGCCGCCCGTGACGCACAGGGTGCTCCGCAGGCCGTGATCCGCCGCGGTACCGGCACCATGATCAACCGCGAAGCCGCACGCGCACCGGCACCGGCACTGCATGGCGCCAGCACCGGCGAAGCCACCTTCAACTTCGAGGGCGAGTCGGTGCATGCGGTGGTCAAGGCCATCCTCGGTGACATGCTCGGCCAGAACTACGTGATCGCGCCGGGGGTGCAGGGCACGGTGACCCTGGCCACGCCCAAGCCGGTATCGCCGGCGCAGGCGTTGAACCTGCTGGAAATGGTGCTGGGCTGGAACAATGCCCGCATGGTCTACAGCGGCGGCCGCTACAACATCGTCGCCGCCGACCAGGCCCTGGCCGGCACGGTCGCACCGAGCACCGCGCCGGCGGCCAGCGCACGAGGCTTCGAAGTGCGGGTGATCCCGTTGCAGTTCATCTCCGCCACCGAAATGAAGAAGGTGCTGGAGCCGTATGCGCGGCCCAATGCCATCGTCAACGTCGACAGCGGCCGCAACGTGATCACCCTCGGCGGTACCCGCGCCGAGCTGGAAAACTACATGCGCACCGTCGAGATCTTCGACGTCGACTGGCTGTCGGGCATGTCGGTGGGCGTGTTCCCGATCCAGTCGGGCAAGGCCGAGCAGGTCGCTGCCGACCTGGAGAAAGTGTTCGGCGAGGAGAGCAAGACCCCCAGCGCCGGCATGTTCCGCTTCCTGCCCCTGGAGAACGCCAACGCGGTGCTGGTAATCACCCCCCAGGTGCGTTACCTGGACCAGATCCAGCAGTGGCTGGACCGTATCGATACTGCCGGCGGCAGCGCCCGCCTGTTCTCCTACGAACTGCGCTACATCAAGGCGCGCGACCTGGCCGAGCGCCTCAGTGAAGCCTTCGCCAGCAGCGGCAACCGCGGCGCGTCCAGCCCCGCCTCGCTGGCCCCGGGGGCGATGCCGTCGCAGCTGGGCAGCGACGGCGACGGCGACCGTGGCATGGACAGCAACAACAGCAGCAGTTTCGGCTCGACCCCGGGCAGCGGTTCCAGTGGTGCCGGCAACGGCAGCATGAACCTGCCGCAGCGCCAGTCCGGCAACGTCAGCGTCAGCCTGGAAGTGGAGGGCGATCGCGTGGGCGTGTCGGCGGTGGAGGAAACCAATACCCTGCTGGTGCGCTCGACCCCGCAGGCCTGGCGCTCGATCCGCGAGGTGATCGAGAAGCTGGACGTGATGCCGCTGCAGGTGCACATCGAAGCCCAGGTGGCAGAAGTCTCGCTGGACGGTGACCTGAAGTACGGCGTGAACTGGTTCTTCGACAATGCCGTGGCCGGGCGTGCACTGACGGGAGCCTTGGGCGGCGTGACCCTGCCGGCAGCAGCGGGTGGCTCCTGGAGCAGCTTCGCCGGTGCCGCGACCGGTGGCGAAGGCCTGGGCTGGGCGTTCACCGGTCACAATGGTGCGGCGGTGGTGAGCGCGCTGGACAAGGTCACCGATGTACGCCTGCTGCAGACCCCCTCGGTGTTCGTGCGCAACAACGCCGAGGCCACGCTCAACGTGGGCGACAAGGTGCCGATCAACACGACTACGGTGAACACCGGCATCGGCACCAGCAGCTACAGCTCGGTGCAGTACATCGACACCGGCGTGATCCTGAAGGTGCGCCCGCGCGTGACGCGCGACGGCACGGTGTTCCTCGACATCGTGCAGGAAGTGAGCAGCGCCTCGAACGTGCCGGAGAACTGCAACCCGCAGGAGCGCAACTGCAACCCGCGCATCTCGACCAAGAAGCTGTCGACCGAAGCGGCGGTGCAGAGCGGCGACACCATCATGCTGGCCGGCCTGATCACCGATTCGGGCACCGATGGCAGCAGCGGCATTCCCGGCCTGAGCCGGATCCCGGTGGTGGGCGCGCTGTTCGGGCAGAAGAGCCGCACCAGCCGTCGTTCGGAGGTGATCGTGCTGCTGACCCCGAGCATCGTGCGCAACAGCCAGGAAGCACGAAATCTGACCGACGAGTACAGCCAGCGCTTCCGAGCGATGGAACCGCTGAACCAGCCGCGCGCAAAGAAGTAAGGGGTTTACGGCCGGGCTGCGCCCGGCACCCGCAGAGGCCAGAGCCGGAGCCAGAGCCAGAGCAACGGCAACAGCGGGTTTACTGAGGGGTGGCGGGGCACTGTGGGTTTGCGGGGACGCCGTAAATACGTCCATGTAGGCTTGGTCGCCGCATCCATGCGGCTCACACCCCGCAAACCCACAGTGCCCCGCCTTCGACAGTTTCCTGCTGCTGTTGGTAGGTGTCGACCTTGGTCGACACGATCCACGCCATGCGTGGATGCTTTTCGATTCCAATTCGAAATATTCGATTCCGATGGAGATTCATCCACGCATGGCGTGGATCTACTGCAGATCGCAGAAATCTGTCGAAGGCGGGGTGGGTCCGGTGGCGGGGGGCCAGATCAGTCAGCCGCATGGATGCGGCTGCCAAGCCTACAGGGACGTATTCACGGCGCCCCCCGCAACTGGACCCACCCCGCCATCCCACGGATAGCCGGCTTCTGCTGTTGCTTCGGCTTCGGCTCTGGCTTCTGCGGGTACCGGGTGCAACCCGGCCGATACCCTCCCAGTGCTAGGCTGTGGCCACCGACAACCACGGAGGCGGGATGGGGGCGATCGTGTTGTTGCCGCTGTGCGTGGACGATGCCGCGCTCGACCGCTGCCTGGCTGCACTGGATGCCGGCACCGCGCCGGGCACCGCGGTCTGGTTGGCCGACGATGCGCAGACCGGTCCGCGTGCGCAGGCGGTGGTGGAACACTGGTTGGCGCATACGCCGCTGCAGGCCGAATACACCCGCCGCGCGCGGCCGCTCGGCGAGGTGGCCCATCTGGACGAGATGCTGCGCGCCTGCGATGGCATGGACGTGGTGGTGCTGGCACCGGACAGCGTGCCGGCGCCGGGTTGGTTGCAGCAGCTGCAGGACGCCTTTGCCCGCGACGCCGCCATCGCGACCGCAACCCCGTGGTGCAACGCGGGAGAAACCGCGGCGTGGCCACGTTTGGGCGAGATCAACCCCGAACCCGATGACGCCGAGCTGCTGGCGCACGTCTGCAGCGGGTTGCCGACGCTGCACCCGGAGCTGCCATCTGCGGTCACCCATGCGGTGCTGGTGCGTGGCAACGCACGCCGTCGCGCCGGTGGCCTGGATGTGGACAGCTATGCCGGCTGGAACGCGGCCCTGGTCGACCTCAGCCTGCGCATGGCCGGCCTGGGCTGGCGCAACGTGCTGTGCGAGACCGCCTTTGTCAGCCGGGCTGGCGAGGCGGTCAGCCGCGATGGCGACCTTGAGGCGCTGGCTGCACGCTGGCCCGGCTGGGTGCCGCGCCTGGCCGATTTCCTGATGCACGATCCGTTGCACGGTCTGCGCGCCAACCTCCAGCAGCGCATGCGGCAGGCGATAATGCCCAGGGAACAGGGCGACCTGTTCGTTTCTTCCGCGCCGGAGCCCCCCGTTTGAATGTTGCCATTGCCGCCATCGTCGTCACCTACCAGAGCGGCAGCACCATCGATGCCTGCCTCTCGCGCCTGCGCCAGGCGCAGGACGTGGCCGAGATCCGGGTGATCGACAACGGCTCGCTGGATGGCACGCTGGACATCGTGCAACGGCACGCCAGCCATGACCCCCGCGTGCGTTTTGTCGGCAATCCGGACAACCCCGGCTTCGCCGCTGCCAACAACCAGGGCGTGGCCGATTCGCGCAGCCCGTGGCTGGCCTTCATCAATCCGGACCTGATGATCGAGCCGGATACCCTGGCCGAACTGCGCAGCCGTGCCGAAAGGCTGGGCGATTGCCTGCTGGGCGTCGAACAGCTGGATGAGCATGGCCATGCCGACGAGGCGGTGCGTCGTCGTGATCCCGATTTCCTCCTGATGCTGCGTTCGCCGGGCAAGGGCTCGAAGCTGGCGGTTCCGCGCGATCCGCAGCAGCCGCTGCAGCGGGTGCCGGCACTGTCCGGTGCGCTGCTGATGATGCCGCGAGCGCTGTTTGAGCGCATCGGTGGCTGGGATGCGGGCTATCGCCTGCACGCCGAAGACCTGGACCTGTGCCGTCGTGCGCGCGACGCCGGTGCGGTGGTGGCGATCGCCAATGACCTGCAGGTCACCCATGTGCGTGGTGTGTCCAGCCGCTCGCGGCCGTTCTTCGTTGAATGGCACAAGCACAAGGGCCTGTGGCGCTATTTCCAGAAGTTCGAAGCGAAGCAGCGTTCGTTGCCGGTGCGGGTGGCGGTGTGGGGCGCGATCTGGGCCCATGCGCTGATGCTGGTGCCGCGCCTGCTGCGCCGGTCGCTGTAGGGCCACAAGCGCACCCACGCATGGCGTGGATCTACTGTAGAGCCGAGCCATGCTCGGCTGCATGCACACGGGATGCGGAGGCTGGCCCCCCGGTTCACGCCGCCGGGCGCATAATCTGCCCCATGCCTATCATCCAGTCCCTGCTCGACACCGACCTGTACAAGTTCACCATGATGCAGGCGGTGCTCCACCAGCACCCCGGCGCGCAGGTGCAGTACCGGTTCAAGTGCCGCACGCCCGGCATCGACCTGGCCCGTTACATCGACCAGATCGACGAAGAGATCAACCACCTGTGCAGCCTGCGCTTCAGTGACGCGGAACTGGACTACATGCGTGGCCTGCGCTTCGTGAAGCCGGACTTCGCCGATTTCCTCGGTCTGTTCCACCTGGACCGCAAGTACATCCAGCTGCGTGCCTCAAAGACCGTGCCGGGCGAGATCGAACTGGACATCACCGGCCCGTGGCTGCACACCATCCTGTTCGAAGTGCCGCTGCTGGCGATCATCAACGAAGTCTGGTTCCGCAACACCACCACGCCTGACTTCGCCGAAGGCGAGCGCCGCCTGCAGGCCAAGGCGGCACTGCTGCGCGATACCCCCGGTTTCGAACAGTGCCGCATTGCCGACTACGGCAGCCGCCGACGCTACTCGCGCGACTGGCATGCGCGCCTGCTGCCATTGCTGCGTGATGCACTCGGCCCGCAGCTGGTCGGTACCAGCAACGTGCACTTCGCCCGCCTCTACGGCATGACCCCGCACGGCACGATGGCGCACGAGTACCTGCAGGCGTTCCAGGCGCTGGGCCCACGGCTGCGTGATTCGCAGGTGGCGGCACTCGAGTCGTGGGCGCGCGAGTACCGTGGCGACCTGGGGATCGCGCTGTCCGACGTGGTCGGCCTGGACGCGTTCCTGCGCGACTTCGACATGTACTTCTGCAAGCTGTTCGACGGCGTCCGCCATGACTCCGGCGATCCGTTCGACTGGGGCGACCGCATGCTGGCGCACTTCCAGCAGCGCCGGGTGGACCCGCGCAGCAAGGTGCTGGTCTTCAGCGACGGTCTGGACATCGCCAAGGTGATGCGCCTGTATGACTACTTCCGTGGACGCTGCCAGGTCGCGTTCGGCGTCGGTACGCACCTGACCAATGATCTGGGCCCGACGCCGCTCAACATCGTCATCAAGATGGTCCGCTGCAACGGCCAGCCGGTGGCCAAGCTCAGCGATTCGCCGGGCAAGAGCATGTGCGACGACCCGGGCTACCTGGCGTACCTGCGTCAGGTCTTCGAGCTGCCGCAGCCGGCGTAAGCACGCCGGCCGTCACTGACGCTTACAGGTAGTCAACCACGACCAGGTAGGCGCCCTGCAATGGCTGCTGCTTCGAGCCCTGTACGCTGTAGCGCTCGGAGAAGGCGATATCGCCGGCGCGCATCGCGCTGGCCGACACCGACAGCTTCTGCCCCTGGCGCTTGCCATCGCGCAGCGTCGCGGCCTGGCCGTCAGCCAGTGCCGTTACCGCCACCGTCGAGCCCTTGGCCGACGGCGGGCACGCCGCCAGGCTCAGCTCGCCCTGGGACAGGTTCGTCGTGCAGCCCGGTTCGGCGATGCGGCCGCTGAAGCGGATGCTGCCGCTGCTGGCCTGGGCCACGGCGCTGATGGACATCAGGGCCACGCACAGCAGAAGGGAGGTTCTCATGACACGTTCTCTGGTTCGGTGTGTCCTAGTTAGCGACAGCTGCGATCAGCCTTTAATAGGACGATTCCGAATCTGCTAGGGCCATCACCAACAAAGAGTGATGTGCATCAAATAAGTGAATTTCGGCCTGAAAATGGCCTCTTTCCGCGCGTGTCCGCAGTGCCGGTCAACACGTCGTCGAAGGTCGTTCGCGGCAGGAGTTCCTGCCGTCGCCTTTCCGGCGCCCCTTGTCTGGAGAAATTGCGTACCACGTCACTTTTCGAGCGTCAATGAATTGGCGTTCAGAAAAATAATGAGACTTTCATCACACTTGTGAATATACTTGCGTCACGGATTCAGGGAGAGGTACGTCCGAATCCGGCCACAGGTGAGACGCAAGGATGGGTCTTGTTCGCCCGGCAGTGCTCCTTGCTTCCTCCTCTACTTCCATCTCTTCAGTAGGGTTAGGTAAAAGCGAATGCACAAGATCAACCTCATCGCCGCTCTGATGCTGGCCGCCGCTCCGCTGGCCGCCAACGCCGCCGACGGCACCATCACCTTCACCGGCAAGGTGACCGACAAGACCTGCACCATCTCGACCCCGGGCGGCAAGGACTTCGCCGTCAACCTGCCGACCGTGTCCAAGAACACCCTGGCCACCGCCGGTGCCGTTGCGGGCCGTACCCCGTTCGCCATCAACCTGACCAAGTGCAGCGCCGGCAACGTCGCGACCTACTTCGAGCCGGGTTCGACCGTTGACTTCAACAGCGGCCGCCTGCTGAACCAGGCTTCGGCCAATGCTGCCACCAACGTGCAGCTGCAGCTGCTGGGTTCGAACAACCAGGTCCTGCCGATCAAGGCTGCTGGCGCTGGTCTGGCCCAGACCAACTCGCAGTGGGTCACCGTCGGCACCGACGGCTCGGCCGACCTGAGCTACTACGCTGAGTACTACGCCACTGCCGCCGCCACCCCGGGCGACGTCACCAGCAGCGTCAAGTACACGATCATCTACAACTGATCGTCGTCGTACCCGCATTGGCCGGCGTATCCGCCGGCCCATGCGCCGCGGCCCCTGGCCACACCCCTCGAGCGTAGTACTTCCGATGAAAGCATTCTTTCCCCGGGCGCTGCTGCTGGCAGCGTTCACGCTGCCCTTCTGCCAGAACGCTCTGGCCGGCGTGGTGGTCAATGGCACCCGCGTGATCTATCCGGCGCAGGCGCGCGAAGTCACCGTGCAGGTCGACAACGTCGGCGACTCGCCGGCGCTGGTCCAGGCCTGGATCGACAGCGGCGATGCCAACCAGACCGCCGACACCAGCGATGCCCCGTTCGTGCTGACGCCGCCGATCGCGCGCGTTGAACCGGGCCGCAGCCAGGCGTTGCGCGTGATCTTCTCCGGTGCACAGCTGCCGGCCGACCGCGAGTCGGTGTTCTGGCTCAACGTGCTGGACGTGCCGCCGTCGCCCGACAACGCCGACAGTGGCGACCAGAACTACCTGCAGGTCGCGTTCCGTTCGCGCCTGAAGCTTTTCTACCGGCCGCAGGGGCTGAAGGGCGTCGCCAACGACGCACCGGCAGCACTGCACTGGACGCTCGCCGGCGATCGCCTGCGGGTGGAAAACCCGAGTCCCTTCCACGTCACCCTGGCTGAAGTGCACGCCGTGACCGGCGGCACCGAAAAGGCCGTCGAGGACAAGGGCGCAATGGTTGCACCGAAGCAGAGCCTGGAGTTCGCCGCACCGGCAGGCACCAGCCAGGTCCGCTTCATCACCATCAACGACTACGGCGGCCGCGTGGAACACACGATCCGCCTCGGCAGCACCGGGGGCTGAACGCGCCGCGCCGGCCATGCGCCCGCGCATCCCGCCACCGCCGCCGTGCGGCGAACTGAAGGAATGTCAGTGTGATCGGAAACAGATTGACATTGTCGATCCATCAGGCGATCTGCCTGCTGGCTGCCGGCGTGGCCTGCCCAGGATGGGCACTGGCCGCCCCGGCCAACCTCGGCGAGCAGGCGCTGATGGCGCAGAGTGGTGCGGCCAATGCGCGTGCGCCGGAATCGGCCCAGTTCAATTCCAGCTTCCTGTCTGGCCAGGCCAAGCAGGTTGACCTGGCGGCCTTCACCAACGGCAACCCGATGGTGGCCGGCAACTACCGCGTCGACGTCTACGTCAACGGTGCCTGGCAGGGCCGCCGCGACCTGCAGTTCAAGGCCGATGCGCAGGGGCGTGTGGACGCCTGCCTGCCGCTGCCGATGCTGGAGGAAATGGGGGTGGACAGCGAGGCCGTGCTGCTGCAGCAGGACCCGTCCGTGCCGGCCGACAAGACCAGCTGCGTGCCGGTGCAGCAGCGCATGGCCAATGCCTATGGCATCTATGACAGCGGCAACCTGCGCTACGACCTCAGCATCCCGCAGGTGTTCCTGCGCCGCGAGGCGCGCGGCTATGTCAACCCATCGCTGTGGGACCGCGGCATCAATGCCGGCTTCGTCGGTTACAGCTTCAATGCCATCGACAGCGACAGCCGTGTCGAAGGTGGCCAGCGCAACCGCAGCGCCTACCTCGGTCTGAACGCCGGGCTGAACCTGGGCGGATGGCAGTTCCGCCACGACTCCAACCTGACCTGGTCCGAGGGTGACGGCCGCCATTGGCAGAGCATCGCCACCTATGCACAACGCGGCATTCCGCAGGTGCGCGGCATGCTCACCATCGGTGAGGCCTACACCACCGGCGAGCTGTTCGATTCGATCGGTTACCGCGGCGCCAGCCTGGCCAGCGATGACCGCATGCTGCCCGATTCGCTGCGCGGTTACGCGCCGGTCGTGCGTGGCATCGCCGAGACCAACGCACGCATCGAAGTGCGCCAGAACCAGCAGCTGATCTACTCCTCGACCGTCTCGCCGGGCAGCTTCGTCATCGACGATCTCTACCCGACCGGTTACGGCGGCGACCTGGAAGTGAGCGTGATCGAGGCCGACGGCCGTCGCCGCGAGTTCAAGGTGCCGTTCGGTTCGGTGCCGCAGATGCTGCGCGAAGGCGTGTCGCGTTATGCGCTGACCGCGGGCCAGGTGCGCAACAAGCTGCTGGCCGATGAGCCGTGGCTGGTGCAGGGCACCTACCAGCGTGGCATCGGCAACCAGCTGACCCTGTACGGCGGCAGTGCACTGAGCGATGGCTACCTGTCGCTGCTGTACGGCGTCGGCCTGTCCACGCGCATCGGCGCGTTCGCCGCCGATGTCACCCACGCGCGCACCTCGTTCGACCACTACGGTGACCACACCGGCGCCAGTGTACGCCTGAGCTACAGCAACATGATCGGCGAGACCGGGACCAACCTGACCCTGGCCGCCTACCGTTATTCGACCGAAGGCTTCTACAGCCTGCAGGACGCGCTGTACGGCCGTGATTCGGACAAGCGTGGCATCGATCCGACCACCCGTGGCCGCCAGCGCAGCCAGTTCCAGCTGACGCTGAACCAGCCGCTGGGCCGTCGCGGCGGCGCGCTGTACGTGACCGGCTCGGTGCGTGACTTCTACGACCGGTCCGGCACCTCCAAGCAGTACCAGGTGGGCTACAACAACGCCTGGCGTTCGGTGAACTACGGCTTCTCGGCGCTGCGCACCGAAGAGGGCGTGCTGGGCCGTTCCGATACGCAGTACCTGCTGTCGATGAGCGTGCCGCTGGGCCGTGGCACCCACCCGGTGTCGTTCAGCGCCGATCTCGGCGTGCGCGACCGCGGTGGCTACGACAACAGCCGCGTCGGCATCACCGGTTCGGCCGGCGTCGACAACAACTTCAGCTACGGCGCAGCCCTGTCCGATTCCCGCGAGGGTGGCACCACGGCGGTCGGCAATGCCGAATACCGCAGCCGCTACTCCGCGTTGAACGCCACCTACAGCCACTCGCGTGATTTCCGCCAGGCCTCGGTCGGTGCCAACGGCAGCGTGGTCGTGCATCCGGGTGGCTTCACCTTCACCCCGCAGCGCGGCGACACCATGGTGCTGGTGGAAGCACCGGGTGCGCGCGACGCGATCGTCAGCAACGCCCCGGGCCTGCGCGTCGATGGCCGCGGCTACGCCGTGGTGCCGTACGTGTCGCCGTACCGCCTCAACACCGTCACCCTCGACCCGCAGGGCATGGCCCACGACGTGGAGCTGGAAAGCACCAGCCAGGCCATCGCACCGTTCGCCGGTGCCATCAGCTACCTGCGCTTCGATACCCGCAAGGGCAACGCGCTGCTGATCCAGGTGCGCAACCCCGATGGCCGCAGCATGCCGTTCGGTGCGCAGGTCAAGGACGAGCAGGGCCAGCCGGTGGGCATGGTCAGCCAGGGTGGCCGCCTGTACGTGCGCAGCGAGCAGACCCGGGGCCGCCTGCTGGTGGAGTGGGGCGCCGGCGCCGACCAGCGCTGCACCGTCGATTACCAGGTTCCGGCAGACGCCGATGCGTCCAAGACCGGCTTCATCCCGCTGGAGGCAGCATGCCGATGATTTCTTCCCGTGGCCGCAAGGTGCTGGCTGCAATGATGCTGGTGGGTGGTGGGTTGCTGGCGCAGCAGGCCAGCGCGGCCTGCCGCATCCAGATCAACGGTTTCGTTGCCCAGGATGTGCAGATGGACATGGGGCAGATCGTGATCCTGCCCAGCACCCCGGTGGGTGGCGTGATCAAGGAAATCAGCGTACCGATCAACCAGCGGAACAATGTAGCCAGCTGCGACTGGTGGAGTGGCGGCAACTCGACGGGCGAGTACGTCAACGCACCACAGAAGCGGCCGGTGGCCGGCTTTGCCAACGTCTACGAGACCGGCGTCACCGGTGTGGGCATCCGCCTGTTCCGCGACTCCGGCGCGATCCAGACCTACTACCCGCATTCCATCAACTTCGGTGCCAACTCCACCATCTCGCTGATCGGCGGCCAGTTCCGCATCCAGCTGATCAAGACCGCCGCGCAGACGGGCTCGGGCGTAATCGCACCGAATGGCCGTTTCACCACCTATTACTTCGATGGTGACGGTCCCAGCAAACCCGTGCTGACCTCGACCTTCAGGGGCTCGGGCACCACCGTGGTCAGCCCGACCTGCGAAGTGCAGGCCGGCAGCCGCAACATCGCGGTCGATTTCGGCAGCGTGGCCAACACCACCTTCACCGGTGTGGGCTCCAAGGCCGTCGATCGCGATTTCGAGATCCGCCTGAACTGCCAGGGCAGCAACGTGGCCGCCTACCAGAGCAAGATCGGCATCCGCCTGGACGCCGACCAGGACAGCTCGAACATGCCCGGCGTGCTGAAGCTGAGCGCAGCCGCCAACAGTGCCACCCGCATCGGCATCCAGATGGTCCAGCGCGACGGCAGCAGCGAACGTGAAGTGCGCTTCGGCCAGACCATCAGTGTCGGCACCACCGCCACTGGAACCAGTGTGATGAGCCTGCCGCTGCGGGCCCGCTACGTGCAGACCCAGGCCGGTACCGTCGGTGCCGGCACCGCCAACGGGCAGGCGACGTTCACGATCCAGTACGAATAACACGCGTTTCCCATTGCTGAGTTTCGAGCCGCACGTCGCCCGCCCCGCGGGCGGCGTTGACTGCGTCTTGATCGCGCAAACGTGAAGATCAGAGCTATCATTGCCGTACAGAAACATGAATGTGATGTACGTCATGGAAATGACCTCCTCTTCACTGCAGCGCCCCCGCCGCCGGACGGTCTGGCCGGTTGAGGGGCAATGAAAGGATCCGGCGTGCCAGCGACCCACCTTGCCATTGCCGGATTGCCCACCGAATTCGTCGAGATGCGCAGCGGGGGCCTGTACTGGGTCGTGGCCGCCGGCAGCGCACCGACGGACCTGCTCGGTGCCGGTGTGCTGGCCACGGCCGACGCACTGGACGAGGCCGTGCTGGTCACGCTGGGGCGGGGGGCCGAATCGATGCTGGCGCTGCTTCCGGCCGACCGAGGGCCGGCCCGCCTGCGGCTGTTCCAGCGCTCGCACCACGGCATGCAGCAGGCGCTGCGCGGGCTGACCGGCGATCTGCCGCGTACAGCGTCGGCGCGCACCCGGCTCAGCGTGGTGCAGTTCCCCGTGGCGGCGCTGGACGGCTGGGATGATGCCCGGCTGGCGCGCTGGTGCCAGCAGCTGCAGGACTGGGCCATGCAGGCGCAGCAGGTGCTGCTGTTGCTGTGCCATGGCGAAGTGGCGACGCTTGCGCCAAGGCTGCTGCCGTTGAACCGGAGCTGCGCCGGCGTGGCCCAGCTGCATCCTCATCGCGGCGCCCTGGAGTTGCTGCTGCATTACTGGTCCAACAGCCATGGCGTGGTGGCGCAGCGATCGTTCGGTGTCGAGCAGGAACGCCAAGGGTTGCGCCATCTGGTCCAGGCCGATGCCGCCGAGACGGCGATCGGATCGGCCAGCGGCAGTGACCGCGATGTCTTCCTGGCCCAGGCCGAAGTGCTGGAAGGTGCGCCGCCGTTGTCGGCGGCCTGGCGCCTGTATGACGGCTGGGGTGGATTGCTGCCGGCCGCGCTGCAGGCGCGCGAGGCCACCGTGGTGCTGGCCATCGGCGAGAATGCCAGGGTGGATGCACTGGCCCGCCTGCTGCACCGCCTGCGCCGCGAACGTGGCAATGCGCTGAAGCTGGTGGTGCGCGAGCTGCAGCCGTGCCTGCGCTACGCCGATGAGCGGCTGCTGATGCAGTGCGGTTGCAGCCTTGTGGTGCCGTCAGCGACGCCTTTGCCACGACTGCTGACCCTGCTGGAAACCGTGCAGCGGCAGCGTTGGCAGGGCCAGCTGGCGGAAGAACCAGAGCCGCTGATCCGTTCGCATCGACCGCCATCGGTAAGTGGCCTGGTCAACGCCGCACGCTTCCGCCAGATCGCAGGTGATCGCATCGACCAGGACGGTAGTGCGGTGGAAAGCGCCGTGCTGGCGCTGCAGCCGGTGGCCGGCCTGCGTGCCGAGCAGACCCTGCAGCAGCTGCGCATCCGCCGCCAGGGCGATCTGGCCTGCGTCTACCGCGGGCAGGTACGCCTGTTCCTGTTTGGTTGCCGGCGTGATGCGGTCGAGCAGGCCCTGGGCAATCTGTTCCGCCTGCCATGGCGCGAGCTGTTCGATGGCTACCAGCGCCTGGCCGAGTACGACATTGCAGCGATGAATGCCCACGGCAGCGATCCGGAGGCCGAGGTACTGCCCGAAGCACCCGCGACCCTGCCGGCCGTGGCCCCGGCGCTGGAGGCGCCTGTTTTCACCGCCCCGAAGCCGCTGCGGCTGGGAGATCGCGCATGACCACCGACCAGCAACTCTGGACCCTGATCGTCGCCTGCGCGATCGTGATGATTCCCTTCGGAGCCATGCTCGGCACGCTGTGGCGCGGGCTGCGCCGCCGTGTCGCGCGCTGGCTTCCACCCCGCCACCTGCGCCGCGCCGGCGTGCGCCGGCGTGCGCCGCGGAGGGCTGCATGAGTCCGCAGATGGCACCTGCATCTCCCTTCGCCTGGGCCGACCTGCGCGGCTGGAACCTGTATTTCCTGTCCAAGGTGGTACTTGCCTGGATGGGTGCGCTGGATCTGAAGATCCTGCCCAACCTGCTGTTCCTGGGCGCGCTGCTGATTCCACTGCGCTGGCGCTGGGCACGCATCGCGCGCACCGTCGTCGCGGTACCGGTGGGCGTGGCGCTGTACTACCAGGACACCTGGTGGCCGCCGTTCCGGCGCCTGCTGGTGCAGCCGGGCGTGCTGGACTTCTCGGCCGACTATTGGCTTGAACTGGCCCAGCGCTTCATCAACTGGCAGATGGTGGCGGTGCTGGTGATGCTGGTGCTGGCCTACGTACTGCTGAAGCCGTGGCTGCGCATCACTACCCTGAGCGTGCTGGGCATGCTTGGCCTGGCAGTGATGGCGATACCGATGCCGGCCGGTTGGAACTGGGGGCAGGGCACCGCCACCGCGGCCACCGCCAGCGCCGGAGGCACCTCGGGTGGCGGCCTGCCGCCGGCCAACAACGAGACGCTCAATGCATGGCTGGCCAGCTTCTACCAGCAGCAGGCCAGCCTCAAGACCAGCTTCCCCGCACCGGGCAGCGGCGCGCCGTTCGACGTCATCATCCTCAACATCTGCTCGCTGGCATGGAGCGATCTGGATGAAGTGGGGCTGCGCCAGAACAACCTGCTCGACCACATGGACGTGGTGTTCGACGACTTCAACTCGGCAACCGCCTACAGCGGCCCGGCAGCGATCCGCCTGCTGCGCGCCAGCTGCGGCCAGACCTCGCATACCGGGCTGTTCGATCCGGTGCCGGCCGAGTGCCAGCTGTTCTCGAACCTGCAGCATCTGGGCTTCCAGAGCCAGCTGGCGATGAACCATGACGGCCACTTCGACGATTTCATCGGTGAACTGCACCAGTACGGCGGGCTGCAGGCGCAGCCGATGGACATCAGCGCATTTCCCACAGCGCTGGTGGCCTTCGACAAGTCGCCGCTGCGCCGCGATGGCGATGTGCTGATGGCGTGGTGGAAACACCGGCTGGCCGAGTCCAGCCAGCAGGTGGCGCTGTTCTACAACACGATCTCGCTGCACGACGGCAATCGCATCGTCGGTGCCGATGGCCGTTCGAATGCCGCCGACTACAAGGCACGTGCGGAAATGGTGCTGGGCGACATGGCCGGTTTCGTCGATGCGGTGGAGAAGAGTGGCCGCCGCGCGATGATCGTGGTGGTGCCCGAGCATGGCGCGGCCCTGCATGGCGACCGCATGCAGATTCCGGGCATGCGTGAGATCCCCAGCCCGTCCATCACCCACGTGCCGGTGGGCGTGAAGCTGATCGGCATGGGCGCGCCGGCGGCCGGTGGCCCACGTCATGTGCCCGAACCCAGCAGCTACCTGGCGGTGTCCGAGCTGGTGTCGCGCGTGTACGCGCTGAACGCCCAGTCGCCGCCGAGCGAGCGCAACTGGGACAGCCTGCTGAAGGGGCTGCCGCAGACACCGTCGGTATCGGAGAACGAAGGCGCCAAGGTCATCGAGTACGCCGGCAAGCCCTGGCTGCAGCTGCAGGGCAGCCAGACCTGGAGCCCCTACCCAGAGGAGGCGCGCTGATGCCTGCCGACATTCTTGCCGTGCCGGTCACGCTGTCCGTGGAAGAGGACGATATCGACCTGCTGCGCCGCAGCCTGGACATGCCGGGGCTGCCCTATGTGGACTTCTCGGCCCAGCATGAGCGTGCCCAGGCGCTGGCGCGCTGGCCATTGCTGGCCGAACTGGAGCCGCGCCGATGAGTACCTTGCTGTCGCTGCAGGGTATCCATGGCGGAACCGGCGTCACCACGGTGCTGGCCGCACTCGGCCAGAGCCTGCATGCCCAAGGCCAGCGCGTGCTGCTGGTCGAATTCAGTCCGGACCAGATGCTCGGCCTGCACCTGGGCCTGCCTGCCGACGTGGACAACGGTTGGGCGCGCGCGCAGCTGGACGGCAGGGATTGGCGTGATGCCGCCTACGCCATCGCAGGAGGACTCGCGTTGCTGCCCTACGGCCGTGTCGACGCCGGGGCCGCGATGCGCATCGAACAGCAGCTGCAGCAGGCACCGGCCACCTGGGCCGAGCGCATTCCGGTGCTGGCGCCGCAGTTCGACTGGATCCTGTTCGACCTGCCGCAGCGCCTGCCGGCGCACGTGGCGGCCATCAACCAGCACGCGCGCTGCACGCTGCCGCTGCGCCTGGCCTGTGTCGATCCGGTCAGCCATGTGTTCCTGCAACGCCAGGTGGATGACACCCGCCTGCTGCTGGCCAACCGCTATGACCCGGTCATTCCGGTGCAGCGCGACCTGATGCAGCTGTGGCTGCACGCGCACGGCGCGCGGCTGGTGCCGCAGCCGCTGCACGAGGATGCGCGGGTGCCGTCCGCATTGGCCAGCAAGCAGCCACTGGGCCGCTATGCGACCGATTCGCTGGCCGCCGCCGATGTCGACGGGCTGGCGCTGTGGTGCCTTGCGGAGGCCGCGCGGCGCCAGGCCGCGGCGGGAGGACGCTGATGGGTGTCCGCGTCTATTACCTGGACTGGGGACGCCTGCGTGAGCGGGTGCATGCGTCCTGGCCGACGCGGGCATTACTGTGGCTGCTGCAATGCGCGGGCTGGGCGTTCCTGCGCCTGGAAGGGCCTGCGTGGCAGGCGCAGGCGCCGCGCCTGCGCAACGCCTTCCCGCAGATACAGGGCGACCGTCGCTGGCGCCCGGGCGATCCGCTGCGGTTGCTGATCCAGGCCATGTGGCTGTCGGTGGTGCGGTTGGCACCGCGGCCTTCGCTGAGGCGGCAACGGTTGGCCCAGGCCAGGCGCGAACGCATTGCCGAACTGCGTGGCGCGGCCGGTCGCGGCCGCCTGCGCTATCTGCGCGCCATGCGCGACGCGCCCAGTGAATTCTGGAACAGCCGCGTGGCGGCCTGGTTCGGCCGGAAGGTGGGCAGCCTGTCGCCACGTTCGCGGCACCTGCTCACCCTGCTGGTCGGGTTGGCCACGCTGGGGCTGGCGGCGCTGTGCATCACCCAGCCGTTCACCTATTTCGCACAGTTCGTGTTCGTCGTGCTGTTGTGGGTCATCGCGCTGCTGGTGCGGCGCATGCAGGGGCGCTATGCGACGCTGGTGCTGGTGGTGCTGTCGATCACCGTGTCCTGCCGCTACCTCTGGTGGCGCTACACCGCCACGCTGAACTGGAACAGCACCTTCGACCTGGTCTGTGGCGTGGTGCTGCTGGCGGCAGAAACCTATTCCTGGCTGGTGCTGATGCTGGGCTACGTGCAGGTGGCGTGGCCGCTGCGCCGCCGCCCGGCGCCGTTGCCGGCCGATTTCCGCCAGTGGCCGACGGTGGACGTGCTGATTCCCACCTACAACGAAGACCTGGCGCTGGTGCGGCATACCGTGTACGCGGCGATGGGCCTGGACTGGCCGGCCGACAAGCTGCGCATCCATATCCTCGATGATGGCAAGCGCGAAGAATTCCGCGCATTCGCCGAACGTGCCGGGGTCAACTACATCACCCGCACTGACAACCGCCATGCCAAGGCCGGCAATCTCAACCACGCCCTGACCCTGATCGATGGCGAACTGGTGGCCATCTTCGACAGCGACCACCTGCCGGTGCGTTCGTTCCTGCAGATCACCTGTGGCTGGTTCCTGCGCGACCCGAAACTGGCGCTGGTGCAGACCCCGCACCATTTCTTCTCGGCCGATCCGTTCGAACGCAACCTGCAGGTGTTCCGCAGCGACCCCAACGAAGGGGAGTTGTTCTACGGCCTGGTGCAGGACGGCAACGACCTGTGGAACGCGGCGTTCTTCTGCGGTTCCTGCGCGGTACTGCGGCGCGAGGCCATCGATGCCATCGGCGGGTTTGCCACCGAGACCGTCACCGAAGATGCGCACACCGCGCTGCGCCTGCACCGCAAGGGCTGGAACTCGGCCTACCTGCGCATTCCGCAGGCAGCCGGCCTGGCCACCGACAGCCTCGGCGCACACGTCAACCAGCGCATCCGCTGGGCGCGCGGCATGGTGCAGATCTTCCGCATCGACAACCCGCTGCTGGGCAAGGGCCTGAGTCTGTTCCAGCGCTTCTGCTATGCCAACGCGATGCTGCATTTCCTGGCCGGCATTCCGCGCCTGGTGTTCCTCACCGCGCCGCTGGCGTTCCTGCTTCTGCACGTCTACATCATCTACGCGCCGGCGCTGGCCATCCTGCTGTTCGTGGTGCCGCACATGGCCCACGCCAGTCTTACCAACGCACGCATCCAGGGCAAGTACCGGCGGCCGTTCTGGGGTGAGGTGTACGAGACGGTGCTGGCCTGGTACATCGCGCGGCCCACTACCGTGGCACTGTTCAGCCCGGGCCGCGGCAAGTTCAACGTCACCGACAAGGGCGGCACCCAGGCCGGCGATCGATTCGACTGGCGCGTGGCGCAGCCCTACCTGGTGCTGGCGCTGCTGAACGTGCTCGGCCTGTGCTTTGCCGTATGGCGCTTCATGCACGGGCCGGTCGATGAACGCGGTACGGTGGTCGTCAGTTCGCTGTGGGTGCTGTACAACCTGCTGATCATCGGCGGTGCGCTGGCGGTGGCCGCTGAAGTGCAGCAGGTGCGTCGCACGCATCGTGTCACCACCCACCTGCCGATGGCGCTGCAGGTACCCGATGGCCGGCGCCTGCGCGGCGTCCTGCAGGATTACTCCAACGATGGCGTGGGCGTCGAACTCGGCGAAGACGCACAGTTGGCCGAAGGCGAGCGCGTGCAGGTGCTGCTGGGACGGGGCCGCCGTGAGTTCGCGTTCCCGGCGCGCGTGCAGCGTACTGTCGGCCGGCGACTGGGCCTGCTGCTGCTGTTCGAGGACGAACGCCAGCGCGTCGAGTTTGCCCAGTGCACCTTCGCCCGCGCCGATGCCTGGCTCGACTGGCACGCCGGTTACCAACCCAAGAGCCTGCCGCGCAGCCTGTGGAGCGTGCTTGTCCTGGGCTGGCGCGGCTATCGGCGGATGGGTGATTTCGCACCGTTCGACCTTGATCGCCCGGCACACTGGAACCGTCGCCTGCTGCGATGGCTGGCCAGTTTTGCTCCGCAACGTCCGCTTCCTTCCCACCCGGCTGACCCAGCCGCTGATCCAGGGCTTCGTCCATGACCCTTCCGTCCTCTCTGCGTTGGCTGCTGCTGCCCCTGCTGGCCCTGCCCGTGGCGTCAGGCAACAGTGCGCCTGCTCCGGCACCGGTCGCCCCTCCCACCACAGCGCCTGTCGCGCCGCCGGTGCCGGATGTGCCGGCCGCACCTGCCACCACGGCCGCCGTCGGTACCGAGCCCGCGCTGGCGCAGACCTGGGCGGGCAGCGCCTGGCCCTGGCAGCGGCAGAACACCTTCGCGCAGCTGGGGCGTCGCCAGGACACGCTGTTGTCGGGGGTGCGCAATGCCACCACCTTCGAGTTCCAGGTGCGCCGTGACCGCCTGGTCCGCGATGCCGAGCTGGATCTCAGCTTCACGCCTTCACCGTCGCTGCTGCCGACCCTGTCGCACCTGCGGGTCTACCTCAATGACGCGATGATGGGCGTGGTGCCGATCAGCAACGACCAGCTGGGCCGGCCGGTGCAGGCCAAGCTGCCGCTGGACGCGCGCCTGATCGCTGATTTCAACCAGGTCCGCCTGGAGTTCGTCGGCCACTACACCGACATCTGCGAAGAGCCGACGCACAGCTCGCTGTGGGTCAACCTGTCCAGCAACAGCACGCTGCGCCTGGGGGGCCAGCCGCTGGCGATGCAGGACGACCTGGCCAACTTCCCGCTGCCGTTCTTCGATCCGCGCGATACCGCACGGCTGGAACTGCCGGTGGTGTTCGCCACCGCACCGAGCCTGGCGCAGCAGCGCGCGGCGGCGGTGATGTCCTCGTACTTCGGCAGCCTGTCCGGCTGGTGGCGCCAGGCGCGCTTCCCGGTCAGCTTCGGCACACTGCCGGACAAGGGCCACGCGGTGGTGCTGGCGGTCAACGGCAGGTTCCCGCCGGTGATCGCCAACCATGCCCCGGTGAAGGGCCCGATGATCGAACTGATGTCGCTGCCGGAGGATCCGCAGCGCAAGCTGCTGCTGGTGCTCGGCCGCAACGATGACGACCTGCAGAAGGCAGTGGCCGCGATGGCGGCCGGCAACGTGCTGTTCCGCGGTCGCCAGGTCAGCGTCGACGAGATCAAGCCGCTGGCCCCGCGCAAGCCGTACGACGCACCGAACTGGGTGCGTACCGATCGCGCCGTGCGCCTGGCCGAACTGCTCGACTATCCGCAGCAGCTGCACGCCAACGGCGTGTCGCCGCAGCCGATCACGGTCAACCTCAACCTGCCGCCGGACCTGTTCATCTGGCGCAACCAGGGCATTCCGCTGAACCTGCGCTACCGCTACACGCCGCCGTTCGGCAGCGATGAGTCGCGGCTGGGCGTAGCGATCAACGACCAGTTCATCTCCAGCTTCCCGCTGGTGCGTCGCAACGGCAAGCAGGGCCTGGAGGAAATCCGCCTGCCGGTGCTGGCCGGCGATGCCGGTGCCGACGACGGGCGCCTGCTGATTCCGGCGCTCAAGCTGGGCGACCGCAACCAGCTGCGCTTCGATTTCAACTTCGCCAGCGTGATGGGCAGTGCGCAGCGCGACCACTGCCAGACCGTGCTGCCGCCCAACCTGCAGGCAGCGATCGAAGAAGACTCGACCATCGACTTCTCCGGCTTCCATCACTACATGGGCCTGCCGGACCTGTCCGCGTTCGCACTCAGCGGCTTCCCCTTCACTCGCATGGCCGATCTGTCGGAGACCGTCGTGCTGGTGCCACCCAGCGCCAGCGAAGCTCAGGTCAGCCTGCTGCTGAACCTGATCGGTGGGCTGGGCGTGCAGAGCGGCTACCCGGCCTATGGGCTGCGCCTGTCCGATGACTGGAAGCAGGCCAGCACACTGGATGCGGACCTGCTGATGCTGGGCGCCTTGCCGGCGGAGCTGCGCGGCAGCCAGCAGCTGTCGCTGCTGATCGACGACCAGCGCACGCGCCTGCTCAACGGCCAGTCGCCCTCGCCGCAGCAGGCGATGGAACAGGCGCGCCGTGGCAGCCGCGATGGCGACCCGGCGGTGACCGAAGTAGCCGTGAGCGCGCAGGCGCCGTTCGCCGCGATCATCGGCATGCAGTCGCCGACGCATGCGCAGCGCAGCATCGTTTCGCTGGCCGCCAGCAATGCCGCCGACTACGGCCTGCTCGACGATGCACTCAGCGATACCGGCAAGCGCGAAGCCATCGCCGGTTCGGTGGCGATCCTGCGCACCTCGGGCATCCACAGCCAGTTCGTCGGCGATCACTACTACGTTGGCGCGCTGCCGTGGTGGCTGCTGCTGTGGTACCACCTGGCCGACCACCCGGCACTGCTGGCGGTGCTGGCCACGCTGGTGGTGCTGATGGTCGCCTTCCTGCTGTGGCGCACGCTGCGCTGGGTGGCGGCCAAGCGCCTGGACCCGGGGCACTGATGGCACGTACACGGCATCCGCTGGTCACCGCGTCCGGCCTGGTCCTGTTGGGACTGGCCGGTGCCGGGCCCTGCGCGGCGCAGGCCCTGCCCGATACACCGGGCGGAACCGTTGCCGAGCAGCGCCAGTGGCTGCTGCAGCAGGTGCGCATCGGCGAGGCCACCGGGCGCCAGAGCCTGATCGAAGACGCGCTGGCGCGGCTGCGCATGCTGGCACCGGATGATCGCGGCACGCTGGTGGCAATCCTGGAAGTGCAGTTGTCGCAGCAGAAGCTGCAGGATGCCGAGGTGACCCTGAAGCGCCTGCGCGAGATCGGCGCGGGCACCCGTGAACTGGCCGCCGGCGAGCGCCTCTGGCAGGCCTATCGCGGTGACCTGCAGCAGGACCTGCAGCAGGCGCGGCTGTTCGCTGCCGGTGGTCGCAGCGCCGAAGCGCTGGCGATCTACCGGCGCCTGTTCAACGATGATCCACCTGGCCTGCAGCTGGGCCTGGAGTACTGGCGCCTGCGCGGCGCCCAGGCGGATGGGCGTGCACAGGCGATCCGTGCGCTGAGCGAACTGGACCGCAGTTATCCGGGCAATGTGCCATTGCTGCAGGCGCTGTCGCAGATGCTGTTCGCGGCCGGCCGCGATGCCGAGGCGCTGGCCGCGCTGCAGCGCATGGGGCGAAATCCTGAAGCCCGCGGCATGGCGGCGGACGCCGAGTGGGCCTACCTGAAGGATCAGCCGGCCGACGACCGCAGCGTGCGCCGGCTGCAGGACTTCATCACCCGCAACCCGACGTTTGCCGACATCGCGTTGGTGCGCGAGCGCTACACCGACCAGCACAAGCGGGTCAGCGACCCGGCGTGGCGCGCCGGCCTGCGTGGCCAGCAGTTGCTCGATGCCGGCCGCAATGCAGAGGCCGAGCGCGCTTTCCTGCAGGCCCTGCGCGGTTATCCGCGCGA